>CAYTID010000031.1:0-22279 GCA_964437735.1 uncultured Ignavibacteriaceae bacterium | reverse complement strand
TTAGTTTCATTTCCTATAAAAAAATGAAAGAGGCTGACTCACTTTTGAGACAGCCTCTTTTTCAGGAGTGCTCCGCGAGTAGTCCGTTAGTCAACGGATCGAACCTACAACTTAAAAAATATGATTACAAATTTCTAGTTTTAATTATATTCCAGATGAATTCCCTCCCTTTTTGCGACTTTAACTGTTTTTCTCGTTTTAATGCTTCTGATCTAGTATTGTAATTTTCTTTATAAACAACTTCCCACGGAATAAATCTGGATGTGTAATCCGATAGCCCATCATTGTGTTCTAAAAGTCTCCTTTCAAGGTCACTTGTTTGACCTATATAAATTTTGTTGTGAGCTTTTGAATACAAAGCATAAACTATGTAAGAAATAATCTCATCCATAAAATAGGAAACCTCAAGTTAGTTTGCTTGAGGTTTCTTTCTTTTTGGCTCCGCGAGTAGGGCTCGAACCTACAACCCTGCGGTTAACAGCCGCATGCTCTACCATTGAGCTATCGCGGAATTTTAACGCTCAAATATAGAAAAAAACTTAAAAAAAAACAAATCTATTCTCTAAGCAGCGATGTATGGTCATTTACAATTTTCCACCCTTCCGGATGTTTTCGTAATACAAGCGTAAACACTCCTCCTGGTTTTCCCGATTCGTTTATTAATTCCCATTAGTTTCTTCATATCTGTTGGATTATTTTATTCTTGTTTCTGTTTCAGCGTTAAAGAAGTGAAGCTTCTCGGTGTCGATATAAAAACTCTCCTGCGAATTTACTGTAAGATTATGATCCGGGGGTATTCTTGCGACAATCTCATCGCTCTCGCCTGAATGAAAATATACAAACATCTCGTTTCCTACAGTTTCAATCACATCGATATTGCCGATAATTCGGGCATCCGATCCTCCGGAATTCCTCAAGGAAATTATTTCCGGACGTATACCGACGATTACATTTTCATTAATAAAGGATTCAAGTTTGTTCCGGTGTTGGTCGATAATTTTAATATCTATACTTGCTTCAGCGGAAGTGAACTTTAAATATTGTGTACTTTCAAGAACACCCTTAACAAAATTCATTGTGGGACTCCCAATAAATGAAGCAACAAACTTATCCGCCGGGGCGTTATATATATTCAACGGTGTATCAACCTGATGAATGCGCCCGTCTTTCAACACAACAATCCTATCCCCCATCGACATTGCCTCAACCTGATCATGAGTTACATAGATCATTGTGGTTTCGATCTGATTATGTAGTTTTGAAATTTCAGTTCTCATTTGCACTCTGAGATTGGCATCCAGATTGCTCAGGGGTTCATCAAAGAGAAAAACTTTCGGTTTCCTAACAATCGCTCTTCCGAGAGCGACGCGCTGTCGTTGCCCGCCTGATAATGCTTTCGGCTTACGGGCAAGAAGTTTTCCTATCCCTAAAATATCAGCCGCTTGTTTAACGCGTTGCTTGATTTCCTCCTTCGGAAAATTTCTTAATTTTAAACCAAAAGCCATGTTTCCATAAACATCCATATGCGGGTATAAAGCATAGTTTTGAAAAACCATCGCAATATCCCTGTCCTTAGCCGGTGTATCATTAACAATAACATCGTCTATTAGTATAGTGCCTTCGGAAATGTCTTCCAGTCCCGCGATCATCCTCAAAATCGTCGATTTTCCGCATCCCGACGGGCCTACGAGCACGATAAATTCCTTGTCCCTAACTTCTAAATCAATATTATGGACAACCTTTACATCGGGCTCGAATATTTTTGATATCTTATTGAGTCTAACGGAACCCAAATTTCATTTCCTTTCGTTTCTAATACTATAGAATAGCGGCGTAATGAATATAATCACACTATTTTGAAAATTCAAGAAATTTGTTATTTTTATAGAAGAAACTGTAATTTGTTTTTTAAGGCAATTTAATTTATTTTTTGTCAATAGGATTAATTATCTTGAGGAGCATCCCCTGTGCGACATAAAATATTATCAATTATCTCAATTTGCTTATTTTTTATTTCTTTTTGCTCAATCAGTTTATATGCCGGTAATACCGGAAAAATTACCGGAAAAATTACCGATGCTAAATTAAAAGAACCACTGATAAATGCGATCGTTGTGATTGAGGGAACAAATCTTGGAGCCGCCAGCGATATAAACGGGAATTATACAATACTAAACATCCCTCCCGGCACTTACGTCCTGAAGGCTTCCATTCTGGGATATAATCCTGTTAGTGTTAAAAATATAAAAGTGCAAATTGATCTTACTACTACTCAAAATTTTGAACTCAACGAAACAGTATTGGAGGTTACCGAAGTTGTTATTACCGCAGAGAGACCATTGGTACAGAAAGATCTGACAGCATCAACATCGATCATCAGTTCCGAACAAATTGAGACACTTCCCATACGCGAGTTTAATGATATTGTGAATTTACAGGCAGGAGTTATGGACGGACATGTTCGCGGCGGACGTAAAGGAGAAATCGCTTACTGGGTAGACGGAATTCCTGTAACCGACGTTTACGACGGAGGAATTGTAATTGAGGTTGGCAAGGACGCAATTCAGGAGCTCCAGCTTGTAAGCGGCGCTTTTAATGCGGAATACGGACAAGCAATGTCGGGGATCGTCAACATATCAACAAAAGACGGTTCCGATACATATAAAGGATCCGTCACGGCATATATTGGCGACAACCTCAGCACACACGATGATATTTTTCTGGCTATTGATAAGATCAATCCCGTATCAGTACAAAACTACGAGATAAATTTAAGCGGACCGATAATCAGCGACAGATTGTTTTTTTATACCAACGGACGATACTATTTCAGCGACGGATGGCTCTGGGGAATAAGAAAATATAATCCATGGGATATCACAAAAAACGCCGATCCGGATGTTACCAAATGGAATATAAACAGATCAGGAGATGATGAGCTGGTTCCGATGAACTGGAATCAAAAATATTATTTTCAGTTGAAGACGTCTTTAAATTTATTTAAAAATTTTAGGCTTTCTCATAACTACTTTATAGATAAAGTAAATTATCAGGATTTTGATTTCAGCCTGAAGTATAATCCTGACGGTAATCTGAGTCGGTTCCGCAATGGATTTTCCCACATTCTTATGGCGACCCATAGTTTAACCAATAGTACTTTTTATACTGCCGGGATATCAAATTTCCTGAAAACATACTGGCATTATCATTACAAGGACAAACACGATCCTCGTTACACTCATCCGTCTTTGATCAATCAACAACCGGCATTCAGCTTTAAAACCGGCGGCGGAAATCTTCAGCACTTCAGAAGACTCACAGAAACCTGGACTGGCAAATTCGACCTTACATCGCAAATTGTACAAACTCAATTAATAAAATTCGGCTTTGAATTCAGACAGCATAACCTTGTTTTTGAGGATATTTTCCTGATCCCTTCCGTAGATGACCTGAGCAGAAATCCGAATACCGACAAGGATGACAATAATCCTTTCATCTCGACTACTATCCCGGATATTTCTAGCAGATCTTATAACTATTATAATAGAAAACCATTTGAAATATCGGCATATATTCAGGATAAGATGGAATTTTCGGACATGATTGTAAATGTTGGCGTCCGTGCCGATTTTTTCAGGTCAGACGGATGGATATTGTCAGACCCTTCTGACCCAAACATTTTCGATCCTCTAAAACCATCAAATAGATTTCATGATGCAAACGGTGATGGTGTGCAACAGCCGGGCGAGGTAAATAAGACGTTCGAAGAGAGGATGATTTATTGGTATGACAAGCCAAGCGATAAGTTTCAGGTAAGTCCACGCGTAGGCATAGCGTTCCCGATAACTGATCGGGGCATACTACATTTCTCCTACGGACATTTTTTTCAGCTGCCGGCATTTGACCTGTTGTATCAGAACCTCTATTTCAAGCTCGGTACGGGAACAGGAAACATCGGCGTAGTAGGCAATTCCGATCTGGAACCACAGCAAACCATAAGTTACGAGATCGGTCTTCAGCAACAGCTCACGGATTATCTGAGTTTATTTCTTACAGGATATGTGAGAGATATACGGAACCTGGCCGGAACAAGAGCAGAGGAAATTTTTATATTCGGTGGATCGGCAAAATACAGTAAATATGTGAATAGCGATTTCGGATTTGTCAGAGGAATAATAATTTCGCTTAATCAAAGGTTCACGACCGGCTTTAACGCGACGCTTGATTATACTTTCCAGATCGCCAAGGGGAACTCAAGCGATCCTGCTTCAACTCGAAACGCGATCGCCGGCGGAAGACTGCCAGAAACTCAGCTGATACTTCTCGACTGGGACCAAAGGCATTCATTGAATTCAACGATCAATTACTTCAAGCCTGATAACTGGGGTATAAGTTTCCTTGTCCAGCTCGGAAGCGGCACTCCCTATACTCCGACGCAATCCAGCGATATCGGAATTCTGCTCACAAACAGTGAGACAAAACCTTTTTTCTTTAACGTTGATTTCAGAGGCTATAAAGATATTAATTTATTCGGTTTGAGAACGAACATATTCACAAGAATTATCAATTTATTTGACATAAAAAATCAGGTAAACATTTACAGAGATTCCGGAAGAGCCGATTTCACTATCGATGAATTGCTCGCGCGTCGTAATCAGCAGCCCGAGCTTGTAAATACTTTAGGAGAATTTTATACGAATCCGACATTTTACTCACAACCCAGAACGATTGAACTTGGGGCAACTATTTATTTCTAAATAAGACTAATATGAAAAATTTCATTTTCTTGATTTCAATTTTGTTTGCAACATTTTCGCTGACCGCTCAGGACTTAAAGGGAGATAGGACAGCAAGAAAATCCGGAACATTGAATGGCAACCGCGTTAAAACTGTTTTTGGGAACTGGGGTGTAATCGCACAACCGGACGGAATCGGACCGCGCGGCGCATGGAAATATGACGACAACGGTTATGTCGGAGACGTTTCTCCTCTGGTCGCTGTTGAAATTCCGGTAAAAAAGAGAAGACCTGACAGAACAATTGTCGATACCACATTCAATTCAGTTGTCATCTGCCCCGTCGATCGTCCGGGTGGAGGAGACGGACCTCCGGGGGGCGGTGCGTTTTGGGGATTCGAGCCAATTCCTGGATACGCAAATCCAATCCGAAATATTCCGGGATCCAGCGTAGCAATAAGTAACATCAGGGATACCTGGCCCCACTTCTGGCCCGACCGTCCGACATGGATCAACAATCAGGGAAATCCTGACTGGAATGGTTATTTCGGAAGAGGAATAACAAACGCTGATCAGGAAACCTATTTCAAAATGGACGATAACGCTGATGAGGAATTTTTCTCTCCGACATGGAAAGTATTTAGCGCTGACTCATCCGCTTTTATGTTCATTCCTGACTCTACGGACTTAAGCAGAAAGGGTCTGGGATTGGAAGTAAAAGTTCGCGCTCTCCAGTGGAACAACTTCCTCGCGCAGGATGGCATCTTCTGGCTTTATGAAATTACAAACAAGAGTAAGATTGACTACCCGAAGGTTGCCTTCGGCATGATAGTCGGAACATACTTAGGGATCAGCGGAAACGAATGGAACGATGACGTAAGTTTTTTCGATGTGCGGGAAGACCTGACTTATAGCTGGGATTACGACTGGAATATCAGCCCGCAGGCAAATCCCAAATGGCAGCCAAACCCGGGCAGCGTTGGCTTTATCGGATATGCTTTTCTGGAAAGCCCGAGTAATTCTTATGATGGAATAGATAATGACGGAGACGATGGCCCCGGTGATCTGTTTACAGAATTCGATTTCGGTCAGAGAATTCTTTCATCGAATCCCGGATCAAATCCGAATTTTCCGAACAATAAGATAGTTCTGATCGACAGAAAAACTTATCAGAGAACGGTAGTTAATGTTCCGGCAGCAAGGACAAATTTCACATCAATGGGAAAAACATTTTCTGTCGCTCTCGGCGATACGCTTGTGGAGAAAATCAATAACGGGCTTGATGACGACCTGGACGGACTGATCGACGAAAATCTTGAGGTTCATTACAAACAGATCAGAAGAACCCCGCAGGGACTTATATTATTCGAGAAACTCAGTCCGGTCAAGTACAAAAATTATTTTATAGGTTCCGGATTAAACAATCTCATGATCGACGAAGCGAGAGATGACGGTATCGATAACGATGGCGACTGGGATCCTTTGACAGATGACGTCGGAGCTGACGGTGTAGCCGGAACCGGTGATTTTGGTGAAGGAAATGGCGTTCCCGATCCGGGCGAACCCAATTTCGATGCTCTTGATATACACGAATCAGACATGATTGGTCTGACAAGTTTCGAGTATTTCGTCCCTGCAGGTAACATTTCCATGGCAAACGACGAAGGCCTCTGGCAAAGAATGATCCCCGGATTTTTTAAGGTGCCAACAAACTTTGTAAATAATGTAGCTACGCGCGGAGAAGATGGTGATTTTATTTATGGTTCGGGATATTTTCCACTTCCCGCCGGTAAAACCGAGAGATTCTCACTCGCTTTATTTTACGGCGAACGAGGCAACAGCGCACCTCAGGTCATCGATACAACCTCTCTGTATGAAAACCTGAAGACGATGAAACAGATCTACAACAGCAACTACCGGTTCGCGCGTCCGCCTGAAAAACCGAAGCTGAATGCTGTTCCTGGCGACGGAAGAGTCACGCTATATTGGGACAGAAAAGCGATGGAAAAAACTTTCGATACCGATTTGAAAATTAACGATTTCGAAGGTTATAAAATTTACCGTTCAACGGAACCTAACTTTAATGATATCCGCGTAATTACTGACGGGAAAGGAATTCCTCTCTTCGACAGATCTTTGGCGCAATTCGATCTTAAAAATAATATCCGGGGTTATTTCACAAATGATTTTGGTAAGGGGGTAAAATATTATCTTGGCGATGACGTCGGTGTTCAGCATTCGTTTGTCGATAGCACAGTCCAGAACGGAAAGCTCTATTATTATGCTGTTGTTGCGTACGACAGGGGCGATATCGAGAAGAACCTCCCGCCTTCGGAAAACAACAAATTTATCGCAAGAGACGTTGCCGGAAAAATTACAACAGACATTAATACTGCCTCGGTTATTCCGCAAAAGCCCCCCATTGGTTACGAGTATCCGCCAACCGGAATTCAGTTAACAAAAAACAAAGGATCGGCTGAAGGAAAAATATTTTATAATGTAGTAGATCAGACGTTATTGAAAGACGGTAACAAATACGTTCTGAAAATTTTCGACACAACCAACGATGGTGTCGATAACAATAATAACTGGAGAAATCACATAAAAAACACAATGGGACAAATTATTTCCTGGGGCGATGACGTTGGCGCCGACGGGGATTCGATAACCATTGATCGCGACGGAAGTCAGGGAAACGGTAAACCGGACGTCGGAGAACCAAGCCTTGACCATAAGGATAATCTGGAAATGATCCCTGTTACTTCTTACTATCGGATCACAAACGTAACCGATCCCCAATCACCCACTATTGTTATTGATAAAAGTCCATACATTCAGGGGACCCCTTATTTAACAGAATCAAAAGATTCAGATATATTTGACGGCATAACACTTTCGTTCGAAAACCAGTGGGATATAAAAATTGATACTTTAAAAACCCAATGGTCTGATCCGACAAGATCAAATTTATTAAAAATATCTATCAGAACATTCGATCTTAATAATATCAATCGAGTCAAAGGAGCCGCTACTCCATTTAATTATGAGATTGTGTTTTTCGATACTTATGATCAGTGGTCTGTCCCATTAACGTCTTACCTGGGAAATACTGTCCCGGCAAAACGGACAAATTTCAAAATATTCAACACAACCGATCCAAACAATAGGATAGAAATCAAGTATGGATTCCTTGAAAGAAAAGCCGGTAATCCGGTCCCGGATAGTTTATCGGACCAGGACGCAATAATTTTAATTGATTCACTCTCACGAAATACAATCTCTTGGTTGATTACATTTTCCGGTAACGATGCCACATCACGCAGGCCACGCAGCGGCGATAAGATAAACATCTTCATAAGTAAACCGTTTAACAGGAATGATGAATTTGAATTCACGGTGGTCGGTCCGAAAATAAATCCTCAAAAAGCAAAATCCGAAATTCAAAAAGTAAAGGTCGTACCGAATCCTTATGTCGGGGCGTCAACACAGGAATTGCCGCTTCCCACAGGAATTACAGGAAGGGGCGAACGTAAAATTACATTCACAAATGTACCGATGGGATCAAAGATTGAGATATACACCGTCAGGGGCGAACATGTAATTACCTTGTACCAGAACGGCAGCATGTACGAAGGTAATGTCAATTGGAACCTGCGAAACAAAGAAAATCTCGACATAGCATACGGAATATATTTCTTCGTCATTGACGCGCCGGAGGTTGGTGTACAATACGGCAAATTTGCAATCATCAAGTGAAAATATTTGACTTAAGGTGGTAAAAATGAAGAAAATAAATATTTTAATAACGCTCTTGTTCATCACATCAGGAATTATTTGGAGCCAGTCTAAGGTCGGAACAACCGCCGCCCCCTTTTTAGGAATTGGAGTATCTCCGCGGGCATCCGCAACAGGCGGTTCATTTGTCGCGATAGCGAATGATGCGACTTCATTATATCTGAATCCCGGAGGGATCTCGAGACTTGACCGGAACGAATTGATCGTGTCGCATACACCATGGCTGGTCGACACTGAATTGAATTGGACCGGCTTGGTTATCGCGCTGGACTCTGACAATGCGATCGGCTTGCATGTAACATATCTGAATTATGGCGAAGAAGAAATAACAACAGTTGAAAATCCTGAAGGGATACAGCAAAACTGGGATGCGGTTGACATGGCTGTGGGATTATCATATGCGAGGAACCTGACAGACCGGTTTTCAATCGGGGGAACGGTAAAATATATTCATCAGCGGATATGGAATTCAACCGCCACGGCATTCGCTCTTGATGTGGGGATTTTGTTCAGAACATATTTTAATGATATGAAAATAGGAATGAGTATTTCGAACTTCGGTACGGAGATGCAAATGTCAGGAAAAGACTTATTCCGCGCCATCGATCTTGCTCCTGGGGATGGCGGGAACAATTCCGCGATCACTTCGATACTTAAAACCGACTCTTGGACATTGCCTCTGTTTTTCCGTGTTGGTGTAGGTATGGATGTCGTAAAATTTTCATCGTCAAAATTCACGGTATCTGCCGACGCGTTGATACCGAATGACAATACACAGACTCTTAATATCGGCATGGAATATAATTGGAATGACAATGTATATTTAAGGGGTGGATACAAATCCTTGTTCAGGGACGACGCGAACCGGGGATTCACTTATGGAATCGGAGTAAACTATAAAATATTTGGAAATTCAACTGTTTTTGCGGATATTAGTTCTGAACAATTTGGGGTTTTTAAAGATATTCAAAGATTTTCATTTGGTATTACGTTCTGAAAAATATCGAGGTAATATTAATTAACCAACCAAAACAATAAGAGGAGATGTTTTATGAAAAAACTTATGAAACTATTTTGGGTCTTCGTTTTTATTATTCCCGGACTCGCACTAAGTCAAGTCTTGCCCGGCGATATAATAATTAATGAATTCACAGTAAACAATACGACAGGAAAAGAATTTGTCGAGTTGCTCGTCGTAAAATCAGGCGGCGTAGATATGCGAGGTTTGCGATTATCTGATGTCGGAACCAAAGGAGGCGCCGGAGGTACAACCGAAGGACATCTAGATTTTCCAAATGCCTCATACTTGTCAAATGTTCCTCAGGGAACAAGAGTAGTGTGTATTCTTGTGGTTCCACGGACAAACACAAACAATTTTGTACAGGACTTGGAACCATCTGATAAAACTCTTGTACTTTTTACATCTGCCCTCCCTGGTGGTGTATTAGATAGTGCTGCAAGCGTTCTAGATTTGTCAACAAATGAAAATATCGTATTATTAGATGGAAAGCTTTCTACTTCCAACACAATAGATTACGTAGCCGCAGGCACAAATACTTCAATAAGCGCCTTCCCGGATGCAGTATGGCCGGCAAATCTTAGAACATCAAGCAGTGACAGAGTAAATTATTTTACAAACAGCACCGGCAACGGTTTTAACAATAACGATACGACGAACTGGGTTCAGAACGATGTAATATCAAATGCTACCCCCGGAGGAATTAATATCGGGCAGGTCGGGCCCGGCCCCTCAACATTCAATGTTACCTTCAAACTAAACACCTCCACCCGGCTTGATACGATTGTGCCGACATCGATGGTTCAAATCCGTGGAAATACTTCACCACTCACCTGGGGTGACGATTCACCGATGATGACAAACATTGGGGGCGACTACTGGCAGGTGACACACACATTTCCGGCCGGAACAAATTTAGAAGCGCAATATTATGCAACGGCCTGGGAGGACATGCCAAACACCGCCTTTACCGTTACAAAAGACACCCTCCTTCCGTTGCGGTATTTTAAACGAGGATTTAACAATCCTCCTTTCACACCAACTGACAGTATTGATGTCTGGTTCAGAGTTAATGTTGGTGGTGTAATTGGTTTTAATCCGGCCACACATCAACCCGGAATAAGAGGTAATACTGCTCCATTTGATTGGGGTTCAACTTATTTCCTTAACCGGGAAGGAACCAGTACGTTCTACTCCGGAGTTGCGAAATTTCCGTCTGCGAACGCTGGAAACAATGTTGATTATAAATTCTATATACAAAATGGCGCTGAGTGGGAACCAATTGTGGGTGACAGGACATTCCGTCTTGGGATCGACACTACATTGGTATGGAAATGGTTTGGAAACCTGCGCCCCCCCGATCAGCCGATAACAAATAAGAACATTACATTCCAGGCCGATATTGCCACACTTATTTCAACGGGTGGTTTCAATCCGGCAACAGACTCATTAAAAATATTAATATTTTCCGGGGCAGCGATCTTATCCGGAAATCAACGGATGGAAGAAGACCTGATTCAGGCGGGTCTGTTCCTTACAACATTAAATCTTCAGGCAGCTCAAGGATCGACAATTAAATTTAAATACAAAGCATATCCCGATGAGAGATTCGAGAACGGCGGAGGCTACGAGACCGGACCGGACAGAGAACTTGTCTGGGCGGGCCGCGATTCGACACTGCCGGTAGCGTTCCCGAACATTATACCGAAAGCCGCCCCTTTACCGCATGATGTTCTGATTACTTTCGTAGTTGATATGCGTAATCCCGTTGATAACAGAACCGGACTACCGATAACAAATTTAAGGGATGTCTGGATCAAAGGCGGAGCCGCACCTCTCGGGTCATGGCAAGGAAACTGGACATACGACGATACGGTGGGCGAAGCCTCATTGAAGCGAATGTATGACAACGGTACGAACGGTGACTAAACACCCGGAGATAAATTTTACACCAGAAGAATCCTATGGACTGCCGGCACACCCGGTGGAAGTTTTGAATTCAAATTCGCAGCGGGTTATCCCGGTGTTGAAGGCGGCGGTGCATTTTACCTGGATAATGAAGCGGGTTTCGGGAGCAATCATTCCTGGTCGTTCCCGAATCCGCCACTCACAACAGCG
Source organism: uncultured Ignavibacteriaceae bacterium (assembly GCA_964437735.1). Lineage (GTDB taxonomy): Bacteria > Bacteroidota > Ignavibacteria > UBA10030 > BY39 > CAYTID01. The sequence goes on along the minus strand of CAYTID010000031.1, from coordinate 10,613 downwards.
ACGTTGCGTGTTGTCTTCGGACAAATGGGGGTGGTTTCAGTGAGGGATATCAACGATCGCATTCCTGATAATTACGCGTTATCACAGAATTATCCGAATCCGTTCAATCCAACAACTAATATCAACTTCAGCATACCTGTATCAGGAGATGTTAAATTGAAAGTTTATAACCTGCTCGGACAGGAAGTCGCATCGTTGATCAACGGAGAGATGAAGGCCGGAAATTACAATGTTGAATTCAGCGGTCACAGTCTCGCGAGCGGAATATATTTCTATAAACTGCAGTCAAGCTCGTTTACAGCAACCAAGAAATTAACATTGATGAAATAATGTATAATCATGACAAAGCCCGCCTTTAATCGGCGGGCTTTTTTTTGTAATTCAGCCTTTTCTAGTTTATATTATTTTTTACTGGAGAGTTTATGAAAAAAAATAATCGTATTTCACTTGTCGCTGTTCTATCAATAATCCTTTCACAAATAATCTATTCACAGGTACACGATATCAGGATCCCCGAGTGGGTAAAAGACGCCGTTTTCTATCAAATTTTTCCTGAGCGTTTCGCGAACGGGGAAGCGTCAAACGACCCTCAGGGATCTGAGCCATGGGGCGCAGTACCGAAATACAATAATTATTTCGGAGGGGATTTGAAAGGTGTTATTGACAATTTAGATTATTTAAAATCGTTGGGAATCAACGCGATCTATTTTAATCCTCTATTCGAATCATCATCCAATCATAAATATCACACAAAGGACTATTTCATAATAGATGATAACTTCGGTGATGAAAAAATATTCAAGACTCTCATTGACGAATGTCATAAAAGAGGGATTCGTGTTGTAATCGACGGGGTTTTCAACCACACAGGGATAGATTTTTTCGCGTTCGCCGATATAGTAAAAAATGAGAAAAACTCAGAATATTTACACTGGTATAAAGTTCATAGTTTTCCCGTTCAACTCCCGCCGACAAAGCCGAATTACGAAGCATGGTGGGGAATCGGGGATCTTCCTCAGCTTATGACCGACCACCCCGACGTAAGGAAATATCTTTTCGACGCGACGAGAAAATGGACGGAGATGGGGATTGACGGCTGGCGTCTTGATGTGCCGAATGAAATGTCCCACGACTTCTGGATTGAATGGAGAAAATTGGTAAAATCAATAAATCCCGATTGCTATATCGTCGGAGAGATATGGGAAGACGCAAGCGCGTGGCTTAAAGGTGATCAGTTCGACGCGGTGATGAATTATCTTTTTCGCGATGCGGTAAATTTATCTTTTGTGTTTGATAAACTGAATATGTCGCAATTTGATTCTATATTGGCAATTCCGAGAAAATATCCGGTGGAAGTTCAGTATGTTCTTCAGAATCTTGTAGGAAGTCACGATACGGAAAGATTTCTAACCCTTACGAAAGGAAATCTGGAAAAGGTAAAGCTGACCGCGTTGTTACAAATGACATATGTGGGCGCTCCGATGATCTACTATGGCGATGAAATAGGAATGATGGGCGGCAGGGATCCTGATTGTCGCCGAACAATGATATGGGATACTTTGCATTGGAATTTTGATCTTCTCGATTTTTTTAAAAAGACGATCGCGATACGGAACGAATATGAAGTTTTCCGGCGCGGAAGTTACAGAACTTTCCTGATAGATAATGATAAAAATCTCTTCGGCTTTATCCGCGAAACGAAAAGTCAAAAAGCGATTGTGATATTAAGTAGAAATGAAAGATGTCAGGACATAGAAGTAATTTCGCCCTTTGAACATATTAATAAATGGACCGATGTTCTGAATGGAAAGACTGTTGAACCATTCAAAGATAAAATCATACTGGAAAACATACCTCCGTATGGCGGGATAATATTAGTTTCCGGAAAGTAATCATGAAAAGACCAGTTTTTGCATTAATATTTTTATTATCTTCATCCTTTACATTATCACAGCCCTCCGACAGTGTGACGATAACTTTCAGGACGTATCAGCCGATATCTCCGGTTGTGTTTGTTCCGGGGGAATTTAACAATTGGGGACCTAACAGCGGAGGAACAATCAGCGTCGGCGCTCCTTCGCAGATGATCTACGATAACAACTTAGGTGCATGGACAAAAACCTATACTTTCAAAATCAAAGCTCCCTCCGATACAAGAAGAAGGTATGCCGATTCGGTTTTTCAATATAAATTTAACAGAGGCGGTGCCAATACCGCATGGTACAGCGACCCTCTGAATCCCGAACAAAATCCGAACGACAACAATAATTCTCTGCTGAGGATGACAAAATTTTTCTGGTTTCAATATTACGGATTTGAATCAAATCAGCAAATTACCAGAATCACCGCTTCTCTCGTTCACGCGAATAACGATTCAATTGTTCTTATCAGATTAAGCACAGGACAAACCGAATCATCTCCCCTGACGGTTACAGACATCACATCCGGTTATAACAAGCAGACCCGAATTGTTGATCATACCCTGTCGGTTCCGATACCAAAATCATACTATGTCCGCCTGGTCGGCTACAATAGCCGTGGCGATACGGTTGTCTACAAAAGAGGGGGATATCAAATTAATTTCATGCCCATGCCGTCGTATGTAAAACAAGGAGTAACCTTACCAAGCACCTCTTCAAACGATTCAACAAGTTTCAGGATATTGGTTTCGGAGAAGGAATACATTTTATTAAAGATCGCTCCTCTTGGTCAGCCTCCGGCATTAGCCGACCCGATAGTATTGCGGAGGGCAACTGATAATTATAACTGGTGGATAAATATCAAGCTGCCGCCGGGAACTTATGAATATTTATATGAAATTGAAAACGGAAAAATGATTTACGATCCATGGGGAAGAGACAACGGCAACAACGGTTCCCGTTTTACGATCGGCCCTGAAGGACTCACTGCTGACGACTACGTTTGGAAGTCGACAAATTATCAGAGACCCCCTCTAAACAAACTTGTTATTTATGAATTACATGTGGGAGAATTTACCGGCGGAAAATTCGGACTCCCGGCCGGTCAGGGAAATTTTAATCATCTGAAATCTCTCTTGACATACTTTGATACTTTGGGAATAAACGCTATCGAATTAATGCCCATAAACGATTTCGGCAATCTGGGCAAGTCAGGATTTTCATGGGGTTATGACGTGAATTCATATTTCGCGCTTGAAGCCTCTTACGGCACGCCGAGAGAATTCAAATCGTTAGTGGATTCCGCCCACACTCTCGGAATAGCGATCATTGTCGATGTTGTTTTTAATCATATCAATGAAACCAGCCCGTTGTGGCAAATGCTTCCTAGCGAAAGTCTGAATCCGTATTTCAAACTCTGCAATGATTTACGCTACAATGAAGATCAGTTGTGTTTTTTCAAGGATATCGATCACTGGACAGATCAAACTCAGGAGCTTATCTATGCTGCTTTAAAAATGTGGATCGATGAATATAGGGTTGATGGATTCCGTTATGATTATACACAAGGTATCGGCTGGAATATCAGTCAGCCAACAAGGGGAATTCTCGGCTGGACAAATAAAATCCATCAGGATTACAACGGAACCGTGTATCAGATCGCCGAACATCTTCCCGAAAGTCCGGCATTAATATATTATAGCGGTTTAACGGGGGGTTGGCACGATAGTTACAGAGATGAAATTTTTGATGAAGCGCGCTTCCGGAACACATCTCTTCCGGAATTTGAAAATCTGATCATTGACCTTGGCGCTTATCCGGGAAACGATACCCCCTCAATTCCGAACAGATACGCGAACAGAACAGAGCCTGTAAACGGGAACATTAATCATGACGAACAATCCCTGATTTATGAGATGAATACTTTTCAGAGCGTTCCGATTGATGAAGCTGTTAAGCGAGACAAATTATATTCAACATTTATGTTTACCTCTTTGGGAATTCCGATGCTTTGGCAAGGGATTGAATTCAGCGCGCCGAGAGGTTGGTTAAACGAAAACCAAAGATTATCATACCGGCCGCTGGAATGGAATATTTACCCGACACCAAGAGGACAGGATCATTTTTCATATTTTCGAAAACTTATATTTCAAAGAAAATTCAATCCCGCGCTGTTCGATGGTTCCCTCAGAAAACTTTACAGATACGAGTCGGAAAAAGTGCTCGTTTGGGGATTTGAGGATTCAGTAACAAACTCCAAGATTATGGCCATCGCGAATCTGAGCCAGCAGCAGCGTACGGTTTCAAACGTTCCGTGGCTTGGTTCAGGATTGTGGTACAATATTTTTGATCAAACCATTTACACTGTAACAGATCCGACGGTTTTAAATTTCACAATTCCCTCATACACGGCTATCGTATTTTCCAATAAACCCGATAGTGTACTGGCAAATGTCAGAAATAATTTTGAACTCCCGTTCAAATTCAGTCTGGAACAAAATTATCCGAATCCGTTCAATCCTTACACAACAATCAGTTATCAAATACCTCAGGATGGTTTGGTAGTACTAAAAATTTATGACCTTTTGGGAAGAGATGTTTATACATTGGTTGATGAGGATAAGCAGGCCGGAAAACACAATGTCGTATTTAACGCGAATGATCTGTCCAGCGGTATTTATTTCTATCGTTTAAGCATTAATTCTTTAACCGCAGCCAAAAAGCTGGTGTTAATTCGATAACATATTATGGTAAATACAAAGAACCTCGAATTAATAAAAGAAATTGTTGATGAGAAACATTATCTCACAAAACGGGAAGATATTAATTACTTTATCCCTTCAATTTGGCTGAGCTATAAAAAAATTAAATCACAAAAACTTGTTAAGATAAATCCATATAAGTATTTTCTGGATTCAATCAATTACATCTTACAATCGAAATCCGAAAAGATCTCAGAAACCAAACACGGCGAATGGAGCAGATCAGCGGTGATATATAATCTGTTTGTCAGAACCGGGTGCGCGTTCAATCATAGTCAGAATGGAAAACTGGATTTGCCTGTTAATTCCGATGGATTCAGAGAGACCGGAACATTTCTAAAAGCCATCTGTTATCTGCCGTATATAAAATCTCTTGGGATCAATACCGTCCATCTCCTTCCGATAACATCGATCGGGACAGACGGAAACAAAGGAACGCTTGGTTCGCCTTATGCCATTAAAAACCCATACGAGATCGATCCGAACCTTGCCGAACCGGCTATCGGTGTCGGACCGGAAATAGAATTTAAGGCTTTCGTCGAGGCGGCTCACAAGCTAGGAATTCGAGTTGTTTTGGAGTTCGTTTTCCGGACTATGGCAAAAGACGGCGACTGGATAAAAGATCATCCGGAGTGGTTTTACTGGATAAAAGAGAATATCGAAGACCGTGAACCGGGCTCGGTTGATGAAACCAAATACGGAACACCTGTTTTTTCACATGATGAATTAAAACAGATTTTTTATTCAGTCGGAAACAATGTTTTTGACGGGTTGATTCCGCCGCACGAACCATACAAAAATATGTTTACAGTTCCTCCAAAAAAAGATTCGATCTATCATCTCGATGGCAGATATATAGGGATATTGGAAAACGGTCAACGTGTGCGTATTCCCGGAGCTTTTGCCGACTGGCCACCGAACGATTCACAGCCGCCATGGGGAGATGTAACATATCTGAAGCTATACGACCATCCTGATTTTAACTACATCAGTTATAACACAATACGAATGTATGATAATGCTCTTGCACAACCTGATAATGCGAACAAACCGCTATGGGAAAAAATAATAGGCATAATCCAGCATTATCAGCGTTCTTTCGGAATAAATGGTGTGATGATAGATATGGGACACGCTCTCCCGCGCGAGCTCAAGCAAAAAATGATACATAAAGCAAGAGAACTTGACCACGACTTTGCTTTCTGGGACGAAAATTTTTCTGTTACGTCAAAAAGCGTTGAAGAAGGATACAACGCCGTGATCGGCTACTGCTGGGTCGATCAGCACGATCCTGTGAAAATGAAAAAAATAATTCACAAATTTTCCGATGACGGTTTCCCTCTCTCCTTTTTCGCAACACCCGAGAGCCACAATACTCCGCGAGCCGCAGCGAGATTCAGTGACATTGCTTATTCCAAATATGCGTTGGTAATCAATAGCCTGATTCCTGCTATCCCTTTTATGCACAACGGATTTGAAATCGGTGAAAAACACCCCATAAACACCGGACTCGGTTTTACACACGAAGAGCTGCAAATATTTCCATCGCATGCACTCCCATTGTTCAGCCACTATGCTTTTGACTGGTGTAACAGAAACGAATTTATTTTATTCATTCAAAAAATTTTCAAATTCCGCAAGAAACACCAAAAATTAATAACTGACACAAATCCAAAGACTACTGTATATTACCACGCTCCCAATCCGGACTTAATAATCTTCGAAAGGAGGAAGAATAAGAGACTGTTTTGTATCGCAAATGGGGGTTCGGTAAATTCTCATCAAGCAGAAATCGATTTGAATACAAAAAAACTAACCGCCACTAATTTGATAAATGATGAAAGCATTGCCCTTTCAAAAGGAAAGCTGATCTATAATATCAAGCCATTCGAATGCATGCTGTTTGAATTATGAATTTAAATAATTATAAAATATTTTTTGTCCTGATATTTTTATTATTTTTAAACGCCTGCGTTGATTCTGATCCTCGTCCGAAAATATTGATCTGGCATCAGATGCGTGTGGACGAAAGATTAATACTGGAATCTCAGCTTGAACGCTATATGCTTTTAAATCCCGGCATTCGTGTTGAAGCGCTCTACAAGGAAACTGAGGAGCTGCGCTCGGGCTATATAATCGCGGCGATAGCAGGCCAGGGCCCCGACCTGGTTTACGGACCGTCAGACCAGATCGGACCATTTCAGGTTATGGATATAATACTGCCGCTCGACGATTTTTTCGACGAAGCTTACCTGGTATCGTTTACTCCCAATGCTTTAACATACTATAAAGGAAGATTGTATCAAATTGCCGATAAGCTCGGCAATCATCTTACGTTGGTTTATAATAAAGATTTGATATCGTCACCGCCGAAAACAGACATTGAGCTGATTGAAACCGGTAAAAAAATAATGACGGATGACAACGGCGACGGGAAGCCTGACAGATACGGGCTTGTCTGGAATTACACGGAACCTTTTTTTTACATCCCTTTTCTGAGCGGTTTCGGTGGCTGGGTAATGGACAGTGAGGGGCATCCGACCCTGAATACACAAAACAATATTGACGGTTTAAATTTCATAAAAGATCTGCGCGACAAACATAAAATCATCCCCGGCGAAGCAGATTACAATATTGCCGATGTTCTGTTCAAAGACGGCAAGGCTGCGATGATCATTAACGGTGACTGGTCGTGGTCAGGATACAAGAAGGCTGGTATAAATATCGGCATATCTCCTCTTCCGAAAATCACAAAGACCGGATTATGGTGCGCTCCGATGGTTTCACCAAAGGGATATTCAATAAACGCGAATGTTAAAAATGAAAAAATCCCCGAGTTAATCAAACTAATAAAATTTCTAATCGCGGAAGAACAGCAGATTGAAACCGCAAAACAATTAAATATTATGCCAACCCGCGTTGCTTTGTTTGCGGATCCTTTTATTAAAAACGATGAAATTTTAACTAACTCACAGTTGCAAATAGAATATGGCAAGCCCATGCCGATTGTCCCGGAACTTCGAGCCATATGGGATGCCATGCGTCCTTCTTATCAGGCAGTTCTGGGAGGCGCGAAAACTCCGGAGAAAGCCGCTCAGGATATGCAGAACCTAGCAATCAGAAAAATTAAAGAGATGAATGAATAAGTAATGAATACAACTCGGAAAAAACTATTCATCTCATTTTTTATTGTACCGACTTTTCTCTTGCTCTTAGCGGTTGTCTTTTATCCCTTCATTTATAACCTTATTATCTCGTTTTCAAATATGAACCTCCGCCATATTAAGGATTGGGAACTCGTGGGGGCCACTCAATATGTGAAAGTGTTTTCCGAACCGACCGAACCGAATTTTTATGCTGTTTTCCTCAAAACGTTAATATGGACTTTCAGCAATGTTTTTTTTCACGTGGTGATTGGAGTTTTTCTTGCCCTATTATTAAATCAACAAATTAAGGGAAAGTCCGTTTACAGGACTCTTCTCATACTTCCATGGGCGATTCCACAGTATATTGTTGCGCTTACCTGGCGAGGTATGTTCAACTATGAATATGGATCAATAAACCTGATTATTACCAAATACCTCTCACTGCCTGCGGTTGAATGGCTGAAAAGTCCCACGGAAGCATTCGTTGCCTGTATATTAACCAACATCTGGCTGGGTTTTCCGTTTATGATGGTTGTCGCATTAGGAGCTTTGCAAAGCATTCCTAACGAGCTATACGAGGCGGCGGATATTGACGGAGCCTCATGGCTGCAAAAATTCCGCAACATTACCCTGCCGCTTATTCGGCCAGTAATGATCCCGGCCATTACACTCGGAATGATTTGGACATTTAACAATCTGAACATCATCTGGCTCGTCAGCAATGGAGGCGAACCTTCAGATAAGACTCACATTCTTATTTCATTTGTCTATAAAGCGGCATTTAATTTATACCGTTACGGTTACGCAGCCGCATTATCGATGGTGATATTCATAATTATATTATTGTTCAGCCTGACTTTTATGAAAAAAACAAAAGCTACGGAAGCGGCATACTAACAAATCAATATGAAAAATCATAAATCCAAAAAATTGTTGACAATACTCGCTACTCATGCAATCCTGATCATTTTCACTATCATTGCCGTGTATCCTATTTTACAAGTCATTACAATATCCCTAAGACCGGCAGACAGATTATTATCTACCTCACTGGAAATCATTCCCGATAATGCGACACTTAATGCATATATTGATCTTTTTACAAACAGACCTTTCTTACTCTGGACTTTCAACAGCGCATTTGTATCGTTAATAGTGACCTTGACGGGAGTTTCTTTTGCGTCAATGGCAGGTTATGCATTTTCACGATTTAAGTTTTTCGGGAAAAAATTCGCGCTTCTTAGCGTTCTCGTGACACAGATGTTTCCGGCAACAATGCTGCTACTCCCTCTCTATATTATGATGATCTACCTCGGATTAATAAATACTTATATCGGAATCATAATAGTATATACAGCGACAGCTCTCCCGTTCTGTGTATGGACCATGAAGGGTTATTATGATACAATTCCATACAGCCTGGAAGAAGCAGCTAAAATCGACGGTTGTAACCAATTTCAGGCATTTTATAAGGTGATTCTACCACTTGCGGCACCCGCTCTTGTCATCACAGGTTTATTCTCTTTCATGGCTGCGTGGTCAGAATATATAGTTGCTGCACAAGTTTTGCAGGACACTCAGCTTTGGACCTTGCCCCTGGGTTTAAAATCCTTCGAAGCAAACATGACAACCGAGTGGGGGCTGTACGGAGCCGCCTCGTTTATTGTTATGATTCCGGTAGTCTTTTTATTTCTCCTTTTAAGCAAATGGCTTGTTTCCGGTTTGACTTTAGGGAGCGTTAAAGGGTAATAAAAACAGGTCACCCCTACGGGGTTCAAATATTGATAAATGAAACCGCGCTACAAACAGGATGCACCTCCGGTGCATGAAATATTTAAAGATAAACAGCCTCGTAGAGGCGCTCTGTTTGTAGAAAAGGTTATAAAATTAATAATAAGCTCCGTTAGGAGCGTTCTGTTGTTTAGACAAAACAAGCCATCCCTATGGGGTTCAAATATTGATAAATGAAACTGCGCTACAAACAGGATGCACATCCGGTGCATGAAATATTTAAAGATAAACAGCCTCGTAGAGGCGCGTTGTTTGTAGAAAAGGTTATAAAATTAATAATAAGCTCCGTTAGGAGCGTTCTGTTGTTTAGACAAAACAAGCCATCCCTATGGGGTTCAAATATTGATAAATGAAACTGCGCTACAAACAGGATGCACATCCGGTGCATGAAATATTTAAAGATAAACAGCCTCGTAGAGGCGCGTTGTTTGTAGATAAAAACATATTTTATTAAAAATTAATGGGGAATAATTATGGCGAACACATATACACAAATTTATATTCAAATTGTATTTACAGTTAAAGGACGGCAAAATCTGATTCCCGCACAACACAAAGAAGAGCTATATAAATATATCTCAGGCATCATCCGTGAAAGAAAAAGCAAAAATATTTGCATTGGGGGAATGCCCGATCATATACACATATTTGTTGGATTAAATCCCGACATTTCGGTTTCCGGTCTGGTAAGAGATATTAAAGCAGGTTCTTCAGGGTTTATTAATAAGAATCGATGGATGCGCGGCAGGTTTGAATGGCAGGAAGGTTATGGTGCATTTTCATATTCCCGTTCACAGATTAATGCAGTGTGTAAATATGTAAATAGTCAAGAGAGGCACCACAACAGGAAAACGTTTAAAGAAGAATATTTGGAAATGTTGATGAAATTTAATATTGAATACAACGATAAATATTTATTCGACTGGATCGAGGAAATAGAAAAACAGGTCACCCCTACGGGGTTCAAATATTGATAAATGAAACCGCGCTACAAA
>CAYTID010000030.1:0-22434 GCA_964437735.1 uncultured Ignavibacteriaceae bacterium | reverse complement strand
CCCGCACATCATAACTTCCGAATTTATGTATCGATTGGGGAGTTAATCCGAGATGGCCCATGACAGGAATTCCTATTTCAACCAACCGCTTGATGGTCTCAACCATATGTTTCCCACCTTCAATCTTAATTGCTTCGGCGCCTGTTTCTTTTAAAACCCGTCCGCAATTCCGGACTGCATCTTCAATGCTTATCTGATACGATAAAAACGGCATATCGACAACAACTAAGGCTCGGCTTACTCCTTTTCTAACCGCTTTAGTATGATAAATCATCTCATCAACTGTGACAGGAAGCGTGGTTGGTTGTCCTTGAACAACGTTTCCGAGTGAATCACCGACTAATACAACATCGATATCCGCCTCGTCAAGCATTTTTGCAATAATATAATCGTAAGCTGTGAGTGCGGCGATTTTCTCACCATCTTTTTTCATCTGAATAAGACTTTTTGTAGTAACCTTTTGTCTTTTTTCTTTTGTCATATTATAAGTTCTTTATTTTCTTTGACAAACATTTCGTTTACAAATTCAATCCCCCATTCATCTATAAAACCGGCTTTCATGTATTCAGCCGCTTCTTCGATGTCAATTTTTCTCCCCAAAATATTTTCTGCATCAATAGTTTTTTCGGAAAGATCTTTTTTCATCATTCCGATACTGTCCTCATTATACACAGCTAAATAATCGACAAGTTGCTTGTGCTCGGGTCCGAGTAAAATTGAACCATGCTGCAACGCAATTTCACGACCGTCTTTTGTTGAATATCGACGTTGAGCGCTTCCGACAATTTTTTTTCCCTGGTATTGTATTTCATATTTCGCTGAGCTTGAAAAACAAGGAATAGACGAGCTATTTTTATACAATTTTTGAAAATCGGGTTGCGATTTCTCAAGTTCTGCATCGATCCCCATCATACGTAATCCTTTCACCAACGCTGCGCTAATTCTTTCATAAACATTGGATACAGATACTCCGTCCGCAAACATTGTTACACTATAGGTTAATTCGTTCCAATGCAGTATGGCTCTGCCTCCTGTAGGTCTGCGCACAATATCGACACCGTTTTCCTTACACAAATCTGTGTTGATATCGAGTATGTTCTGATTATAGCCTAAAGAAATGGCGGGCGGATCCCATCCGTAAAAACGAAGAGTTTGAATTTCTTTTCCATCGATCATAGAAGCAGTCAGGTTTTCATCAAAATCCATATTAAATTTTCCTGTTCCGAAACCCGTATTTAAGTACTGCCAAGTCATTTTCTTCGTCTACCGATGATGCCTCTTTTACTTTTTCCTATAAAATCGATGATATTTTTTATTTCATCGGTTATCTCTAATTCAGATTTAATTTTTTGAACTGCCTGAGACACATTAAGACCCGATTCATATAAAATGTGATATGCTTCTTCCATTTTTGAAATACTTTCCGAAGAAAAGTTTTTCCGTTTTAAACCGATAATATTTGTTCCTTCAAAGCTAACAGGATCACCCCCCGCCAAAATATAAGGAGGTATGTCTTTTGATGCTCTGCAGCCTCCGCCCACCATAGCGTTTCGTCCGATTCGTACAAATTGATGTATTGCAGTCATACCGCCGATTATTACATTATCCTCGATTTCAACATGTCCCGCCATGTTGACTGCATTCGCAATGATGACGTTGTCACCTATTATACAATCGTGGGCAACATGCATGTATGCCATCAAAAAGCAATTACTTCCAATTACAGTTCTATTATGTGCTTTTGTTCCACGGTTTAAAGTTGCAAATTCACGGACGGTTGTATTGTTGCCTATTTCGAGTGTGGTTTCTTCTCCGCCGAATTTCAAATCCTGCGGCAAGGTTGCCAATACAGCGCCATGAAATATTTTACAGTTCTGACCTACACGGGCTCCGCTCGCGAGTAATGCGCCGGAGGCGATTTGTGTTCCGTCATCTACAATCACATTTTTTTCTATTATTGTGAAGGGCCCCACTGAAACATTTTCGCCCAGTTGAGCTTCGGGATGCACTATCGCATGCTTATCAATATTAGTTGCCATATTAATTTACTTTAAATTGTTCTTTCGGTTTTTCAAATTTTTGTTGATCACTTTTTGTGCTCGTGCCGTCAATCCTGTCGACAATTGCCGCCGACAAATCTGCCTCAGCGACAAGCGATCCATCAACATAGGCTTTACCTGCCACAAATGCCATTTTACTCCGGCGGTTGACTAAAGACACTTCGAAAATCAGTTGATCGCCCGGTAAAACTGGTTTTCTGAATTTTACATTATTAATCGTCATAAAATAGACTAATTTATCACCCGGATTTTCGACGCCATTTAACAATAAAATACCTCCTGTCTGAGCCATCGCTTCAATTATTAAAACTCCGGGCATTACCGGCTGACCGGGAAAATGACCCTCAAAAAAAGGTTCGTTGACGGTTACATTTTTTACGCCGATAATCGATTCATCCAATTTGAAATCGATAATCTTATCGATCAACAAAAACGGATATCGGTGAGGAAGAATTTTTTTGATAGCGTTAATATCAAAAACAACTCCTTCTTTCTTTTCGTGTTGATATTTTTTAACGAGTTTTTTTTGCAAATACATTTTTCGGACAAGCTTTGCGAATTCGACGTTGCTGGCATGTCCGGGGCGTGCTGCCAAAATTTGTGCTTTTATCGGCGCACCAATCAATGCCAGATCACCCATTAAATCAAGAAGCTTGTGACGTGCAGGTTCGTTTTTATAACGTAGCAGTTTATTATTCAAAGCGCCGGTTTTACCTAAGATAACTGAATCACCGATTCCTAATTTTTCTGCGACACGCCGTATTTCATCATCAGGCATATCCCGGTCGACAATCACTATCGCATTATCCAGGTTACCTCCTTTAATAAGCCCAAGAGAATGAAGTACTTCGACTTCATTTAAAAAACAAAATGTTCTTGCAGAAGAAAATTCTTCGATGAACTCTTTTTCCAGATTAAACAAACCTGTATGTTGACTTCCCAAGGCAGGATTGTTATAATCTATCATTACTGTAACCCGATAATCGTCAGTTGGTAAGGCGACAATATCGACTCCTTTTTTTTCATCTCTGTAGTGGATGGTTTGATCTATAATTAAATAGTCTTTCATTGCGTTTTGTGAATGCAAACCCGCATTGATAAGGGCGTCAATAAAGGGTCTGGCACTGCCATCGATAATTGGTGGTTCTATATTATCCAATTCGATAATAATATTGTCAATTTGCAGACCGACAATTGCCGCAAGTATATGTTCGATAGTGTGAACCTTCGCATCACCTAGAGAGAGAGTCGTCCCTCTTGAAACATCAATCACAAGATCAACCAATGCCGGAATTTCAGGGCTTCCGCCTAAATCGACTCTCTTGAATCTAATTCCGTAATCTTCGGGCGCCGGTTTAAATGTAAGAGTTGTTTCCACACCCGTATGTAATCCTAATCCTTTTATAGAAATATTTTTACTGATTGTTCTCTGATGAGCTATCATCTGCTATAACCTTTTTATTTTTGTCTGAAAATTTTTTTTCAAGTTCAATTAAGCGTTTTTTTAAATTATCGAATTCCTTAATTAACTCAGGTACGGATCTTTGGGAAGCAATTATTCTTCTCATCTCACCCGCTTCAAGTGCAGGGTAACCAAAAACTGTCTTGCCTTCTTCTTTTACCGGCTTCGATACACCCGATTGAGCCGCTACTATTGTCCGGTCAGCAATCTTAATATGACCGACAACACCTACTTGTCCCCCAAGAATACAATTTTTCCCTATTTTTGTGCTGCCTGAAATTCCGGTTTGTGCCGCGATTACGGTGTTTTCTTCGATAACAACGTTGTGGGCAACCTGTATAAGGTTATCCAGCTTAACTCCTTTTTTTATTCTTGTTTCACCTAATGTTGCGCGATCAATACTGCAATTAGATCCGATCTCGACATCATCCTCAATAACAACGATTCCACGTTGTGGTATTTTTTCATAAGTCCCGTCGGGTTTTGGAGCAAAGCCGAAACCGTCGCTGCCGATTACAGTTCCGGAATGTATAATAACACGATTACCGATTTTACAATTTTCTCTGATAGAAACGTTGGGATAGATCACAGTGTCGTTTCCAATAACTACATCATTTTGTAAAACAGTTCCGTGCCAGATCGAAGAATTCTTTCCGATGATGCATTTTTCTCCAATAAATACATTCGCACCGATGGCAGCATCATTCTCAATTTTTGCCGATTCGGCAATAACCGCACTCGGATGAATACCTATTTGCAGCATATCCGGTGCAGGATAAAACACATCGAGGAGCTTGAGAAATGCCACGTACGGGTCATCGACACGAATCAGGCAAATGGGTGAAGTTCTTTTTTCGAGTTCTTGTGACTGAAGATTTTTTGCCACTAATACAGCGCCGGCATTTGTGGTAGACAAATATTTTATGTATTTGGGATTTGATAAGAATGTAATGTCGCCAGGACCCGCATCTTCAATTTTGGCGAGATGATAAATCTCAAAATCATCGCCGTCTATAATCTCACCCTTAACAAGTTCGATTATTTTTGATATTTTCATTACTAGCGTTTATAGGTTTTAATTTTTTCAAAAACCAATAATGTCAGATCGAATTTATCGTTTGTATACATTAACAGAATATCGCCGCTTTTATCAAACACGTAATCATAACCTTCTTCTTTGGCAACATCCTGTATTGCCTTGAAAATTTTATCCTGAACAGGTTTCATTAATTCGTTCTGCTTTTGAAAAAGTTCACCGTTTTGTCCGAATTTCTTGTTTCTGAAATCCGCGATTTTTTTATCAAGCTCCTGCAACTCACGTTCAGCTTCAATTCTGCCTTTTTCTGTCATTATGAGCTTTTTCTTATCATATTCAGCAAATTTTTTCTGCCACTCGTTTTGCATTTTGGCAAGCTCATTCTGCCACTCGGTTACAATTCCGTCAAGCTGACGCTGGGCATCTTGCGCTTCAGGCAATTTTTCCATTATAGTTTGAGAGTTTACCCACCCTATCTTGCTTTGTGAAAAACTAATGGAAATTATTGTCAAAGCAAGTATTATCGGTATAAATACTTTTTTTATATTCATAACTTTTCCATAAATAGTTATTGTTTACTTTGATCTTTTTAATTTATCCAAAACTTTGAAAGTGTAATCGAAATTTACATCGCCATAAAGGAGTACCATAATCTGATCATTTCTGTCAAAAATGAAACTGATTTTTTCTTCTTTGGCAATCTGTTCGATAGCTTTTAATACTTTTTCTTTTATTGGTTCAAGAAGTTTTTCTGTTTCGATAGCCAATTCTCCATCGGAGCCGAATTTTTCGGATCTGAATTTTAGAACAGTTTGTTCTAATTCAACTAATTCCTGTTGAGCAGCCAGCTTTGCTTGTTCATTCAGCATACCTGATTTTTTTTGATAATCTTCATATCGTTTCTGTAAGTCTTTGCTCATTTTTTCCAATTCATCCTGCCAGGCTTTTCCTTTTGCATCGAGTTTCTTTTGAGCTTCCTGAGCTTCGGGCAGTTCCTTTAATATTTTGGCGGAATTTACAAAACCCAACTTAACTCCTTGAGCCAATGAAGTCGAGAATGAAACTGCTAAAATAATGATACACACTGCACTGATCTTTAAAATAAAATTACTTTTCACTTTAACCTCTTATTATTTTTGATTTGTTTTAATTATATTTTACTTTTTTTTAAAATCCTCTTCCAAACTGGAAATGAAATTTCCAACCGTCACGTTTACCATCTTTTGGTAAAACATCATCTGCACCAAAGCCGTAATCGAACCCGACCATTCCAATCGGCTGGATTAATATTCTGGCACCAAATCCGAGGCTGCGTTTTAAATTCTGGAAATCAATCTTGTTCAGATTTTCATAAACATTCCCCGCTTCGGCAAAAGCCAGTACATATATCGGCATAGGATTAAGCGTTACAGAATACCGTAACTCAGCCGTATATTTACCCATTGCTTTTCCACCTATGATTTGATCACGGTCTCCTTTCGGTCCAATGGCTCTGTCGTCATATCCTCTTAATGGAGTTGTCGACACGAAACCGAGTCCTGTTCCTCCCATAAAGAAAAATTCTATGGGTGGAATATTAGAATTTCTTTTAAATCCGTCTAAGAATCCTAATTGGGCGCTTGTATACAAAACCAATTTGGGAGTACCAAATAATGGAGTATACCAATCACCGGTAAAAATCCATTTGTGATAATCAACATTCCCGGGTAACAAAGGGCCGCCTGAAATCTCTGTTGATAATGCGAAGCTCGATCCTGTTGCCGGAAAAATTGGATTATCGGTACTGTTACGTGAGATAATTTGTGTAATACTATACTGACTCGTTTGCCCTTCAAGATAAATTCCTGCGCCATCAAGGACATCATTGATCTGAAAACGTGTTATCCAATCACCTCTGAAAAAATCGTCCGGGAATTTAAACCTTCTGCCTAAACGAATCGATCCGCCTGTTTGTCTCAGATCGTAAAAATATATTTGGCGCGTATCGAATAATGTTACGCCAAAAGCTGTTGGTGTATCGAAAAGCCACGGTTCAGTAAAACCAAGGGAAAAGGTTCTGAACCTTGCGCCTTCTCCGAATTGCCATTCAAAATTCAAAATTTGTCCGGCTCCGCCGCTCAACGGATTTTTAATATCAAAGTTATTAATTGTAAATCCCAGAGCGCCCGTAACACCAAATGCACCGCTATAACCTACGGACGCATTTATGTTATCGGATGATTTTTCTTCAACTTCATATGACAGATTCACCGTCTTTTCGTCAAATAATTTGTAGTCCGGTCTAATTTTTTCTGGATTAAAATAATTTAACTGAGTCAACTGTCTTATGCTTCTGATTATAGCCGCGCGACTAAAATAATCTCCCGGAACTGTGAATAATTCACGCCGGATTACTTTTTCCATCGTTTTGGTGTTTCCTTTAATATCCACCCTTGCTAAACGAAACTGGTTTCTTTCATAAACACGAATATCGATATCTACACTGTCGGGGGTTATTCTTTTTTCTTCGGGATCGAGAGAGAAAGTTAGATAACCGTTGTCAAGGTAAACTGATGCAACGTCTGTTTGATCTTCATTTCCCCTTAAATTTTTTTCGAATTTCTCAACGTTATAAACATCACCTTTAAAGAAACCTAAGCGTTGTGCGAGTAAAGTTGAGGGGTAAACTGTATTTCCGTGCCAAGTAATGTTTCTAATCTTATATTGATTTCCTTCATAGATATTTAGCATTATATTCAAATTTCTTTTAGACTCATCGTACCACATTGAATCGGAAGTAATTTCGGCATCCAAATAACCGTTTTTCTTATAAAAATTTATTATTTTCTTTTTATCTTCTTCGTATTTACCTTTTTCAAATCTCGCTTTACGCCAGAACATCCACCAAATTTTTTCTTTTGTATCTTCCATCTCTCCGCGGATTTTTCCATCTCCGTATGCTTCGTTTCCTTCTACGATTATATTTTTAATCTTAATTTTCTTTCCTTCATTAATATTAAATCGTAGAACTACACGGTTTGGTTTTTCTTTGTCGGCAATAATTGTTTCCGATTTTAGATCTGCAAGAATCAGACCTTCTTCCTCATATAATTCTTTAAATGCATTGGTCATTTTTAAAATTTCCTGAGGAGTCAGAATCTGTCCCTTGGATATTGTAACTTTTTTACCAAGGTCTTCTTCGTCAAGGTCGTCATTCCCGACATATTCAATTTTTTCAAGTCTTGGATATTCTTTTACTTGAATAAGGAGATACACACCGTCTTCTACTTGAGTTTCAATCATTATCTGAATATCTTCAAACAATCTTAATCCCCAAAGACGCTGCATTGCCTGACGAATCTGATCACCCGGAATGGCTAATTCTGATCCGACACGCAGCCCGGAGTTGGCAATAACCGCTCCTGCATCGGCTGTGGTATTTCCTTCCACCGAAACTCCCAAAATTTTAAAAACTTCCTGTCGATACGATTGTGCATTCGACAAGCCAAACAATATGATAATTGACAAACAAACTGTAACGATTCTTTTTTTGATATTCATGAATTAAAAATTTTTACTTTTTTTTAATAATTTGGTTCCCTGTCATTCCGAATCTTCGTTCGCGCTTTTGAAATTCACTGATAGCATCGTATAATTCGTTTCTTCTGAATTCAGGCCAATTTAATTTTGTAATATATATTTCTGTATAAGCTAACTGCCATAATAAAAAATTGCTGATACGGTATTCACCGCTTGTCCGTATCAATAAATCAGGGTCGGGTAATCCTTGTGTCGAAAGATATTTGATAACCATATCCTCGTTTATCATTTCTTCCGATATAATTCCTGATTTGACATCAAGCGCAATTTTTTTAATTGAGTTGACAATATCCCATCTTCCGCTGTAATTTAGAGCTAAAAGAAGGTTTAGTCCGGTATTATTTTGCGTTTTTATTATCGCATCGAGTAACTCATTCTGTACTTCGACCGGTAGTCTTGAAATATCACCTATAACACGTAGTCTGACATTATTCTGGTGAAGCTTATCGGCTTCATTGCGCAAAGCCTTCATCAGAAGTCTCATTAATAATGATACTTCGTCTTTAGGACGTTTCCAATTTTCGGTTGAGAAGGCGTAAAGAGTCAAATATTTTACGCCTAATTGTGCACATGCGCTAACAGCATCACGAACAGATTCAACGCCTTCATTGTGTCCGGCGATTCGGGGTAAATTTCGATTTTGAGCCCATCTGCCATTGCCATCCATAATAACGGCTATATGTACGGGAATTTCACCGGATTGTTTTAATATTTCCTGTTTTTTTTTGTCAGGTTCGATATTTTTTTTATTTGAAGTGGGCAATTATATTATTCGGTTCTCAGTTTTGAAAAATACATATCAAATTTAACTTATTTTGAAAAGAAAGTCAAGAAAATCCCTTAAAAATGGTTGATTTTTAAAGAGTTATGGGAATTATTAGTTCTGTAATAACTCTTGATCTTTATACTGCAACTGATACAATTTATAATAAATTCCGCCTAATGCGAGTAGTTCCTGATGCGTACCCATTTCCCGGATCTCACCCTTATGCATAACAATTATTTTATTGACTCTTTGAATGGTCGAGAGTCTGTGAGCAATTACAATTGCCGATCTTCCTTTCAGCAATTTCTGAATCGCACTTTGTATAAGCAATTCCGTTTCAGTGTCAACGCTTGATGTTGCTTCATCAAGAAATAATATTTTGGGATTGAATGCGAGCGCTCTGGCAAATGAAATCAACTGCTTTTGTCCGACCGAAAGTGTCGCACCCCGTTCTTTCACTTCTTCCCGATATCTGTCCGGAAGAGTTTCGATGAATTTATCGAGTCCGACCACTCTTGCCGCCGCTTTTACCCTGTCAATTTTAATTTTACTGTTTCCTAAATTAATGTTCGATTTGATGTCGCCTGAAAATAAAAATACTTCCTGATGAACAACTGAAATTACTCTTCTTAAATCTTCCAAATTATAATTTCTTATATCAATCCCGTCGACGAATATTTCACCTTTTTGAATTTCATACAATCTTGATATTAGATTTATGATGGTTGTTTTCCCCGCGCCCGTATGCCCGACAAAGGCAGCAGTTTCTCCCGGATTAATTTTAAAAGAAATGTTTTTTAGAACCCAGTTGTCATCACCGGAACCATCTTCAGCGGAATTGTATGAAAACCAAACATTTTTAAATTCTATCTCACCTCTGACGTCGCGCAAAAATGAAGGAGTAACCGGATTGCTTATAAAGGACTTATCGTCAAGGAGTTTAAATATTCGCTCCGAAGAAGCCATGGCGGTTTGCATAATATTGTACTTCTCCGATAAATCCCGTATAGGTCGCCAGAACATTTCGTTAAATTGAAAGAATGCCATCACAGTCCCTATGGTTACTGCTCCTGTCAACGCCTCGACTCCTGAGTACCAGATAATTAATCCGACAGCAATAGCGCCTATTAATTCGACACCCGGGTAAAACAGCGCATAATAAAAAATGGATTTAATGTTTGAATCACGGTGAGCAGCGTTTATATCGGAAAATTTATCAAAAGATTTTTGTTCTCTATTAAATATCTGGTCAACAAGCATGCCTGTGATATGTTCCTGCATAAAACTGTTTATTCTGGCTAATTGAAGGCGAACGTCGCGGTAGGTTTCACGGGCTTTTCTTCTGAACAAAAATGTAGCATAAAAAAGAATAGGCAAAACACTGATTGAAATCAACGCCAATTGCCAATTCATCAAAAACATAAAAATTAAAATTCCAATAATCGTAAAAATGTCGGTGAACACCATCACGATTCCCGATGAAAATAGTTCGTTCAAAACTTCAACGTCATTCGTAACTCTTGTAATCAATCGTCCTACTGGATTTTTATCAAAAAATTTTACGTTTAATTTCTGTAAATGAGAAAATATATCCATCCTCAGGTCAAATATCGCCCGTTGACCAATCCACTGAGTCAAATAAACATTAAAATACTGGAGAATACCTCGGACGATTAATACAGCAAAAAACAACAACACAGTAATCAGCAGTCCGGTCTTGTCTTGTTCAGCAATATTTACATCGACTGCAATTTTTGTAAAATACGGACGTACTGCTTCCATTGCCGAAACAAGCAAACTTAATAATACACCGAGTAAAACAAACCATCTGTTTGGTTTTAGTATTTTAAGCAGCCGTTTCATCAAACGGGTATCGTAGGCTTTACCTAATATTTCTTCTTCCTGCATAAAACTATTAAAATATTAAAATTCAAAAGTAAAACGTAAAAAGGGTGACTTCATTATTATAGCTTTTCCAATTCTTCTTCCAGTAATTGCTTGTAATATAAATCAGCATATATTCCATCATGAGATACAAGGAAATCATGCGTTCCTTGTTCGACTATTTTACCTTTTTCAAGGACGATTATAAGGTCCGCATCTTTAACGGTTGAGATACGATGGCTTATAATAATACTTGTTCTTTCTTTCATAACACGTTTCAAACGGGTCAGTATTTTTTCTTCAGTATGTGTATCTACTGCAGACAATGAGTCATCCAAAATTAATATTTTCGGATCTTTAATAAGAGCTCTAGCAATACCGGTACGCTGTTTTTGTCCACCGGAAAGTGTTATCCCCCGTTCTCCGATAAACGTTTCAAACTGTTTTGGAAATTCTGAAATATCTTTGTTAATTTGTGATATTTCAGCGGATTCCGATAATTTCCCTGCGTCTTCAATATCAACTCCGTAAAAAATATTTTTGGATATGGTATCCGAGAAAAGAAAAGTTTCCTGAGGAACATATCCAATTTCAGACCGCAATACCTCCAGTGGAATCTTCTTAATATCCACTCCGTCAATCAGCAATTCTCCGGAAGTTATTTCATACAGACGCGGAATTAAATTAATCAGTGTTGACTTACCCGATCCGGTATACCCTACAATAGCTACAGTTTGTCCTTTACCAATTTTAAGATTAATGTTTTCTAAAGTCGGACTGCCCGAATATTTGTGTGAAAAATTTACGTTTCTAAATTCAATTGTACCATGTAGTTTTGAAATTGTATAATCGGTTGAATTTGTATTTTTAATATCCGGTTCAGTATCTAATATTTTTGCCAATCTTCTCATAGATGCCGCCCCTTGTTGCCAGATATTCGTAACCCATCCAAATGCGATCATGGGCCAGATTAACATTACCAGATAAGCAAAAAAAGCAGTTAATGTTCCAATCGTCATCCCTCCATTAATAACTTTCACTCCTCCGAAGTATATCGATATAACGAGAGATAATCCGACAAGCAAAAACATCGTGGGCCAAATTATGGACTGCACTTTCGCGAGTTCCAGATTTTTTTTCAGGTATTCCCAACTCAATGAACGAAATGTTTCGATTTCATATTCTTCTCGAACATACGCTTTCACTACTCTGATACCTGACAAGTTTTCCTGAGCTTTAGTAGTTAGTTTTGAATATTGTTCCTGACGCGCCTGAAATTTTACATTAATCATTTTCCCCAATTTATATACTGCATATGAAACAAACGGAAGAGGAATCAACGCCAGCAATGTTAAGCTCCAGTCTTTATAAATCATCATAGTCAGCACCATAATGAGTGTAACGATTGTGTCGGCGGGATACATTATGCCGGGACCGGCTACATTCCGTACTGCGCTGATGTCGTTGGTGGCATGAGCCATCAAATCGCCCGTAGGTGTGTTTTGAAAAAATGAATGGGGTAATTTTTGGATATGAGAAAGGAAACTATTCCTCAGATCATATTCTACCCGCCGTGAAACAACTATAATAGTTTGTCGAGTAAAATACGAAAACATACCCGCGAACAATGTAAAAAGCACAATTAGGGCTGCATAGAAGAGCAAATCTGAGGAATCCAAATTACCGGACTCCAGACCCACCTTTAAATCATCAATCGCCTTACCTATGTAGTGGGGTTGTATGACTGTGAAGATATTGCTGCATATAATGGCGAGAAACCCGTAAAGGAGAGTTTTTTTATATTTTGCAAGATAAGGAAATAATCTCAGTAAATATTTCATAAATCACATTTTTCAGAAACTCTTTGAAATATGTCACAGAAAAATTTATTCAATAATTTCAAATCCTGTGTAATGATGCAATACTTTTGGAATTATAACTTTGCCGTCGGGCGTCTGATAATTTTCCAGAATTGCGGCAACAACCCGCGGTAATGCCAAACCGGAACCATTAATCGTGTGAACAAATTCGGGTTTTTCACCTTCGGTTCTGAAGCGGACATTAATTCTCCGAGCCTGAAAAGCTTCAAAATTGCTGATTGAAGAAACTTCTAGCCAGCGTTTTTGTCCGATTGCCCAAACTTCCAGATCGAATTTTTTTGCTTGTGTAAATCCCATATCACCCGTGCACATCAATAAGGTTCTGTATGGAAGATTCAGTTTTTGAAGAAGCTCCTCAGCGTCGGACCTCAGCCCGTCCATTTCGTTGTAAGATGTTGCAGGATGAACGAATTTTACCAGTTCAACTTTATCGAATTGGTGCAGTCGGTTTAAACCACGAACATCTTTTCCGTAAGAACCCGCCTCGCGACGGAAACAAGGTGTGTAAGCACAATATTTTATCGGAAGATTTTTTTCGGATAAAATATCGTCACGGTGAAAATTTGTTACCGGAACTTCTGCTGTCGGAACGAGAAATAATTCATCCCGGTCAACGACATACATTAAATCCTCTTTATCCGGTAATTGTCCTGTTCCTGTTGCGCTGGCTGTGTTTATCATTAATGGCGGTTGTACTTCCGCGTATCCGTGTTTCTGAGCTTCGTCGAGAAAGAAGTTTATTAACGCTCTCTGAAGTTTTGCCCCTTTATTTTTATAAACAGGAAATCCTGCACCGGTAACCTTCACACCCATCTCAAAATCTATAATACCGAGTTTTTCCGCTAAAATCCAGTGAGGTTTTGGTTCGAAATCAATTTCATTTTCCTTTCCCCATGAGAAAATGATTTTATTATCCTCCGGTTTTTTGCCTTCAGGAACCGACGGATGTGGAACATTCGGAACTGTCAATAACAATTTATGAAAATCGGTTTCAATCATTTTTAACTCATCATCGAGCGATTTTATATCGTCTTTAACTTTATTCATTTCGGCAATAACTGTACTTGCATCTCCTCCCGATTTTTTTGTAACCGCAATTTGTTCGGAAACAGTATTACGCCTGCTTTTAAGAGCTTCAACTACCTGTATGATATTTCTTCGCTTCTCGTCTAATTCTAAAATCTTATCGATATTGTCGATGTCGCCTTTTTTCCGGATTCCATCTTTTACTATTTGCGTATGCTCGCGTATAAATTTAATATCCAGCATTATATTATAATTCCTTTCTTATAACAATCGTTTTTTGAGTTCATGTATTGATTGTAGAACACCGTCAAACCCTGCTCAACGCCTGACATTTTCAGATTTAAACCGGTTTCAGCTTTTAATATAATAAATCCTGATTTCATTGGTCGTGGAGCAGGTTGTTTGAGAATTTGAGTTTTTATCGGGATAATTAATTTTTTATCTGATTTAAATTTTTTTGCCAAAGCTAATGCAAAATCGTACCTGCTTACCAAATCTTTACCTGCTATATGAAATAAACCTTCCTTTTTGAATTCCACAATTTTTAAAACTGAATAAGCTAAATCATCGACAAGCGTCGGATTGCAGATTTGGTCTTCGACAACCTTGACCGATCTTCCTTGACCTAAATTTTTTACCAACCAAACTGCAAAATTATCTTTCACATTATTTGCTATACCAAACAAAACCATCGTTCTGATAATCACATGTGGAATTTCCGCTGTGCGAAGAAGGTTTTCACTTGCGAGTTTAGTTCTGCCATAATAAGAAAGCGGATTTGGTCTGTCCAATTCTGAGTAAGGACCGCTTTTCCCGTCAAAAACATAATCGGTTGAAAAATGGATAATTTTTGCGCCGACCATTTTTGCGGCAAATACCAGGTTTTCGACAGCTGTTACATTAAGCTTCCAAGCCGTCGCACGCTCGGTTTCGCATAAATCAACATTCGTCAAAGCTGCCGTGTTTATTATTACATCCGGTAAAAATTCATCTACAAGTTTAAGAACAGAATTCCTGTTTGTTATATCGAGTGTTCGATAATTTAATTTATTGTTCGTTAAAAAGGATTTATCCTCAATCGAAGTATTGAGAAAATTATAATTTTTACTACGAGCAAAAAGGTCCGCTATCTTTTGGCCCAATAAACCATTACTCCCGGTAATCATTATCCGCATCAAGCTACCTCAAACTATCTTCAAGAGCAGTGGCAGCGTCAGTTTTTTCGTCCCGGTATTTAATTATCACAGGAGTATAAATTGAGAGATTATTATCCTTTGCCCATTGATTATTAAAAGTTCTTGTACCGGAAACAACGACAGCATTTTCGGGAATTATTAACGGATCGGTACCTGATTTGCGATATGTTTTCTCTTTTATTACATCATACACAGGAGTTGAGCCTGTAATAATTACGCCTGTTGCAATCACAGCTCTTTTCTTTACGATAGTTCCTTCGTAAATTCCAACGTTCCCTCCGATCAACACATCGTCTTCAATAATAACGGGTAATGCTCCAATTGGTTCTAAAACTCCGCCGATCTGTGCCGCGGCACTGACGTGAACTCTTTTTCCTACCTGCGCACAAGATCCGACAAGAGCGTGAGAATCGATCATAGTTTCTTCATCAACATAAGCCCCAATATTTATGTAAGCCGGCGGCATAATTACAACTCCGTTTGCGATATAAGCTCCATCGCGCACTGAACTTCCGCCGGGCACAATCCTTACTTTATCCTGGATACTAAAATTCTTTAGCTTCATTGTATGCTTATCGAAATACTGGAATAAATCGTCAGATGAATATTCGGTCAGAAATCCTATACGAAATCCCAATAAGATCCCTTTTTTGACCCACTGGTTTACTTTCCAAGTATTTCCATGCGGTTCAGCCGACCTGATTTCACCGGAATTTAATAGTTCTTTAAATTCTTTAAAAATTTTATAAGATTCACTTTTATTCAGTTGATCAGCCGGGGTAATAAATATTTCTTCAATTTTTTCTTGAATAGTCACTTTATACTAATTTTTTTTATTGATTGACTTGTTTTCGACTTTTTAAATAAGCTTAAGTTTCTTCAGTAAGGATTTCAATTTTGGTCTATGCTTATCACTTAACGGAACTAATGGCAATCGATAGACTTCCTCAATTTTTCCCATCATAGCAAGAGCAGTTTTAACAGGTATCGGGTTCGATTCAACAAAATTAAAATTCATTAAATCAAGCAGATCATTGTGGATTTTAATTGCTTTATCAAATTTTCCTTTTAAAGCAAGCCTGACCATGTGTGAAAATAATTTTGGAACTTCATTCGCAACAACAGAAATTACACCGTCGGCTCCAAGAGATATTAAAGGGAGCGCGATAGCATCGTCGCCGGACCAAACTCCAAATCCATTAGGTCGGTGTTTTAGGATTTCCATAATTTGTCCAAAATTTCCGGAAGCTTCTTTAATTCCAACCACGTTTGGAATTTCGTTAGCGATACGCAATGTGGTCATTGCTTCGATATTACTTCCTGTTCTTAAGGGAACATTATAAACAACGATGTTTGCGTTTGTTTGCTCCGCGATTTCAGCGTAGTGACGATAGAATCCTTCCTGTGTTGGTTTATTATAATAAGGTCCGACAACAAGTGCAGCATCAACACCGGCTTCCAATGCAAGTTTCGTAAGTTTGATAGTTTTACTTGTGTCGTTGGATCCGGTACCGGCAATCACTTTTAACTTGCCTGCAGATTCTTCTACAACCGTCCGGAAAATACTAATTTGTTCTGCTTCGCTTAATGTTACACTTTCTCCCGTCGTTCCTGTTGGAATAAGCGCTTCAACGCCATTCTTTATCTGAAATCGGACCAGTGAACGCAATCGATCCATATCGACTGCTCCCTTAATCTGAAAAGGAGTTACTATTGCTGTTCCCGTACCTCTAAAAAATAATTTTCGTTTCATTTTTTTTCCTTATAAAAAAAATTATAGTGACGACATTACATCTTTCATTGTAAACAAACCTTTTTTGCCTTTTATCCATTCAGCTGCAATAACTGCACCCAACGCAAAACCAGTTCGGTTTTTTGCATTATGAATAAGTTCAATATAATCAGCTTCCGAGTCAAACAAAACTGAATGATTGCCAATCACAGAACCAACCCGACTGGAAGTAATATGAAGTTGCTGTGGTTTGATTTGGGAATGACTGGTTTCATTAAACATTTCTGTTTTTCTCTTTACATTCTGCAGTATAATCTGTCCGAGAGCCATCGCTGTACCGCTAGGACTATCAAACTTATTTTTATGATGAATTTCGGAGACCATGACATCGTAATTATCGAATTTGTTTAAGAGATACGATGCAGTATTCAATATTTGATAAAACAAATTCACACCCAATGAAAAATTGGGCGAATAAAGCAATCCTATCTTCGATTTTTTTACCAGATTTTTTACGTCATCTATTTTATTGTACCACCCCGTTGTACCTACCACTATATTTTTTCCTGCTTCAGCTGCTGCTTCTATATTTGCCCAAACAGCTGCCGGAGTAGTAAATTCGATACAAACATCAACGTTTTTCAAACTCTGTTTATTAATTGCCAGTCCATTGAAATTTTCATCCTCATCAATTATTTTAAGGATTTTCAACTTCCGTTCACCGGCAACCTTTTCGATTTCCTTTCCCATCTTTCCATAACCTATTATCGCTATATTCATACCTGATTTCCTCCTGGTTTATTAAATCTAAACTGGTTAAGTGTGTCGATTTCAATCGACCCATTATACTGAGCATTGAATGCCGCAACCTTATTGGCAAATTCAACAGCTTCTAATTTATTTTTGCTTTTCAAAAATTTTGCACAATATGCTGCTCCGAATACATCACCGCACCCGGTAGAATCAAGGGCTTTATCAATTTTCTCTCCTGCAATATCATGCCTGTTAGTTTTTTTATGATCGTCCCAATATATCGAACATCCTTTTGAGCTTCTTGTGATAATTACATTTTCGGTATTCAATGCAGTAATTTGTTTGATAAGGTAATCCTCTTCCGAATTATCCAATATCAAACCTTTTGTTTCTTCCTCGTTCATCTGAACAGTATTCAACATAAAAAACCAGCGCCGCCAATCCACAAGAGGACGTTTGTATCTTTGACCATCCTCATTAATTCCGAGTGATAAACTATGTAAATCAAAATATATCGGTATGCCTTCTTCCCGCACCGCCATTCTGATCTCATCGAGTGTTTCCAGTGTTATATCGAACCCTGAAACCATATTGATTAACACCATATTAGTATCGAGGTATGGTTTAATTTTTTTATACGGTATCGGGGGTGAAATATTTTTTGAACATTCAATTCTTTGTGTATCATTATTATAAATAAGATGAACATGATTTGTTAATCCGTCGTATTTATAGATACCGGAAACATCAACGTTTTTATATATACCTAATCTATCGATTAGAGATTGGTAATCCTTTGAACCGATTCCGAAAACCGGATATATCTTATCATAATTACCTAACAAGTTAGCAAGAGTGGCTATGGTATAGAAAATCCCTCCATAACTATCTGTTTTCTCACCATCCTTATTATGAATTACATCCAGACAAATATGACCAATAACTGTGATATCCATAAAATTTAAATTTTTGCCGTGTAGGGATAATTTCCGCATTCACAAATCCGCCAGATTTTCTGACAGGAAAATTTATTCTCATACAAAGCTTTTCCTATAACAACCGAATCGACACCGATTCCGGACAGTTCTTGTATTTTCATTAAGTCAGCTAAATTTTCGATGCCGCCGGAAGCAGTTACTCTCATTCCGGTTTGTTCTGCAAGAAGTCGGACTGCGTTAAAATTCATTTTGCTTTCCCGACCGTCTGTTGTAATATCCCTGTAAACAATTCTTTTGAAACCCATATTTTTTGCGCGTAGCACAGCATCAATTGGAGTCGATTGTGCATCGAATTTCCATCCTTTGGTCTGAACAATGCCATTCTCAACTGTCAAACCGATTACAACTTTACTTGCACCGAATGCATCAAGTATTCTAACTGCTTCATCGGGCTTCTCCAAAAAAAGGGTTCCAATTAGTATTCTATAAGCTCCGATGTTGAAAGCTTTTTGGGCTTCACTGAAGCTACGGATACCGCCGCCGATTTCAAACGGTATATCAACTGTTTTTATCATTGTTTCTATAGTATTGATATTAACGATATACCCTTTCTCTGTGCCATCAATGTCGGTAACATGCAATGATTTGGCATTTTCTGTTCGCCACAATTTGGCGACATTAACGGGGTCATCCGAAGATTCGGTACCTTTCCAATTGAGCGGTTTATAAACACACTTTCCGTTTTTTATCCTTATTGCCGGTATAATTAAAATCATATTCTTTTCTTTGAGAATAAATTGCACAAAATATTGAAAAAATACAAACTTAATTGTGTAAAAGAAGTTAAATTTCAATAGAAGGATTCGGAGAGATGATTAATTTATACATTATAGATTTTAATACATATCGCTAAAATTGCATTGTAATTTTTATGTGTTGCTAATTTTGAATTTGTCGGTTTAATTTTATTTTTTTCATCTTAAAACCATTTTTTTTTCATAAAGTAATAGACCATTCCACCCACTATTACAGCCATAACGAAAAGGATAATAAAATATCCCCAATGCCAATCCAGTTCTGGCATATATTTAAAATTCATTCCATATATACCTACAATAAAAGTTAGGGGAATAAAAATTGTAGCAATAATTGTAAGAGTCTTCATCACCTCGTTCATTTTGTTGCTTACACTTGATAAATAGATATCCAATATACCAGCAATTAGTTCTCGATAAATTTCGATTGTATCAATTATTTGAATGGAGTGATCATAAACATCTTTTAAAAATAGTTCAGTTGTTTCCTTAATTAGTTCTGAATCTGACCTTTTCAGATTTGATATAATATCCCGTATCGGCCAAATTGATTTTCGAAGAAAAATTACGTCACTCTTTAACCTTTGAATCGAATGTAATATTGGGGGATTAGGATCTGTTACCAGAACTTGTTCAAGGCTTTCGATTTTTTCTCCTATTCTTTCAAGTACAATAAAATAATGGTCGACTATTATATCAATTAAAGAGTACGCCAGATAATCGGCACCTAATTTTCGATGTCGACCTTTACTGTTTTTTATTCTCTCCCTGACGGGATTAAAAATATCCCTCTCCTTTTCCTGAAACGTTATTACATAGTTCTGACCGAGAATCAAACTGATTTGTTCTGATCTTATTTCTCTCGCTCTTTCATCATAGTCAAGCATTTTTAATACTAAATAAATATGATTCTCAAAAATTTCCAGCTTTGGCATATGTTCTGAATTAACAATATCTTCCATTAGTAATTCGTGCATACCAAAATACTTTCCGATTTCACTTATTAAATTCACATCATGAATTCCATCAATATTAATCCATGTTATGCTCGGTTTTTCCTTGAATGGAAAACACTCTTCAATTTCTTCTACATTTTTTTCATGATAGTTAATTTCATCATAATCGATGATAGTTATTGTAATAATTTCAGATTTTATATCACCAACATGAATCAATGTTCCGGGCGATAATCCGGCTTTCTTAATTTTTCTTTTTATGAAACGTGCCATATTATTCCTTTAATTATTGATGATTTATTTAAATTCAATTAAAAATATTTTCGATTTCTTTCTCAGTCATGTATTTTTTTTCGAATAAAAGTTTTGTTATCGGTATATTCTTTTCGATTGATTCCTTTACAACGTCAGCAGCCGCAAGATAGCCTATTTTTGTATTCAGTACAGTTGCTATTCCTACACTTTCTTCCGCATATTTATTGCAAATTGCTATATTGGGGATTATCCCTTTAATACATTTATTTGTAAAAACCTTCATCGAATTGTTTAATATATTGATGGATTGCAATAAATTATAATTGATCACCGGCATCATTACATTAAGCTCCAGTTGTCCCGCTTGTGCGGCTAAATTGATAGTAGTATTATTTCCCAATACCTGATAACAAACCATATTAAGCATTTCAGGTATTGAAGGATTAACCTTCCCCGGCATAATTGAAGACCCGGCTTGAACGACAGGTAAATTGATTTCATTCAAACCTGTCCTCGGACCTGAATTTAATAATCTCAAATCGTTAGAGATGCGAATCAGATCAATCGATAGATTAGATAAAATATTTGATAAATTAACAAATGGAAACATGCTCTGCGTGGCTTCAAAAAAATTTTTCGCCATTCGAAAACGAAAACCTGTAATTTTATTAAGTTCAGAGACAACTAATTTTTTAAAATTCTCAGGTGTATTAATACCTGTTCCGACTGCTGTTCCTCCGATACCGAGTTCAAGAAAGTACTGTTGAGAATTCTTAATTATTTGTAAATGCTTTTTCAATACTTCCGAGTATCCCGAAAATTCCGATCCCAGCGTTATGGGTGTCGCATCCTGAAGATGAGTTCTTCCTGATTTTATTATCCCCTTAAATGACTGTGATTTTTTTTGGATTTCCATCTGGAGTTTTTTTAAAGTAGGTATCGTACTCTTTAACATCAACAAACATGCAATGCGCATTGCAGTAGGAAACGTATCGTTGGTGGACTGACTCATATTAACATGGTCATACGGATTAATTACTGAGTAACTACCTCTCTTAACGCCTGCCAAATCTAGAGCCATATTTGTGATCACTTCATTCATATTCATATTGAAAGATGTTCCCGCTCCGGCTTGATAAACATCAACAACGAAATGGTTCATAGAATCTCTTGATAACAATTTATTACAAGCAGATACAATTCGCCTTGCTTTCATTTTATCAAGAACTTTACATTTCTGATTCGTTAAAGCTGCCGCTTTTTTTATGATTAGATATGATAAAACAAATTCCCAATGTATTTGCAAACCGCTGATCGGAAAATTATCGACAGCCCTTTGAGTCTGTATTCCATACAACACATGCTCAGGAATTTTTATTTCTCCCAATCCATCGTTTTCAATTCGGTAATTCATTAATCCTCCTTATGTAAAATAAAATCCGTTTTATTCGAGCCACAAGACGGGTAAAATTCAGGGAATTCTTTTTTTCTATGAACATAATAATTCCAGCTCAAAATTTTTATAATTGTGTTGAAATTTACAATAATAAATAATCAAAAAATATTCTGGTTTGTTAAAACAACAAAGTTTTTGCAAAATTCGTTGTTTTTCAGTAATTTTTTAAAAATAAATAATTTACCAATGAACGATAATCCCTTACAAAATACGGATGTTGAAGAAATTGTCGATGTCCAAACTCCAGCAAAGGTAGTATTATTTAATGACGATATACACACATTCGAAGAGGTTATCGGGCAATTAATTAAAGCGCTCAGATGCGACAGATTTAAGGCAGAAGCTCTTACTCTGGTAGTCCATAACACAGGCAGAGCAATAGTTTATTCGGGCGAGATTCCCAGATGTATTGAAGTAAGCGGCGTGCTGGAAGAAATTGAATTATCGACTCAAATAGAATACTGAAACACACCGGTTTGAATTTTAGAAAGGATTAATAATAGTATTGAAAACGTCAAAAGAAATTCGTAATGATTTTAAAAATTTTTTTGAAACAAAGGGGCATAGAATCGTACCCAGCGCACCGGTAGTTCCATACGACGACCCGACGCTATTGTTCACAAACGCCGGGATGAATCAG
>CAYTID010000029.1:0-23925 GCA_964437735.1 uncultured Ignavibacteriaceae bacterium | reverse complement strand
TAGAGCAGCGGTCTCCAAAACCGCAGGTTGGGGGTTCGAGTCCCTCCACACGTGCGAGTTATTAATAATTGAGGGCTGATAATGAAAGAAAAAATCATCAATTTTGTAGCAGACGTAATTAAAGAAATGAAAAAAGTAACTTGGCCTAAAAAGGAAGAATTACGTGAAACTACGGCTGTCGTCTTGGCTGTTTGTGGAGTCATTGCTCTTTTTGTATACGTGGTCGATACCGTCGTGAGCCAAACAATGAAAGCTATCTTATAATTATAGGAAATTAATTGAACGAATTAAAAGAAAATAAATGGTATGTCGTTAGGACTTATTCAGGGCACGAACCAAAAGTTAAATCATACCTCGAGGAAGAAATCCAAAGATTAAGTTATCAGGATCGTATTACTAATATTTTAGTTCCATCTGAGAAAGTTTATGAGATTAAGGATGGCAAGAAAAAAAGTAAAACCAAAACCTTTTTTCCGGGTTATATATTAGTAGAAGGGATATTAGACAAAGAAACTAAATTTCTAATCTTAAATACTCCTTCAGTTATAAGTTTTGTGGGCCCGAAAGGAGAGCCGGTTCCGTTACAACAGGATGAAGTAAAAAGGATTATTGGAACGATTGAGGAACGTGGAGAAAAAGAAATTGTCGAAGTTCCTTTTATTATCGGAGATGCCGTAAAAGTTACTGATGGACCATTTAATAATTTCTCAGGTTTCGTTCAGGAAATTAATAAAGAACGGATGAAATTAAAAGTTATGGTGAGTATTTTCGGAAGAAAAACGCCTATCGAATTGGATTTCAGTCAAGTTGAAATAGAGAAGTAAATAATTAAGTAAGGAATTTTAAAATGAAAAAAATTGCAGGTTATATAAAATTACAAATTCCAGCCGGACAAGCAAATCCGGCTCCACCCGTTGGGCCGGCATTAGGTCAAAAAGGGGTGAATATTATGGAATTTTGTAAACAATTCAACGCAAAGACCAAAGATCAAGCCGGACTTATCATCCCTGTTGTGATTACGGTCTTTTCTGATAAATCTTTCACGTTTATCACAAAAACTCCACCGGCAGCTGTATTATTAATTAAGGCAGCAAAAATTGAAAAGGGTTCCGGTGAACCCAATCGAAATAAAGTCGGTAGAGTAACAAAATTGCAAGTCCGTGAAATTGCCGAATTAAAAATGCCCGACCTGAATGCACACGATGTCGAAGCAGCTATGAATATGGTTGCCGGTACTGCACGGAGTATGGGTATTACTGTCGAAAATTAATTAATACGTGGGAGTTTCTGGCTAATAGCCGGTTTCTCGAAACGATTGTACCACAAAATTAAGGATCTGTTTTATGAAAGTCAGTAAAAGATTTAAATCTGTTCAAACAAAAGTAGATAAGAACAAATTCTATTCAATAGAAGAAGCTGTTAATTTAGTCAAGCATACTGCAACAGCCAAATTTGTTGAATCTTTTGATATTGCTATGAAGTTGGGGGTGGACCCCAAAAAAGCTGATCAAGCAATTCGCGGCACTGTATCACTACCGCACGGAACGGGAAAAGATGTACGTGTGTTAGTTATCGCAAAACCACCTCACGACGAAGAAGCCAAAGCTGCAGGCGCTGATCATGCCGGATTTCAGGATTATTTACAAAAAATTCAGCAAGGTTGGGCAGACGTTGATGTAATAATTGCCACTCCTGACACAATGGGAGAGTTAGGTAAATTAGGAAAAATTCTTGGTCCTCGCGGATTAATGCCCAATCCGAAAAGCGGCACCGTTACGAATGAAGTTGAAAAAGCTGTAAAAGAGGTGAAAGCCGGTAAGATAGAATTTCGTGTGGATAAAGCCGGAATTGTTCACGCATCCGTCGGTAAAGTTAATTTTGAAAACAAAAAATTAATCGAAAATATTAATGCATTTATTACAACCGTAATTCGGTTAAAACCGGCTACGGCAAAAGGGCAATATATAAAAAGTATCGCCTTATCAAGCACGATGGGTCCGGGTGTTATTATTGATAAAAACTTTTTAACAGCCACAAAAAATTAATTTAATAGAAATTACGCGCTCTATATATATTTATAACTATCAAATTTATTTGTTGCCAAAATTAATATTTATTTTGGGCTTCTCAACAAATGACAGAAAAAAACAAGGATAGTGTATGTTACGTCAGGAAAAAGAAAAAATAATTGATGATTTAAAAGAAAAGGTTGCACGTGCAAAAGCAATGTATTTTGCTGACTTCAGCGGGATTACCGTTGAACAAGTAAATAATTTACGCCGTGAATTTAAGAAGGCAAAAATTGATTACAAAGTCGTAAAAAATACATTGATAAAAAAAGCACTTGAATCCGTTTCCGGGTACGACGACGTCTATGATCGACTTGTTGGTCCGACTTCAATTGCATTCGGTTATGATGATCCTGTTGTTCCTGCAAAAATAATCAAGAAATTCAACGAGAAGAATGAAATAATTAAAGTAAAAGCATTCATCGTTGAAAAAGTGGTATTTCCAGGGAAAGAATTGGATGTTATTGCAAATATTCCATCAAGACCGGAATTGATAGCTTCGATGCTTGGAAGTATTCAAGCTCCTATTAGCGGAGTTGTCGGTACTATTAACGCAGTAATGCGTGATTTGGTAAATGTGATCGATGCAATCGAAAAAAAGAAATCAGCATAATTAAAAAGGAATTAATAAAAATATTAAGGAGATAAAAAAATGTCAGTAGTACAGGAATTAGTCGAAAAAATAGAAAAGCTTACACTGCTTGAAGCAGCTGAATTAAAAAAAGCTTTAGAAGAAAAATTTGGTGTAACAGCAGCAGCCCCGATGATGATGGCCGGACCAATGCCCGGAGCAGGCGCAGCGGCGGCAGTAGAAGAAAAAACCGAATTTGATGTTGTTCTGATCAGTGCAGGTGCACAAAAAATTAACGTAATCAAAGTAGTTCGCGCAGCAACAGGACTTGGTTTGAAAGAAGCTAAAGATTTGGTTGATAGCGCACCCAAACCAATAAAAGAAGGTGCGAATAAAGACGAAGCAGAAAAATTAAAGAAAGAACTCGAAGATGCCGGAGCAACTGTAGAATTAAAATAATATTTTCTACAATTGATTTTCAATTCAACACACATAGCCGATAAATTTCAATAATCATACATGATTTTGGAATTATCGGCTTGATGTTTTCGTATTTTTTTTATCGTAATATTTTTTTTGTCTTGTTTTAAGGCAGTGATTTTTAAATAAAGGTAAGGAGTGGCTATTGTGAAGAACAATAACAACAATTCAAATCATCGTATTTCATTTTCTAAAATTCCCGAAATAATTGAAAAGCCGGATCTTCTGAATGTTCAAATGGAATCGTGGAAAAGTTTTTTGCAGATGGAATTACAGCCAAGTAAGCGGAAAGTCAAAGGTTTGCAGCAAGTGTTTCTTACGAATTTTCCGATTCAGGATACCCGCGAAAATTTTCTTTTAGAATTTGTCCAATATTCTATTGAGAAACCAAAGTATTCTGTGCGCGAATGTCAGGAACGTGGTCTGTCATACGCGTTTCCGTTGAAGGCTAATCTAAAATTATCAAAGAAAAGTGAAGATGGTAAATCGTACGTAGATACGATTGAACAGGATGTCTATCTTGGTAATCTCCCCGCAATGACGCATAGGGGAACTTTTATTATCAATGGCGCTGAAAGAGTAGTGGTCAGTCAGCTCCATCGTTCACCCGGCGTGTTTTTTAGCGAATCGATGCATCCGAACGGAACTCCGATCTTTTCAGCCAGAATAATTCCATTTCGCGGTTCATGGATCGAATTTACGACCGATATAAGCAATGTGATGTACGTGTATATCGACAGGAAGAAAAAGTTTCCTGTCACAACTCTCCTTCGGGCTCTCGGTTATTCCTCGGATGATGAAATATTGAACCTTTTCAATCTTATCGAAGAAGTAGACGTAAAAGACGCAAACTTAAAAAATTATATCGGACGAAAAATTTGCAGTGATGTCGTCGATAAAAAAACCGGTGAGATATACATTAATAAAGACTCCGAACTTTCAGAAGAGCTTATTAAGAAAATTAAAAAACACGAAATTAAAAAACTTAATGTGTTGATAACGGAAGGTGTAAGCGAACGATCGATAATCGCAAACACTATCCAAAAAGATGCAGCCCGTACAGAGCAGGATGCTCTTGATGCTATCTATCGGCAACTAAGATCCGGAGAAGCTCCTGATTCCGATACAGCGAAAAATTTAATTGATAGATTATTCTTCAACGAAAAAAGATATGATCTCGGTGACGTGGGCAGATATAGGATGAATTCGAAATTAAATTTGAAAATTCCTGTAACAACAACAACGCTAACTCGAGAAGATATAATTTCGATCATCAATTATTTAATTGACCTGCAGCAAGGCAAAAAAAATGTTGACGATATCGATCATCTCGGAAACAGAAGAATCCGAACCGTAGGTGAGCAAATTGCTCAACAATTTAATATCGGTATGGTAAGAATGACCCGTACGATTCGTGAAAGAATGAATCTCCGCGATAACGAAAAACTTACCCCTCAAGACCTGATCAATGCAAGAACAATTACAAGCGTAATCAATTCATTCTTCGGTACGAACCAATTGTCTCAATTCATGGATCAAACAAATCCATTGGCAGAAATTACACATAAGCGCCGGATGTCGGCACTCGGACCAGGCGGCTTAACCCGGGAACGTGCCGGATTTGAAGTGCGTGACGTTCACTACACACATTATGGACGTTTATGTCCTATCGAAACACCTGAGGGACCGAATATCGGATTGATATCTTCTTTATGTATTTATGCGTGTATAAACGAATTCGGTTTTATCGAAACTCCATACCGAAAAGTGAAAGCCGGTAAAGTATCCGAAGATATTGAATATCTGACAGCAGAGAAAGAAGATATTTTCACAATTGCCCAGGCAAATGCTAAAGTTGATGAAAGAGGTAACTTTGTTTCAGATAAAATTAAAGCAAGAAAAGAGAGCGACTATCCAATCGTAAAGCCTGAAGAGGTGCACTACATGGATGTTGCACCAACGCAGATAGTCAGTGCCGCTGCCGCTCTTATTCCGTTTCTTGAACATGACGATGCAAACAGAGCTCTTATGGGATCGAACATGCAACGACAAGCAGTTCCATTACTGCGTCCTGAAGCTCCGATAGTGGGCACAGGGTTTGAGAAAAAAGTTGCTTTGGATTCCCGCACCATGCTAACTGCAGAACGTTCCGGCAGTGTGGAATATGTTGATTCAAACATGATAAGAGTTAAATACGATATTGATGAAAGTAGTATTGAAGCAATAACAAGCTTTGAAGATAAGATTAATAAAGAATACCAATTGACAAAGTTCTTTCGCACAAACCAGGACACTTGTATCAATCAACGACCGATTGTAGAAGTTGGTCAAAAATTTAAAAAAGGGGATGCACTTGCGGATGGTTCTTCAACACAGAACGGTGAACTCGCACTAGGCAGAAATGTTTTAGTCGCTTTTATGCCTTGGAGAGGTTATAACTTTGAAGACGCGATTATTGTGAGTGAAAAACTTGTGGCTGAAGATGTTTATACATCTCTTCACATCGAAGAATTTTCATTGCAAGTTCGCGATACAAAACGGGGTGAAGAAGAACTAACACGAGAAATTCCCAACGTGAGCGAGGAAGCCGTAAAAGATTTGGACGAAAATGGCGTTATTCGTGTAGGTGCGTTAGTAGGTGAGGGTGATATATTGGTCGGAAAAATTACTCCGAAAGGGGAAGCTGATCCGACACCTGAAGAAAAACTTTTAAAAGCGATTTTCGGTGAAAAAGCCGGTGATGTGAAAGATGCATCATTGAAAGCGCCTCCGGGTATGAAAGGTATTGTGATCGCCACAAAGTTATTCAGTCGTAAACGAAAAGATTCAGAAACTAAAAAAATTGATAAGAAACGGTCTGAATTGCTGGATCAAAATTATGAGAAAGCGTTAAAAAATACTTACGCTTCATTAGCTCGTAAACTCGGATTATTACTGGAAAATGAAAAGAGTATCGGAGTTCGTGACATCGAAGGAAACATCGTTATACGAAGTGGCACTGCATTAAAAGAAAGTGTATTCCTGGGTGTCGAGGATCTTGAAAAACTCGATTTTCAGCAAGACTGGGTAGAAAATCACAAAGAAAATATTAATAAAACAAAGATATTTGAAGCATATTTCGATAGAATCATCGAAATAAAAGAAACCTATAAGCACGACAAGAATAAACTTGTTGCCGGTGACGAACTTCCCCCCGGTATTGTGCAACTTGCTAAAGTTTACGTTGCTAAAAAGAGGAAGTTATCGGTTGGTGATAAAATGGCCGGACGACATGGAAATAAAGGTGTAGTATCAAAAGTTGTACCCATTCAGGATATGCCATTTCTTCCTGATGGAACGCCTATCGATATCGTACTTAATCCGTTAGGTGTACCGTCACGTATGAACCTCGGACAATTATTCGAAACAGCTTTAGGCTGGGCAGGATTTAAGCTTGGAAAGAAATATTCAACGCCAATTTTTGATGGAGCTAGCTGGGAGCAAGTTCAAAAAGAATTGACCGAAGCTCAGTTAGATGATAACTCTAAATCCGTATTAATTGATGGAATGACAGGCGAACCTTATGACCAAAAAGTATCAATTGGGCACTTGTATATGATGAAATTATCACATCTTGTTGACGATAAAATACATGCCCGTTCAATTGGTCCATACTCATTGATTACACAGCAACCATTAGGCGGTAAGGCTCAATTTGGTGGTCAGAGATTTGGCGAAATGGAAGTTTGGGCGCTTGAAGCTTACGGCGCTGCTAACATTTTACAAGAAATACTTACTGTTAAAAGCGACGACGTTCCGGGCCGCGCAAAAGTTTATGAAGCAATCGTCAAAGGAGAAAATTTACCGGAATCAAGTATTCCTGAATCATTTAACGTCCTCGTGCGCGAATTGATGGGTCTGGGTCTGGACATTAAAATTGAGTAATGAATTTATTTATTAAAATTTAGAAAAAAGTATTTGGAGATATAAATATGCCATATTCACAACCTGTTAATATAGCAACAAAAAGTTTTTCAAAAATTACAATTAGTTTGGCTTCTTCCGATCTAATACAGTCTCGCTCAAATGGTGAGGTTACAAAGCCGGAGACTATCAATTATAGATCGTTTCGACCTGAAAAAGATGGTTTATTCTGTGAAAAAATCTTTGGACCCGTAAAAGATTGGGAATGTCACTGTGGGAAATATAAACGCATTCGTTATAAAGGAATAGTTTGCGACCGTTGTGGTGTCGAGGTTACACAAAAGAGCGTACGCCGTGAACGGATGGGACATATACATCTCGCC
Source organism: uncultured Ignavibacteriaceae bacterium (assembly GCA_964437735.1). Classification (GTDB taxonomy): domain Bacteria; phylum Bacteroidota; class Ignavibacteria; order UBA10030; family BY39; genus CAYTID01. The sequence continues at coordinate 16,519 of CAYTID010000029.1, read as the reverse complement.
GTTCCTGTAGGGCACATTTGGTACGTCAGGTCGGCTCCTTCAAAAATCGGATACGTTCTCGGTATCGGAGTGAGGAATTTAGAAAAGATCATCTATTATGAATCGTATGTGGTAATTCAACCTGGTCCAACTGGTTTACCGCCGCTTGAATTAATATCTGAAGAACAATATTATGAAATTTTAGCTTCACTCCCGGAAAAAAATCAGGACCTTGACGATTCAGATGAAAGAAAATTCATTGCAGATATCGGAGCTCCGGCTATAAAGAAATTATTAAAAAGGATCGATCCGGAAAGCGAAGCTGCAACGCTTCGAGTCGATCTGAAAGAAGAAACATCTCCACAGAAAAAACTTGAGATGCTAAAACGTCTCCGAGTATTGGATGCATTTCGTGAACGGAACAGAGCAATCAAAAACAAACCTGAATGGATGATTCTCGAAGTGATTCCGGTAATTCCACCTGAATTAAGACCTTTGGTTCCTCTTGAGGGGGGAAGGTTTGCAACTTCAGATCTGAATGATTTATATCGTCGTGTTATTATTCGTAATAACCGCCTGAAAAGGTTGATGGATATCAAAGCGCCCGATGTTATTCTAAGGAATGAAAAAAGAATGCTTCAGGAGGCTGTTGATTCTCTTTTCGATAATTCGAGAAGGTCAAACGCTGTACGTTCTGATAATAATCGTGCATTAAAATCTTTAGCCGATATGTTGAAAGGCAAACAAGGAAGATTCAGACAAAATCTTCTCGGAAAGAGAGTTGATTATTCAGGGCGATCGGTTATTGTCGTCGGTCCGGAATTAAAGCTGCATGAATGCGGACTACCTAAAGACATGGCAGCCGAATTGTTTAAGCCGTTCATAATCAGAAAACTGATTGAGCGCGGATTGGTAAAAACAGTTAAAAGCGCCAAAAAAATGGTGGATAAAAAAGGACCTGAAGTTTGGGAAGTTTTAGAAAATATCATCGGAGGACACCCGGTTTTATTAAACCGCGCCCCTACACTTCACCGACTTGGTATCCAAGCCTTCCAACCGGTTTTGGTCGAAGGGAAAGCTATTCGTATTCATCCTATGGTCTGCACTGCTTTCAATGCAGATTTCGACGGCGATCAGATGGCCGTTCACGTTCCATTATCATATCATTCGATTTTGGAAGCGAGAATTTTGATGCTTTCGAGTCACAATATATTATCGCCAGCCAGCGGATCTCCAATCGTTCATCCAACACAAGATCAGGTATTAGGTTGTTACTATCTGACAAAATCTATGTCGGGCGATTTAGGAGACGGTAAAATATTCTCATCACCTCAAGAAGTAATAATTGCTTATAATTCTGATAAGGTGGGATTACACGCAAAAATTAAAGTCCGAATAAATAAAAAATTAATTGAAACAACAACAGGTCGGGTTATTTTTAATGCCATAGTTCCTGAAGAAATGGGATTTGTAAATGAGCTTTTAAATAAAAACAGATTAGTTCAATTAGTCGGAACAATCTACAGAAAATGTGGTAATTTAAAAACAGCTGAATTTTTGGATCAATTAAAAGAACTTGGTTTTAGATATGCTACAAAAGGTGGTTTATCTGTCAGTGTTGGCGATGTCGTTATCCCGAAAGAGAAGGAAGAAATTGTCAACAAAGCATTTCGGGATGTAGATAATGTTCAAAACCAATATTATAATGGTTTCATTACCCCTGGTGAGAGATATAATAAGGTAATTGATATTTGGACAAGAACTACAAACAGAGTAGCCGAGCGATTATTCGAAAATTTACAACACTCCTCTCAAGGATTCAATTCAATGTTCATGATGGTCGATTCGGGTGCGAGAGGCTCGCGAGATCAGATTCGCCAATTAGCCGGAATGAGAGGTTTGATGGCAAAACCTCAAAGGTCAATGTCAGGACTTGCCGGGGAATTAATCGAAAACCCGATTATCGCAAATTTCCGGGAAGGATTATCAGTGCTTGAATATTTTATATCCACTCACGGAGCCCGAAAAGGTTTAGCCGACACAGCTTTAAAAACCGCTGATGCAGGATATTTAACAAGAAGATTGGTTGACGTTGCTCAGGATGGAATTATTACGGAATTAGATTGCGGTACAATTCTCGGAGTTGCTACAAGTGCGCTAAAAGAAGGAGAAGATGTTAAAGAGCCGTTGTCTGAAAGGATCCTCGGTCGAGTGACAGTACACGATGTTTTAGATCCAATCTCTGGTGATTTAATTGTTGGTTCCGGGCAAGAAATTACTGAAGAAATAGCCCATAAAATTTCAGAAACATCTATCGAAACCGTAGATATTAGATCGGTTCTTACTTGTGAATCGCTGCGTGGAATTTGTGCAATGTGTTACGGACGTAACCTGACAACCGGAAAATTAGTCAGTACAGGTGAAGCGGTTGGTACAATTGCTGCACAGTCTATCGGTGAACCCGGAACTCAATTGACCTTAAGGACTTTCCATACAGGAGGAACTGCGAGTTTGATTGCAACACAATCACAAATCACATCGAAGTTTGATGGAATTGTAAAATATGAACAGGTGAAATCAATCCGACTTCAGGATGAAACCGAAAAACAAATTGTTACAGGGCGAAGTGGTCTTGTAATGGTTTTTGATAATGAAAACAGATTATTGGCAAAGTATGATGTGCCGTACGGCGCTAATTTGTTAGTATCTGAAGGAAAGTATATCAAGAAAAACGATATTATATATGAGTGGGATCCCTATAATGCTGTGATCATTTCGGAACATTCGGGGCGTGTAGAGTTTACCGGATTAAAAGAAAATATTACATATCGTCAGGAACCCGACGAACAAACAGGTCATATACAAACTGTAGTTATTGAAAGCCGGGATAAAACTTTAATACCCGGGATACTAATAAAATCCGATAAAGACGAAAAAATTGCTACATACAACTTACCCACAAATTGTCATATAGTTGTTGATGAGAATGAAAAAATAGTAGCGGGTACAGTTTTAGTAAAAATTCCGAGGGCAATCGGAAAAACGAGAGATATTACGGGCGGATTACCGAGAGTGACAGAATTGTTTGAATCGCGGAGTCCGGTTAATCCGGCACTAGTATCTGAAATTGATGGAATAGTTCATTTTGGTCAACAGAAACGCGGTTCGCGAGAAATAATTATCCGCAGTTTGGATAATAAAGACGAAAGAATTTACCTCGTACCTTTGGGGAAACATATCTTGACTCAAGAAAATGATTTTGTAAGAGCTGGTGATAGATTGACTGATGGAGCAATTGATCCACACGATATTTTACGAATCAAAGGAGTAGGAAAAGTACAAGAATATTTGGTCAATGAAATTCAAGAAGTTTATCGGATGCAAGGTGTAAAAATTAACGATAAACATATCGAAATTATCGTTAGACAAATGATGCAAAAAGTTCGTATCCTCGATTCAGGAGATACCAGATTTCTCGAGGGTGATATTTTCGATAAATTAGCGGTCAATCAGGAAAATGCGACCTTGAAAGACCAAGTCTATGTTGAAAGCAAAGGTGATGGTAAGGTTAAAAATGGACAGATATTGCCTAAGAAAAAAGCACGGGAAATGAACAGTGAATTGAAGAAAAAAGAGAAGAAAGTAATCGAGTTCAGAGATGCCGAACCGTCAACATATGAGCCTGTGTTATTAGGTATCACCCAAGCTTCTTTATCAACAGATAGTTTTATCTCTGCTGCCTCTTTCCAGGAAACTACAAAAGTTCTTACAGACGCCGCGATTCAGGCAAAAGAGGATTATTTATTAGGATTGAAAGAAAACGTAATAGTAGGTCATTTAGTCCCTGCAGGAACAGGTTTGAAGAAATTACAAAATATTTTGGTTTCACCGTTAGAGCCTTTTAAAATTGAAGAAACTGTGAAAATTACAGAAGAAATAGAAATTGATGAAGTTGAGAAAGAACAAAAACCAAAGAAAAGAACAAAAAAAGCAATAAAATCGAAATAGGCTTGACTATTTTTAAATTTTTTGCTATATTTATTTTCTAAAAATTATAAAAACGTCTAAAAACATAACAAAATTTGGAGTAATAGATTGCCAACTATCAATCAATTGGTAAAACAAGGTCGTGAGCAGGTAACATGGAAGAGCAAAGCACCCGCATTGCAATCATGTCCTCAAAAAAGAGGTGTTTGTACAAGAGTTTATACCACAACACCCAAAAAACCCAATTCTGCTTTAAGAAAAGTAGCTCGTGTAAGACTTACTAATAGTATTGAAGTAACTGCTTATATTCCGGGTGAAGGGCATAATCTACAGGAACACTCACTTGTTATGATTAGAGGTGGAAGAGTAAAAGACTTACCCGGCGTTCGATATCACATAATTCGTGGAACGCTTGATACAGCAGGCGTCACTGATAGAAAGCAGGGACGCTCAAAATATGGTTCAAAAAAACCGAAATCTTAATAATTAGGTACTTTAATGAGAAAAAAGCGGGCTGAAAAGAAAATAGTAGCAGCAGATGCAAAGTTCAACGATATTTTGGTATCGCGATTTGTTAACTGTATTCTAAAAGACGGGAAAAAACACATCGCACAACGAATCGTTTACGGAGCGATCGAAACAATTGAACAAAAAACTAAACAAAATGGATTAGATGTTTTTCACAAAGCTATTAATAACGTAAAACCACTTCTGGAAATTCGTGCAAGAAGAGTTGGTGGAGCAACGTATCAAGTCCCCACTGAAGTTCGTGGTGACCGTAGTATTGCTTTGGCTATCCGTTGGGTAATTAAATATGCAAACGAACGAAAAGACAAATCAATGTCTTTAAAATTGGCTTCTGAACTTATTGCAGCATCTAACAACGAAGGAAGTTCAATTAAAAAAAGAGAAGATACACACAAAATGGCGGAAGCGAATAAAGCTTTTGCTCATTTTAAATGGTAAATATATATAAGTAATTATGTCGCGTCAATACACATTAGAAAAAACACGTAATATAGGCATCATGGCTCACATAGATGCCGGTAAAACGACTACGACTGAGCGTATCCTTTTTTACACAGGGAAACTCCATCGAGTGGGTGAAGTTCATGATGGGGCTGCCACAATGGACTGGATGGAGCAGGAAAAAGAAAGAGGTATCACGATCACGTCAGCCGCGACTACTTGCTTTTGGAAAAACCACCGGATAAATATTATTGACACACCCGGGCATGTCGATTTTACTGCCGAAGTTGAAAGATCGCTCCGAGTGTTAGATGGCGCAGTGGCACTATTTTGTGCAGTCGGCGGTGTTGAACCGCAATCTGAAACTGTTTGGCGTCAAGCCGACAAATACGGCGTACCTAGAATTGCATTCGTCAATAAAATGGATCGTGTTGGATCAGATTTTTTCAACGTACTCAGTATGTTGAAAAATCGTTTAGGTGCAAACGCTGTTCCAATTCAAATTCCCGTTGGTGAAGGTGAGATGTTTGCTGGTGTAGTCGATTTGATTACTATGAAAGCTCGCATTTTTAACGATACGACCATGGGAACTACATGGGAAGATATCGAAATTCCACAGGACCTAAAGAAAAAAGCCCAGTTGTATCGCACAAAAATGCTTGAAGCAATTTCTGATGAAGACGACACGTTGTTAGAAAAATATATTAATGGTCAGGAAATTTCGGTTGATGAAATAAAAGTCGTGCTTCGTCGTGCATGCCTCAAAGTCAGTATAATACCCGTTCTTTGTGGTTCTTCTTTTAAGAATAAAGGCGTTCAGGATTTATTGGATGGTATTGTTGACTTTCTTCCCAATCCATTGGATGTGGGTTCAGTTAAAGGGCATCATCCAAACAAAAACGATGTTGTGGTACGTGAAATTTCTGACAAAGAGCGCCCGACAGCATTAGCATTTAAAATTATGACTGATCCTTATGTCGGTAAACTAACATTTTTTAGAGTCTATTCAGGTATTATTAAAGCCGGATCATATATATATAATCCTGTAAGCGAAAAAAAGGAAAGAATTGGTAGAATCCTCAGAATGCATGCTAACCACAGAGAAGATGTTGATGAAGCATACACGGGTGATATTGCAGCAGCAATTGGATTAAAATATACTCGCACAGGTGATACTTTAACCGATGAGAAAGATCCGATTATACTGGAAAAAATGGAATTTCCGGATCCGGTGATTTCAATTGCGATTGAACCGAAGACAAAATCGGATCAGGAAAAATTGAGCGAATCGCTCGGCAAATTAGCAGAGGAAGATCCAACATTTAAGGTTAGCAGTGATGAAGAAACCGGGCAGACCATTATCAGCGGAATGGGTGAGCTTCATCTGGAAATTATTGTCGATCGGATGAAACGAGAATTCCGTGTTGAAGCAAATATCGGTAAACCACAAGTAGCATATAAAGAAACAATAAGCGAAACTATTACTCAGGTTTATAAACACTCTAAACAAACCGGCGGTCGCGGTCAATATGCACATGTCGAAATAGAAATTATGCCGAATGAAAAAGGTAAAGGATTTGAATTCGTTGATGATATAAGGGGTGGAGTAATTCCACGAGAATATATTCCTGCTGTTGAAGCCGGAATCAAAGACCAGATGAAAAATGGAACCTTAGCCGGATATCCGATGGTCGATGTAAAAGTTAGACTTTTTTATGGCTCGTATCATGATGTTGATTCAGATGAAATGTCTTTTAAAATTGCAGGTTCTATGGGATTTCGTGAAGCAGCCCGAAAGGCAAAACCTAAAATTTTGGAACCAATTATGGAAGTTGAAGTAGTTTCTCCGGAAGATTACATCGGAGATATTTTAGGTGATTTGAATTCCAGAAGAGGGAAAATAGAAGGAATGACATCGCGGAAAGATGCTCAGATCATTAATGCTAAAGTTCCCCTTTCTGAAATGTTTGGATATGCTACCTCATTGAGATCAATCACGCAAGGTCGTGCGCTTTTTACAATGCAATTTAAAGATTATGATGTAGCCCCTCAAAGCATCGTTAACAAATTAATTGAAAAAACAAGCGGAAAAGAAATATTAGTAGCATAAATAATAAACTACACCCAATTTAAAGGAGATAATTTATGGCAAAAGAAAAATTCACTAGAGACAAACCACACGTTAACATTGGCACAATTGGCCACGTTGATCACGGGAAAACAACATTAACTGCAGCTATCACTATGGTGCTGGCAAAAAAGGGTTTATCCGCAGTTCGTACGTTCGATTCAATCGATAATGCACCTGAAGAAAGAGAGCGCGGTATCACTATTGCGACTGCTCACGTCGAATACGCGACAGCAAACCGACACTATGCACACGTAGACTGTCCAGGTCACGCTGACTATATTAAGAATATGATCACCGGTGCCGCTCAAATGGACGGCGCTATTCTTGTGGTAGCAGCAACTGACGGACCGATGCCCCAGACTCGTGAACACATTCTTCTCGCACGCCAGGTTGGTGTTCCAAGAATTGTTGTCTTCATGAATAAAGTTGATGCGGTTGATGATCCGGAATTGCTTGAATTAGTTGAATTAGAATTAAGAGATCTCTTAAAGGCATATGAATTTCCGGGTGATGAAATACCGATTATTCGCGGAAGTGCTCTTCGCGCAATGGAAGCTGCAATTAAACCTGATTCAAAACCGGATGATCCGGCATTTGATTGTATCGGACAGTTGATGGATGCAGTGGATACATATATCCCGGTTCCGGTTCGTGAAGTTGACAAACCTTTCTTAATGCCCGTCGAAGATGTTTTTTCCATTACAGGACGCGGTACAGTTGGTACAGGTCGTGTTGAACGCGGAAAAGTCAAAGTTGGTGAAGAAATAGAACTGTTAGGACTTAACGCTCACAAAAAAGCAGTAGTAACCGGTGTTGAAATGTTCCGGAAGGAATTAGATGAAGGTATGGCCGGCGACAATGTGGGATTACTGTTGCGTGGTGTTGATAAAACTGAATTAGAACGCGGAATGGTTGCGGCAAAACCCGGAAGCATTACTCCGCATAAAAAATTCACTGCACAGGTATACATTCTGAAAAAAGAAGAAGGAGGACGGCACACACCATTCTTCAAAGGTTATCGTCCTCAATTTTATTTCAGAACAACTGACGTTACCGGTGTTGCAGAATTACCGGCAGGAATCGAAATGATAATGCCCGGTGATAACGTGGATAATTTAACGATTGAATTAATTACTACCATCGCTATGGAAGAAGGTCTTCGCTTCGCAATACGTGAAGGCGGACATACCGTGGGTGCTGGTGTCGTAACAAAAATCATAGAATAAATACAGTATAGAATTAGGAGTCAAAAGTGGCTGGACAAAAGATACGTATAAAATTAAGATCATACGATCACAATTTGATTGACAAATCAGCAGAAAAGATTGTGAAAACTGTGAAGGCAACAGGGGCTGTTGTTTCAGGACCTATACCATTGCCTACAAAAAGATCAGTTGTTACAGTATTGCGTTCACCACATGTCGATAAAAAATCACGGGAACAATTTGAAACACGTTCTCACAAAAGACTTATTGATATTTTAAATTCTACACAACGAACAATTGACTCGCTTATGAAATTAGAACTTCCGGCTGGTGTCGATGTAGAAATTAAAGTCTGATGAATCTTTAGATTGAAACACAATAACGACAAATAATTCTTATATAACGGACAAATTGAAAAATGACTAGTTTATTAGGTAAAAAAATTGGGATGACAAGCATATTCGATGAACAGGGAGAAGTAATTCCCTGCACAATCATCGAAGCCGGACCTTGCTTTGTTACTCAAATAAAAACAAAAGAAATAGATGGATACGAAGCGATCCAAGTAGGTTTCGAAGATAAAAAAGAAAAACTGGTAAATAAACCTGCAACAGGTCGGTTTAAAAAAGCCGGTGTTTCTCCGAAAAAAATATTAAAGGAATTTAAAGGATTCGACATTTCTAATTTTAAATTGGGTGAAGAAATAAAAGTCGAATCCTTATTTTCCAAAGGTGATATAATTTCGGTATCAGGTAAATCCAAAGGTCGCGGATTTCAAGGCGTTGTAAAGCGACATCATTTTGGCGGTGGTTCGATTACGCATGGACAAAGTGATAGAGTCAGGGCGCCGGGATCTATTGGCGGAAGCTCATATCCATCACGCGTTTTTAAAGGACAAAGAATGGCCGGACGTATGGGTAACACACGGACAACCGTAAAAAATTTAAAAGTTGTTCAGGTTATATCAGAATCAAACTTGTTGTTAATAAAAGGTTCTGTCCCTGGACATATCAATAGTTATGTAGAAATACACAAAGAAAATAGATAACAATGGAACTTGAAGTTTATAAAAAAGACGGTAAACTAAGCGGTGAAAAAGTAACCTTAAGACCCGATGTTTTTGAGATCGAACCTAATGATCATGCAATATATCAAGCTGTTAGGGTATATTTAGCAAACCAGCGCCAGGGGACACACAAAACAAAAACTACAGGAGAAGTAAGTGGAAGCGGAAAAAGACCTTGGAAGCAAAAGAAGACAGGTCGGGCGCGTGTTGGTTATGTACGTTCGCCATTATGGAAAGGCGGCGGCACTATTTTTGGTCCCGTCCCAAGAGATTATTCAATGAAGATTCCACAAAAATTGAAAACTCTCGCCCGAAAATCTGCGTTAAGTTATCGGGCGAAAGAATCTGATATAAAAGTTATCGAAGATTTTATGTTCGATGCTCCGAAAACCAGTGAGATGTTTTCAATATTAAAAGCTTTAAAATTAGAATCGACAAAAACACTTTTGTTAGTAGATAAATTAGATAAGTTAATGCATTTATCCGGACGTAATCTTCCCTATTTAGAGGTTATGGAAGCAAATAAAGCATCGACATATGATATCATGAATAACCGTGTGTTATTACTTCAAAAAAGTGCAGTAACAACACTAGAAAAAACATTTTAACGGTAAAAATATGGCTGCAATTATATACAAACCAATAATGACAGAAAAGATGACGGAGCTCGAAGCCAAGCATCAATACGCATTTGCCGTCGATCCCGATGCGAATAAAATCGAAATACAAAAAGCTGTAGAAGGTAAGTTTAAAGTTACGGTCTTAAGTGTTCGAACGATTAATTTAAAAGGAAAACAAAAAACTCAATTGACCCGCCGCGGACGTTTCACAGGAAAAACCGCGCATTGGAAAAAAGCTATAGTAACCTTAAAAGAAGGCGAAAAAATAGAATTCTTCGAAAATATCTAACCAATTAGCGGGCCAGGAAAAGAGTAGCACAAATACTCATATTATCTGACCAAGGATTAAATAGTTATGGGCATACGTAAATTAAAACCAGTTACACCGGGAACCCGTTGGGCATCATTACCTAAGTTTGATGAAATAACGAAATCAGTTCCCGAAAAGTCACTGATAGAACCAATTAAAAAAACTGGTGGAAGAAATAATAACGGTCATATTACATCTCGTCACAGAGGTGGAGGCCATAAAAGATTCTACCGAATTATTGATTTTAAAAGAAATAAATTTGGGATTGAAGGCAAAGTTACCGCAATCGAGTATGATCCTAACAGGTCTGCAAGAATAGCTTTAATCACATACAAAGACGGCGAGAAAAGATATATTTTAGCGCCAGACGGTATTAAAATTGGCGAAACTTTGATGTCCGGTCATGAAGCCGAAATTAAGGCTGGTAATGCTTTACCGTTTTCTAATATTCCGGTTGGTTCATTCGTACACAATATCGAATTAAAACCCGGAAAAGGGGGACAACTGGCTCGCAGTGCAGGTGCTTCTGTACAATTAATGGCTAAAGAAGAAGATTACGTTCAGATCAAATTACCATCAGGGGAAATCCGAAAAATATTAGCCAAATGTTTTGCAACTATTGGCGTTGTCGGCAATCTCGATCACGAAAATATTACACTCGGAAAAGCCGGGCGATCAAGTTGGCTTGGAATCAGACCTCAATCACGTGGTGTTGTAATGAATCCTTGTGATCATCCGCATGGCGGAGGTGAAGGAAAATCTCCTCAAGGGAATCCACACCCTGTATCACCATGGGGCTGGCATACTAAAGGAAAGAAGACACGAAAATTTAAGAAGTCATCAAGTAAATATATTTTAAAACGTCGAACTAAATAATAAATAAAAATTATGAGTCGTTCAATAAAAAAAGGTCCATTCGTTAACGAAAAGCTCTTGCTAAAAGTCCGGACAATGCAAAAAACAGGACAAAAGAAAGTTATAAAAACTTATTCGAGAGCATCCACAATAACTCCGGAGTTTGTCGGAATTACTTTCACCGTGCATAATGGAAATAAATTTATACCGGTTTACGTACATGAAAGTATGGTAGGACATAAATTGGGTGAATTTGCACCAACGCGAATATTTCGCGGACATCCCGGATTAAAAAGCGAAGCATCAACCGGATAAAGATTGGAGAAATAGATGGAAGCGAAAGCAATTAAAAGATATGTTCCGACTTCACCGCGCAAAATGCGTCTGGTTGTAGATCTGATACGAGGGAAAAAAGTAGACGAAGCTATTTCGATTCTTCATTTTTCACCAAAACATGCCTCTAATGTGGTTGAAAAAACCTTACGTTCAGCAGTTTCGAATTTGCAAAATAAAATTGAAGGTGCAAGAGTCGACACAAGCGATATGTTTGTAAAGACAGCGTTTGTTAACGGCGGACCATCAATGAAGCGAATTTCACCCGCTCCGATGGGTCGGGCATACCGTATTATAAAAAGATCGAACCACTTAACCATTGTAGTAGCCGAACGTGAATCAGTTAAACCGGAAACTGTTAAAAAAACTCAAACAAAAGAAAAAAAGCAAGCAAAAACTCCGGTTAGCGAAGTTAAAAAAGTAAGAAAACCTGTTGCAAAAAAAAGCGTAACAAAAAAAACAAAGAAAGATAATTAGGAGGTACATTGGGCCAAAAAACACATCCGATAGGATTTCGTTTAGGAATAAACCGCAATTGGGATTCCAATTGGTACGAGAAGAAAGATAGCAGCGCGAAATTGATTGAAGATATAAAAATTCGCCAATATATCCGGTCACGATTAAAAAAAGCCGGTATTGCCAGGATAATAATTGAAAGAACTCCAAAGCATGCGCGAATTACAATCTTTACCTCTCGTCCCGGTATAGTTATTGGCAGAAGTGGAAAAGAAATAACTCAACTTGAAGAAGAATTAAGAAAAATTACAAATAAAGATGTTAAACTCCTGATCAACGAAATTAAACGACCGGAACTCGATGCTTATTTGGTGGCAGAGACAATTGCAGGTCAAATAGAAGGACGTGTATCTTTCCGGCGTGCTATGAAAAGCACAATAACTTCGGCGATGCGAATGGGTGCTGAAGGTATTCGTGTAATGTGTGCAGGACGACTTGGCGGCGCAGAAATAGCCCGCACCGAGCAGTATAAAGAAGGACGTATTCCACTTCATACATTGCGTGCTGAAATAGATTATGCAACCGCCAATGCACAAACAATCTATGGCATTATCGGAATCAAAGTCTGGATTTGTAAAGGTGAAATTTTAGGCAATTCTGTATATTAAAAAGAATGGTGAAAAGAAATGTTATTACCGAAAAGAGTTAAATATAGAAAATCGCAGCGTGGCAGAATGAAGGGAAAAGCAACCCGAGGCGCCACCATAGCATTCGGAGATTTTGGATTAAAAGCAATGGCACCCGGATGGATTACACAACGCCAGATCGAAGCCGCACGTGTTGCCTTAACAAGGATGATGAAACGTGAAGGTAAAGTATGGATAAGAATCTTTCCGGACAAGTCGGTTACTAAAAAACCTGCTGAAACCCGTATGGGGAGTGGAAAAGGCGCTCCTGAATTTTGGGTTGCTGTTGTAAAGCCCGGTACAATATTATTTGAATTGGGTGGTGTAACAAAAGAATTAGCCGAAGAAGCGATGTATATTGCCGGACGGAAATTACCGATTAAAACAAAAATGTCTATCCGAATCGGTTTAGATAGTGGAAAAAAATAAAGATTGAGAGTTTTGAAAATGAAACCACATGAAATACGTCTGTTATCAGAAGAAGAAATTAGTAAGAGAATAATCGAAGAAGAAATTAATCTCGAAAACCTGAAATTTCAACTTGCAACGAATCAATTGGCAAGTCCGATTCAAGTAAGGTTGTCGAGGCGGAATATAGGTCGGTTAAAAACTATATTAGCTGAAAAAGTCAGAATAAAAAAATAATCAATGTCAAAGGAGCTTTTAAAACAAATGGTTCAGCGAACGACGGTCAGAAAAGAACGGATAGGAAAAGTAGTAAGCAATAAAATGGAAAAGAGCATTGTAGTTGCTGTCGAAAGGAATGTTCCCCATCCGATTTATAAAAAATATTTTACACGCACTACAAACCTTATGGCGCATGATGAAAAAAAAGAAGCCCAACTTGGCGACATAGTGAAAATTATGGAGACCAGACCGTTAAGTAAAAATAAACGATGGCGTTTAGTCGAAATTTTAGAAAAAGCGAAGTAACCTAATTTAAAGGAATACAAAAATGATACAGGAAGAAACCAATTTAGTTGTTGCAGATAATTCGGGTGCGAAAAAAGTCAGATGTATTCGTGTACTTGGCGGTCACGACAGGCGTTACGCCGGGATCGGTGATTTGATAGTAGTTTCAGTAAAAAGTGCAATCCCTGGTGCTGGTGTTAAAAAAGGTGATGTATCGCGTGCAGTTATTGTGAGAACTAAAAAAGAAACACGAAGAAACGACGGTTCCTATATACGATTTGATGAAAATGCCGCTGTATTATTAAACCCGCAGGGTGAACCGAGAGGAACCAGAATTTTTGGTCCGGTCGCAAGAGAACTTCGCGATAAGAATTTTATGAAAATTATATCATTAGCTCCAGAAGTGTTGTAAAGGATAAAAAATGAAAATACACAAAAACGATAATGTAATCATAATTAGCGGAAATGCTAAAGGAAAAACTGGAAAAGTTTTAAAAGTTTTCAGAGATGTGCGAAGGGTTATAGTTGAAGGCGTCAATATTACAAAACGCCATACACGCCCGTCTCAAAAACAGCCTCAAGGAGGTGTAGTTCAAAAAGAATCACCGATTGCTGCATCAAATATTATGGTGGTGTGTCCGAAATGCAATAAACCCTCACGAGTGGGAAGAAAACAAGTAACAGATGTTTCTTCAAGCCGAAAGCAAATGATGCGTGTTTGTCGAAATTGTGAAGAAATGTTTTAATAAATTTGACGAAAAAGTATGGCTAAAGAAAAAGTACAAAAAAAAGAAACAAAAAAGACTCCTGAATCAGGAGAAAAATTAATTGAAAAAGGCGTTCCTCCACGTCTGTACGAGATGTATAAAAAGGATATAGTTCCCAAATTGAAGGAATCATTTAATTATAAAAGCGTTTCACAGGTTCCCTCGCTTGATAAAATATCGGTGAACATAGGCGTCGGACAAGCGACTCAGGATTCCAAATTGGTCGAACTGGTAGCAAAGGAGCTTGAGATTATAGTTGGTCAAAAACCGGTGATTACAAAAGCAAAAGCCGCAATCTCTAATTTCAAATTACGCGAAGGTATGCCCATTGGTGTGCGCGTAACCTTGCGGAAACAACGGATGTATGAATTTTTTGATCGATTAATTAATATTGCAATGCCGAGAATCAGAGACTTCCGTGGATTATCAGACAAGTCGTTTGACGGACGCGGAAATTATACTCTCGGTATAAAAGAGCAAATCATTTTTCCCGAAATTGATGTAGATAAAATTACAAAGATTTTTGGAATGGATATAACATTTGTAACAACGGCAAAGACAGATAAAGAAGCGTTAGAACTTCTCAAATCATTTGGAATGCCGTTCATTAAACCACAACAACAATAATAATAAGGAGTTGACTTGGCACGTTTAGCAATGCGGGTGAAAGCTAAGAAAACACCCAAACATTCGGTACGACAACATAATAGATGCGGAATATGCGGAAGGTCCCGTGCATATATCAGAAAATATGGAATTTGCCGGTTATGTTTCAGACAGCTTGCATTAGATGGTAAAATACCCGGTGTAAGAAAAGCTAGTTGGTAATTTACGTAATTCAAAAAGGATAATTTAAAATGAATATTACTGATCCAATATCTGATTATTTAACTCGAGTAAGGAATGCTATTAAGGCAAAACATAAACGAGTAGATATCCCGGCTTCAAATTTGAAAAGGGATTTATCGATTCTTCTGAAAGAGCTAAAATATATAAATGATTATTCAGAAATTGCTGATAATAAACAGGGCATCATAAGACTATCATTAAAATACAAGGATGGTCAAAATGTTATAAAAGGTTTAAGACGAATCAGCAAACCCGGATTAAGAGTATATACAAACGCCGAAGAAATTCCCAGAGTGTTTGGTGGTCTCGGAATCGCGGTGGTTTCAACATCAAAAGGATTGATGACAGGTCACAAAGCCCGACAATTAAATATTGGCGGTGAAATTTTGTGCTATATCTGGTAAATAGGAATTAAAGGAGCATAAAGTGTCAAGAGTAGGTAAAAAACCAATAGAAATTCCAAAAGGTGTTAAGGTCGACATCAACGGCAGGGATATTAAGATATCCGGACCAAAAGGTAATCTTTCAACACAAATACATGAACGGATTAGCGTAGAGAGAGATGGCGAAAATATACTTGTTAAAAGACCATCTGATGAAAAACAGGACAGGGCGTTACACGGTTTGTGGCGTGCTCTATTAATGAATATGATCAACGGTGTCGCGAATGGTTATCAGAAGAAGCTTGAGATTGTAGGTGTCGGTTTCAAAGCTGAATTAAAAGGAAGGGGTGTGCAATTAGCAGTTGGATATTCTCATCCGATATTATTCATCCCCCCCGAAGGAATAAAGTTAGAAGTTCCTCAGGCGACTGTAATCTTGATTTCCGGAATAGACAAGCAGCTTGTTGGACACGTTGCGGCAAAAATTCGATCGTTCAAGAAACCCGAACCATACAAAGGCAAGGGTATAAAATACGAGGGTGAATATATACGTCGTAAAGCGGGTAAAACTGCTGCATCAGGCGGTGCAAAATAAACGAAATAAGTAGGATAGGCAATGATAAATAAAGACAATACAAAAAAAAGAAATCGGATACGAACTCATATCAGAAAAAAAATTTCTGGAAGTCCTGAATGTCCGCGATTAGCAGTATACAGAAGTTTAAATCATCTATATGCCCAGATCATTGATGACATAAACGGAAAAACACTTGTTTCAGCATCGACACTTACATCGGATTTAAAAGACGAAGTGAAAAATACAAAAAGTAGAATAGCTAAAGCAAAACTAATTGGTATTACGGTTGCAAAAAAAGCATTGGAAAATAATATAAAGACAGTGGTATTCGATCGTAGCGGATATAAATATCACGGCAATATAAAAGCGATCGCCGATGGTGCCCGTGAAGGCGGATTAAAATTTTGACTTGCATACGGAACGGCTTTAATTGC
>CAYTID010000028.1:5822-25057 GCA_964437735.1 uncultured Ignavibacteriaceae bacterium | reverse complement strand
CTATTTTAAAAAATCACAGTGGCACATCACTTACAATTGCCATGAAAAATCTCATGGGAAATATCTGGGACAGAAGGTGGTGGCATCGAAATGACTTACACCAATGTATCGCAGATTTTGCCAGCTACCGCAAACCGGATTTGAATATAGTTGATGCTTATAATGTAATGAAAACAAACGGTCCGCGCGGACTTTCCGTTGAAGATGTCGTAACCATGAAAGCTCAATTAATTTCCAGGGACATCGTTGCCGTCGATACCGCTGCAGCAAAATTATTCGGCACAAACCCATCAGATATCAATTACATAAATTATGCAGCGGAGATGAAGATCGGAACCAAAGATTTGGATAAGATAAATATAAAACGGTTGACGGTGTGACAAGTTTCCGGCTTGCTAATTTAAAAAATATACGTCTAATCGTTTCACTAATATTTTTTTTCCTGATCAGCATAATATATCTTGATATCTGGAATATAATACCCCCTTCAATATCTGAATATATAACCGCTCTCCAGTTGATTCCCGCTTTATTAAAAATATTCAGGGATCGTTATATTTGGCTTAATTTCTGTTTTGATGCTGACTATTTTCTTTGGAAGAGTCTATTGCTCAAGCATTTGCCCTCTTGGAACTTTACAGGATATTGTAATACATTTAAAAAATAAATTCTCAGCGAATAACACTTTTCAATATGTTCCCCCGCCATATATGTATCACTACTCTTTATTGGTGCTAATTACTATTTTCATTCTTTCGGGGAGTTTAATTTTACTGAATCTTTTCGAACCTTTCAGTAATTTTGGAAGAATTCTCACCAACACTATTGAACCGTTGATCATCATTGGTAATAATTTAATTTCATATTTATTATCAGATATGCAATTATTTTTTGTCTATGCTGTACCGTTAAGGAAGTTTGATTTTTCGGTGATTGCCATGTCAATTATATTTTTAGCATTTATTGTTTATACGTCATACTTTTATGGAAGGTTATTTTGCAACAGTCTTTGTCCGGCAGGAGCAATACTTGGAATAATTTCCCGAATCTCATTATTCAAAATCATAATAGATGAAAGAGCTTGCACTCACTGCGGAGTTTGTGAAGAAGTTTGCAAGGCAAATTGCATTAACAGTGAAAAACAGTCCATTGATTTCGCTGCATGTATAAATTGTTTTAATTGTATTAAATCCTGCCCAACTGATGGAATAACTTATGCCAAAATAAAACTCCGTGGCGTTGGTAAAACTCAAATAACTTATAAAAATTCAAGAAGAAATTTCTTAAAATACGGAATCACTCCGGCTGTAGGATATATGATTTTTCAGCCCGACACGGACACTACCAAAATTGTAAAAAGCGGATTTTATGAAGCCCGCAAAAATCCCATATCACCGCCGGGATCGATAAGCATTGACCATTTTACAAGTCTTTGCACAGCCTGTCACATGTGTGTCGTCTCCTGTCCTACTCATGTCTTATATCCAACCTTCACAGATTATGGACTGACAGGTATATTACAACCAAAAATGAATTACGATGCCAGTTTTTGTAATTATGATTGCAATATTTGTACGTTAATTTGTCCGAGTGGGGCAATTCTTCCAGTCGATATTGAGTCAAAAAAATTAGTACAAATAGGCAGGACACATTTTGTCAGGGAAGACTGTGTTGTTGTAGAAAAAAAGAAAGCTTGCGCTGCCTGTGCTGAACATTGTCCAACTAAAGCGGTTTATATGGTTCCTTACGAAGGTAAACTAAAGATACCCGAATTAAATAACGATTTCTGCACTGGATGCGGGGCTTGTGAATTTGCCTGCCCGACAACACCACGAAAAGCAATTTATGTTCGCTCGCATCCGGTACACCTATCGGCAAAAAAACCTGAAATTAAGAAACAAGAAACAATCCCTCAGGAACTTGAAGAATTTCCATTCTGATAATACTTCTGATTCTAATTAAAAATTTATTTAGGTTTTCTTCTTTTTGTGGGTTCTGCTTCAAGTGGATTTTCGGGCCAATAATGCTTAGGATACCTACCGCGCATATCTTTTCTGACTTCAGGATAAGCATTTTTCCAAAAACTTGGAAGATCTTGTGTGATTGCCAACGGTCGGTGTGCCGGTGAAAGAAGGTGCAATAAAATTTTTACTTTTCCTCTACAAATGACAGGTGTTTCAGTTTCACCAAACATTTCCTGCATACGCACTGCGAGTACAGGAATTTCCCCTCCATAATCAATCCGAATTCTCGAACCTGTTGGAACAACAATATGAGTTGGAGCCATCTTTTCAAGTTCTGAAAGCTGTTTGAATGTAAACATCCCGCGGATGACAGCGCTCATATCCAGATTTTTTAACTGCGAGATTCGTGTTATTCCCGTTAAGTATGGACTTAACCATTCATTCATAGAAGTTGATATTTCTTTTTCATTTAGATCAGGCCAATCAACATCCGAATTAAGTTGTTTTTTGTACCATTCACTTCTCGTCCGTAATGATTCAGAATCTTTTGTCCATGGCAGGGACTTCAATCCTATTTGCTGAATTCCTTTAATCATTGCAGGAATTATCAATTTTTCATCAGCTTTATAGGGTTGCTCGGATAAAATAATTTCACCGAATTTTTCAATTCGTCGAGATATCACACATCCTTCAACTTCACTCCATTTTACTTCAATTTCATCTGTAAATTGGTCCGAGAAGACCCTCCTTAAATCGTTTTCGCTGACCAGTGCTGCCAGAAAGATTTTTACTTCACTTCCGAGTCCATCGACATCTCCGATCGCAAGATATTTTTCTTCCGAAAATGAATTTCCTTTTTGAATTGATGCAACCGGTCCTCCTGCCATTTTGTATTTACCATCTATATATTTCCCTATCCGTTCGGGATATGCCAATGCCAAAAGCAATCCTGTTTTTTCCACATCATCTTTCACAGCTTTTACACCGAGTAATTCTCTTAACCGACCTGCTTGTGCAATTACCTTTTGCCTTCCTTGTTTATCTTTTAAATCAGATGTAAATACTTCATTCAGTATTGAATTTAAATCATTACTTTTAAACTGACGCAGAACTGTGCTTTCCTCCAGCAGAGCCGCAAGATCACAGGCAAGTGCTCCGATTCCCAATTCTTTTCCGCGGATTAGCATATGTGCGAGTCGCGGATGTACTCCCAGTTCCGACATTTCTCGTCCATGAGAGGTAATCTTGCCTGACTCGCCGATTGCACCGAGTTGTTCTAAAAGTACTCGTGCCTGATTAAGATGTGCTTGCGGTGGATTATCAATAAAAATCATATTCTCTCCTGATGGATTTCCCCACCGAGCAAGATCCAATGCAAGAGGAGCCAGATCAGTTGTGAGAATCTCCGGAGTACTAAACTTTGCAAGAGTTTTATGATGGTCTTCCCTCCATAGGCGAAAGCAAATACCGGGAGCTTGTCTACCCGCCCTTCCGCAACGCTGGTCGGCTGAAGCGACAGAAACTTGAGTAGTAACTAAACCGGACATTCCTCTTCCATGATCAAATTTTGAAATTCTCACAAGTCCGGAATCTACCACAATACGTACTCCATCAATTGTCAGGCTCGTTTCAGCCAAATTGGTGGAGAGAATCACTTTCCTTTTATCCGCAGATACTGCTGATAAAGCTGCCTGTTGTTGATGCGGAGAAGCATCACCGTAAAGAATATTTATTATAACATTCTCCTGTAATTTCGATTTTTCCAGAATTGATTTTACCTTTCCGATTTCACCGACTCCGGGTAAAAATACCAGTAAATCGCCTTCTTGAGTTTCTAATGCACGGATAATCGCCGAGACAACTATTTTTTCAATAGAAATATTATAAGTGTGTGAAAGATAAATTATTTTTACAGGATATGTTCTCCCCTCGCATTTCAATATTTTTACCTTGTCGATAGCTTGAGAAATTCCCAGACCATCAAGTGTGGCAGACATGATTAGTATTCGTAGATCTTTTCGTAAAAATTTCTGAACATCGAGGGCTAATGCCAATCCAAGATCTGCATTAATGCTCCTTTCATGAAATTCATCAAATATAATTATTCCTGCACCCTGAATTTCAGGATCGTTTTGGAGCATCCGGGTTAAAATTCCTTCGGTTACGACTTCTATACGAGTTTTTGAAGAAATTTTTGTATCACCTCTTATCCGATATCCTATCGTTTCCCCAACTTTTTCCCCTAGTTTAAAAGCCATGAATTGAGCTGATCGAACAGCAGCAAGACGTCGTGGCTCCAGCATAATTATTTTTTTTCTGTCCAACCAATCTGCATTAAGTAACCCAACAGGCACTCGCGTAGTTTTTCCGGCTCCCGGATCGGCGGATAAAACCACGATTGAATTCTCCGTTAATTCACGAATTAAG
Source organism: uncultured Ignavibacteriaceae bacterium (assembly GCA_964437735.1). GTDB lineage: Bacteria > Bacteroidota > Ignavibacteria > UBA10030 > BY39 > CAYTID01. The sequence goes on along the minus strand of CAYTID010000028.1, from coordinate 20,666 downwards.
GATGGGATGATATTATCAACCGGGAATAAGTTCAAACGCGTTTCCAATATTTTGATGAATCAAAAAACAAATCCATAACGGCTAATAATATCGCAGTGTAAATAATTAATCGTTTTAGCCCCACGGAAGATGTTACAGGGAATTTTATTGATAAATCTGAGCATATTTACAAGATCTCCTACATCACCCTGCTTGCCAAAAAGAATATCATTTAGCGATTTAATAAAAGCAGACGTGTCCTCTTCTCGCACTCTCACATCGGGTACGATATAACCTAAATGGCTGTTAATATTTTCTTTATTTACTCCAAACCTTTGTATGTTCTTATTCATTAATATCAATTTAAAAGATGAAAAAAAATATATAAAATCCTTTAAATAAACAAAATAGAAAGGATTACTTTTTATTCTCCGGTTTTTGAACCGGAATGAAGTCGAGTGAGACAGAATTCACACAATGCCTGATATCTTTAGGAGTGTATCCCTCCCCTATGAATACATGACCAAGATGTCCACCGCAATTAGCGCAAACAATTTCAGTTCTCATGCCGTCGGGATCAGGCAACCTTTTTACCGCACCGGGGATTTCGTCATCGAAACTCGGCCAGCCGCAATATGAATCGAATTTATCTTCTGAGCAGTATAAGGATGCATTGCATTGTTTGCAGATATACGTTCCAATTTCTTTGTGATTTACAAATTCTCCTGTATATGGATATTCGGTTCCTTTATGAATAATAACCCTTTTTTCTTCAGGAGTAAGTTTGTTATACTTCATCTTATTCTGACTGAATCCTGTTGTTTTCATTTGCTGTAACCATAATAGTTTGTTTGATTTTAAAACAATTTCCCTGTCGTTTCTCAGGTAAAAATATTTTCATTGGAAATTTAAAGTCATAATCCGTTTTCATCACTCAACCCTGACGTGTAAGTGAGTGCCAAGATTTTTAAAAGATTCAAGCCATTGGGTTTTTTCAGCATCAGAAGCTTGATTATATTTCATATCTTTATATTTTGTCCGGCTTAAAATAAAATAGATATTCTGTGATTTCCACAAATTCAAATCTAATTTTAATTCTTCCAATAATTCGATTGTTTTTATAATTTTGTCTATTACATCAATTCTATCCGGATATCTATTCAATATTTCCATTTGAATGGCGATCCATTTACTTGCGGCATACGAAAGTCCCGGTCTATCGACTTTTAATGAAAATTTATTAACATGCTCAATCAGAGTTTTGAGTTTTAGTATATCCAAAGAATTGTTAATGAATTTTTTTTGAAGTTCGGTATTAATATAATATTCAGCAGTAAGGATAAATGGTTGAGGAATCGGATAATTTAATTCCTTAAGAAAATTCATTATAGCAGCACTTTCTTCGTGAATATTTGAAAATATTGCATCAATATTATTCATCGTTTCTTCTAAAATCTCTTTTATTATTTTTCGTTGTTCCTCTTTGAACAAATGCAATAAGGTATAATTATTCGTACCGAAGTATTTTAAAATATGCCGTAGTATCTCTGTCATATTTCCCTTTTCAAAAGTACCGGTATGTTCATCCTGCATTTTATTAAACTCTCCGTCGTCATGAAATAATCTTACTCCGCCGCAAATGTTTTGATCTCCGAAATGGATAGCTGCAAAACAAATGGTTTTTTCTTCCAGAATAAAATCAGCTCTAACTCTTATTTTACCGATAGATAGTTTGAACCTGCCTGCCTCTTTTCTTATATGGTTTTCACAGCTGATAGTAAAGCAATACTGCGATGTAATTTTTGCATGATTTACAAACAATGATAAGATACCATAATGAGCTGCAACCCTCAGTAAATCGACTTTAGCAGGCGTGATAAACAAATCATATACTTTTCCACCATTTTCATAGACATTACTCTTTGCTTCAATAAGTTTTTCGATGAATCGTTCCTCATATTGACGGTCGGATAACTCTTCAGCATAACTAATCGCTTTAGCTGCGTACTGCAAAATCTGTGTCGTCTCAATACCTGAAATATCATTAAAGAACCATCCGCAGCTTGTAAACATCAGCATTGCATTCCGTTGCATTCCCAACAATTTTAGTGCTTTGATTTTTTCTTCTTCAGTTAATTTATGCAGCGATACTTTATCTAAGAATCTCAATACATTTTCAAAAGACCTGTCATGAATAATTTCGATATAGTCGTTCCGTGCTTGCCATGGATCTTTAAAAAGACTTGATGCTTCCTCTTTATAGATCAGTATTAATTCATCACGCAAATTATCGAGAGCTTCTCGTAGCGGTTTTCTCCAGGACTGTGTCCAATCTGCCGGTGATTCAGTATTACAACCGCAGTTATCGCGCCACCTTTCGATACCGTGAAAACAACTCCACGATGTTTTCTCCGATATTTCTACCTGATCGCTTGGCGGGTATTTTTCTAGAAAGTGTCCGTAATTCGTTAGTTTGACTCCATGAACGGATTTAATATGATACAAACAGTAAGATAACGCCATTTCACCATATTTATGGTGGTGACCGTACGACTCCCCATCAGTGGCAATATGCACGAGCTGAGCATGTTCTGTAGAATGTTCATATTGACTTAACAATCGTTCAGCAAATTTTTTTCCATCGTTAAGCAAACCACCAAACGCAACCTCCTGAGACACCGTTCCGTCATAGAAAAATATTACTATAGATTTTCCGGATGGTAAATTACAGATATATGGTTTCTTAGGATCAATAGTATTTTTCAGTTCATGCCAGCGCGCACCTTTTGTAATATGTTTAACCTTTTTGGCTTGTGAAGGAGCCAGTATTGTAAATTTTATTTCATGATTTGCAAGAACCTCAAGTGATTCAATATCAACGGCAGTTTCAGGCAACCACATCCCCTCAGGATATCTTCCGAATCTCTTCTCAAAATCTTTTATCCCCCAATAAACCTGTGTTTCCTTATCGCGGCGATTTGCCAGAGGCATTATCATATGATTATAAACTTGAGCTATTGCCGATCCATGTCCGGAATATTTATTTTGACTGATTTTATCGGCTTCAATAATAGCTTCATAGACTTCAGGACGATGCTTCTCTAACCAATAAAATAATGTCGGACCAACATTGAAGCTGATTTGTGAATAATTATTTATAATTTCCAATATTTTTATTTTTGAGTCAACGATCCGTGAAGCCGTATTCGGCGCATAGCATTCGGCAGTTATCTTTTCATTCCAATCATGATATGGATATGCAGAATCCTGAAGCTCTACTTCTTCAAGCCACGCATTTTCTCTCGGGGGTTGATAAAAGTGTCCGTGTATGCAAATATATTTTTCCATATTTTTATTCCTCGATTGTATAAATCACAACACTTAATTTATAATTCATTTTATCCAAAATTCAAAATAATAAATACCGTTTGTTTTTCAAACCATCTCTCCAAAATGATAATTATGTCACATCGAGATGAATTTAAGACAAATTAACCAGATTTGATATTTTCCAATTTTTCTTTTATCCCAATTAAAAGCTTTAAATTTATTTTTTCTTCCATTCCTGACGCCTTCTATAAAATCCTTTTCAGAATGGTTTACAAAATATAAAAACGGTGAGTCTTTACCATATTCCCCACCAATAAATATCAATGGAATAAACGGAAATAACATATAAGCTGCTGCTGCCAATTTTAAGGCTTCAAAGCTTACCAACGATGATAATTTGTCACCCATCATTCGATTGCCTTTTTGATCGTAAGTTTGAGATGAAACTATGTGAAAGTATTTCCAATTCAAAACGCAGAACGTTTGGTGCCCAAAATATAAATTCGCAATTTCCATTTTTATAAATATTTCCCGGAATCAAGCCTGTTCCTCATGTTTAAATATTAAGATACTCAAAGGAGGCAAGTTTAGAGAAAGAGAATTGAAGTATGATTGCGATTGTATCGGCGATGCATCAACTCCACCGAAATTACCCTGTCCGCTTCCGCCATACATCCAGGAATCGCTGTTTAATACCTCTTTCCAGAATCCTGACTTAGGCACTCCTACCCTATAATTATTCCTCGGGACAGGAGTAAAATTGCATACGACTAACAGCTTGTTTTCAAAATTCTTCCCTCTTCTGATAAAACTTAACGTACTTTTTTCTGCGTCATGAAAATCTACCCATTCAAAACCATGTATATCAAAATCTAGCTCGAACAATGCCGACTCATTCCGATAAAATCGATTCAAATCTTTTACCCAATTTTGCAGTCCGCTATGAAGCGGATATTCAAGCGCGTGCCATTCGAGACTTTCATCATGATTCCATTCTTTCCGTGGTCCGAATTCATCTCCCATGAATAATAATTTTTTCCCAGGATGTGCAAACATATATCCGTATAACAATCTGAGATTTGCATATTTTTGCCATTCATCACCGGGCATTTTTCCTATCATTGCACCCTTACCATGAACGACTTCATCGTGAGAAAGTGAAAGAACAAAATTTTCATTGAATGCATACCAGATACTGAAAGTCAGCTGACCATGATGAAACTTCCTGAAAACAGGATCGGTAGAAAAATAACTCAAGGTATCGTTCATCCAGCCCATATTCCATTTCAAACCAAAACCTAATCCGCCTAGATGTACAGGTCGAGAAACCATAGGCCAGGCGGTCGATTCTTCAGCAATCATCTGGACATCCGGATATTCTTTATAAATTGACTCATTCAGTTTTTTCAAAAAATCTATTGCATCGAGGTCTTCACGACCACCATACTTATTCGGGATCCACTCTCCTTCGTTTCGTGAATAGTCAAGATAAAGCATTGAGGCAACTGCATCTACTCTTAATCCGTCGATGTGATACTTCTCGCACCAAAAAGCTGCACTGCTCAGAAGAAATGTGCGTATTTCATTTCTTCCGTAGTTAAAAATATAACTGTTCCAGTCAGGATGATATCCTTTTTTAGGATCTTCATGCTCATATAAGTATGTGCCGTCAAAATAGCTTAATCCATATTCATCACTTGGAAAATGGCTCGGAACCCAATCCAGAATTATTCCAATCCCATTTTGATGGAGATGATCTATCAAAAACATAAAATCCTGGGGCGTTCCGTACCTGCTTGTCGGAGCGAAATATCCCAATGACTGATATCCCCACGAACCATAGAATGGATGCTCCATCACAGGAAGAAATTCAACATGTGTGAAACCCATCTTGACTAAGTAATCAGAAAGCAAGGGAGCAATTTCGCGGTAAGTCAAGTATCTGTTTCCTTCTTCCGGGACCCGCCTCCATGAACCGAGATGAACTTCATAAATCGATATAGGAGACGTTAAGGAATTCTTTTTTTTTCTGTTTTTCATCCATTCATCATCTTCCCATTTATAATTTAAATCCCACACTCTCGATGATGTCCCCGGTGAAATCTCCCAAAAAAATCCGTATGGATCACCTTTTACAACTTTGTAATTATTGTGATTAGAGGCAATGTAATATTTATATAACGAGCCGGGATTGATATTGGGAATAAATATTTCCCAAATTCCCGACTCATCCCATCTAACATTCATTTTATTTGTTTTGGGATTCCAGTTGTTAAAATCTCCAACTACAGATACTCCTTTTGCATTCGGAGCCCAAACGGCAAAATGCACACCTGCTATCCCGTCGACAATTACCGGATGAGCGCCCAATTTTTCAAAAATTTTGAAATGAGCTCCCTGTTTGAATAAATAAATATCAAGCTCTGTAAGTTGGATATCTTCAATTTTTTTTTGTACGGTATTTTCCATTTTAATCCTCAATAAGTTTTATTATTCAGTTCGTATGCTACCTCATAAATCGCCTTTTCAAACAGATTGGAATTCAGCATTAATAGTTTTATTTATTCCCTTTAGGTTCGTAATGTCAATCTGATGAAAACGAGGAAAATAAATAACATCGAATCCCAAGATTTTGGGGAAAGGGATCTTTGAAAAAAATCATACCAAGTGCTGAAAAGAGCTTTTTTCCGTTCTACAATCACGAGAGAATCTTTTATTTAATATAAAAATTCTATTGTTGGTAAACAATGCAATAACAGAGAATAAGATAGAAATGTTCAAATTAAAACTAAGTCCGTTTTATAAATATATTCGGGATAAAATAAAATTATTTATTTTTAAATGAATGGCGGTATTTGGCTTTTGTAAAAGTTTTTTTATTTGTATGAGAACTGAATTTTTTAGGATTTGATTGCTTTTTTTTAGAATACTCCCTCATCGACATTACCGGTTGAGCCGCTGAATTACTTTTTAGCAATTTATTAAATTCGTTTTTCTGGAAATTTATTTCCGGATCTTCACTGTGGTCGGTACTTTTCTTGTTTTTGTTTTTTTTATTGAATATTTTGCGCACTCTCTAAAACCTTTTTTTAATAATTACAATTGTTTTTACAGAAGTAATAAACAATCCATCAAATTTTTAGATATAGACTCAGAATCGTTTGGTCCCTGGAAATATTTTTTTTCTGAAGAATCTTAATAATTAAATTACACTTGCCTGAAAAATATAAAAATTAGATTTATTAAAAACAACATTTAAAAAAAATAATCGCTAACATATCCTTGGTAGTTGTTCCCCAGATAACATATCGACAATTCGATTACTCCCTAATATAGTTCGCATCACTACCCTTCCTTTGTGTCCAGATACAACTTTACCAATTATCGACGAGTCGGCTCCTAAAGGATGGTTTTTCATTTCTTTTAAAATAAAATTAGCTTCGTCAGCGGGTACAAATGCAACCAATTTTCCCTCATTAGCTACATAAAGGGGATCAAATCCCAAAATTTCGCAAGCTGCTTTAACACTTTCATTCAACGGAATTTTTGTTTCTTCGATTTCAATCCCAACTTCGGCTGAGTCGGCAATTTCATTCAAAACTGTGGCAAGCCCGCCTCTTGTAGGGTCGCGCATAATGCGGATATTTTTGGAACACCTCAGCATCAATTCAACTAAGGAATTAAGCGGCGCGGTATCACTTTTCACAAGTGTTTCGAATTCCAATCCTTCTCTCGCGTTCATTATAGCAATTCCATGGTCTGCAATTTTCCCGCTTAAAATAATAACATCTCCGGGTTTACAATTTTTCGGAGATATATCTACGCCTTCAAAAATTTTTCCGATTCCGGATGTATTAATAAATATTTTGTCCCCCTTGCCCTTATCTACAACCTTTGTATCACCGGTAACTATTTTTACACCGGCAATCTCAGCAGACCGTTTCATGGACAATACAATTTTCCAAAGGTCGGAAATCGGGAATCCTTCTTCAATTATTAAACCAACTGATATGAACATAGGTTTTGCTCCGCATACTGCCAGATCATTGACTGTTCCATTAATTGCTAATTCTCCAATGTCGCCGCCCGGAAAAAAAATCGGTTGAACCACATACGAATCTGTGGTAAACGCAAACCTACCTCCTTCGATACCGAAGACAGCGCCGTCGTGCTGGATATTCAACAATTCATTATCGAATTGAGATACAAACATTTTTTGAATTAGCTGCCGGGATAATATTCCGCCTCCTCCATGTGCCAACAATACTTTATCGTATTCGCTGATAGGAATCGGACAAGAATAATTTTCAAATTCCGGAATTTCACTTTTTAAATCTGATGTATTTAATTTTGAATCAATCATATCTGTATTATTTCGTTTTTTTATAATGGTAGTATGCAGCGCAAGCCCCTTCTGCAGATACCATCGGTGCCCCAAGCGGATTTTCAGGTGTGCATGTCGTACCAAATGCCGTGCATTCCGTCGGCTTTTTTAAACCTTGCAAAACTTCACCCGCGATGCAAAGCGGAGATTCGTCTTTCACAACATTTTCTACTTTAAATATTTTTTCAGCATCAAATCGGGAATATTTTTCTTTGAGCTGGTAACCGCTTTTTGGAATGTTACCGATGCCTCTCCACTTTCTATCCACTATATCAAATACGTCAGTAAGAATTTGCCTCGCTCCTAAATTTCCCTCTCTTTTTACAGAGCGATTATATTGGTTTTCGATTTCATTTCTTCCCTCTTCCAGTTGTTTGACCGTTAGGTAAATTCCATTCAAAATGTCTACCGGCTCGAAACCTGTGACCACAATAGGAACTTTATATTTTTCAGCAAGCGGAATATATTCTTCATATCCCATAACTGTACAAACATGCCCTGCAGCAAGAAAGCCCTGAACCCTGCGGTTCTTCGAGGACAAAAGTGCTTCGATAGCAGGTGGTACTAACACGTGCGAACATAAAATTGAAAAATTATTTATACCCCTCTTATGCGCTTCAATTACAGCCATGGCATTTGGCGGCGCAGTTGTTTCAAAACCGACTGCAAAAAAAACTACGCTCTTTCCTTTATTTGATTCGGCAATTTTCAGAGCATCTAAAGGTGAGTAAACAATTTTTACATTACCTCCATCTGCTTTGACATTCAGCAAATCTGAAATTGAACCGGGCACACGAAGCATATCGCCATACGACACCAAAATAACATCGCTTCGCGATGCAATACTTATTGCCTTGTCTATCATTTCAAGAGGGGTAACACAAACCGGACAGCCGGGACCATGAACGAGAGTTAATTTTTCCGGCAACATTTCCTCAAGTCCGTATTTCAAAATTGTGTGGGTTTGTCCGCCGCAAATTTCCATTACTACCCACTCGCGTGTAATAATTTCATGAATTTTAACTGAATATAATTTTGCAGCCTTCGGATCCCTGTACTCATCAATATATTTCATCTGTGATCTTCGGTACTTTTTGAGTTTTTTACCTCACCTACAAACGTTTGTTCAATGTCAGAAATCATTTTTAAAGTCTCGATTGCTTCTTTTTCATCGACAATGCTTAAAGCAAATCCTACATGGACGATAACATAATTCCCGATTTCAGCTTCGGGCAGCCATTCAAGACAAACGGAAGTTGAAACACCACCGAAATCAACTTTCGCCATTCTAAGATTATCGATATTATCGATCGAAATAATTTTTCCCGGAACAGCAAGACACATTATATTATCTCCTTATTAAATACCGCATTATAATTATTCAGAGCCAATACCGCCTGACCCAAAGAAATTCCACCATCGTTAGGCGGTATCCTTTGATGCCAATATACCTGAAATCCGTTACTTTGCAAAATTTCAATTGTTAGATTTAATAATAAAACATTCTGAAAACAACCTCCGCTCAACAATACTTTTATTTCACCGCTCAATTTAGCGATTTTAAATATCATATTTGCAAGTGTATTGTGAAATTTCATTGAAATATGCGAAGGTGGTACACCTATTTTCATCTCACCGAGAATTTCTGTTATCATCGGCTGCCAGTCTATACTCATCATATTGTCTGTAACACTTTGATTCAAAATGTCGAATGAATAAATTCCTTTAATGTTTTTATCGGCAATAAATTCAAGCATCATTGCTGCTTGTCCTTCATAGTCTGAATTATCCTTAACTCCAATTAATGAAGAAATTGCATCAAATAATCTTCCGATACTCGATGTAACGGGACAATTTATTTTTTTGCGCAAAATCGTTTTTAATATTCTTTTCTCTTCGTCGGAAAATTTATTTGAAACAGGATTATTTTCATTTTCAAAAACTGATTCTCCCATAAATTCATACAAGACACTCAGGGCAGATCTTCGCGGCTCTTTAACTGCGAGATCGCCTCCGAGCAACCTGAATTGACGCAAACCCGCGATATGTTTAAAACTATTTTCCGATGAAATAAAAAATTCGCCCCCCCAAATTGTTCCATCCAATCCAAATCCGGTTCCATCCCATGCAACCCCAAGAGCGTTACCCTCAACCCGGTTTTCAATTCTGCAGGAGGCAATATGGGCGTGGTGATGCTGTATATATTGCGGATTTGGATTAATCTTGATCGCATGTCTGGTTGAAAAATAATCAGGATGTCCGTCACATGCAATAATATTTGCTTCGTTCCGATATAATTTGTTTAAATCGGAGATAGTTTTTGTGAAAGCCGCACAAGTTTCCTCAGTTTGAAGATCGCCGATGTGTTGGCTAACATAGATATTATCAGCATTACTGATTGCCACAGTATTTTTGAGTTGCGGACCAACCGCAACAACAGACCGATGGTTGTTATTTTCCAGTTTATGAACTACAGGAAGAGGTGCATAGCCGCGTGCCCGACGAATGACCATCTCCCTCCCTTTTATTATTCTGACAATAGAGTCGTCAACATGACGAACAATCGGGCGGTTATGAACTAAGTAATAATCAGCAATACCTTTTAAGCGTTGTACTGCTTCATGTTCATCGATACAAATCGGATCTTCAGATATATTTCCACTAGTAGCAACTAAAGGGATATTTATTTTTTTCAGTAATAAATGATGCAAGGGAGTATAAGGGAGCATGATGCCTAAATATGGATTTTCAGGGGCGATGCTCTGATACGCCGGCATTTTTCTAATATCTCCTGAGATTCCATCTCCTTTTCTATTCAACAAAACGATAGGTGATTCAGTCGATATTAACAATCTTTCTTCAAAATATGATACGTGGCAACAATTCTTTACCTGCTCTAAATCAGGAAACATTAACGCAAATGGTTTTTCTTCCCTACGCTTCCTTATCCTCAAGCGTCTAACAGAATCTGTTGAACATCCATCTACTAATAATTGAAATCCTCCTAATCCCTTTAATGCAATGATGTTACCATTTTTAATTAATTCAATGCTCTGATCTATTACATCCTCTTTTTCTGCAACAATATTCCCCTTTTCATCCCAAAGTTCAAGCGCAGGACCACAGACCGGGCAGGCAATAGGTTGAGCATGAAATCTCCTATCTAGCGGATTTTCGTATTCATCCCTGCATTCATCACACATTGAAAATATTTTCATTGAAGTATTTGGTCGATCATAGGGCAAACTTTCAATAATCGAATAACGAGGTCCACAATTTGTACAATTAATAAACGGATATAAATATCTACGATTTAATGGATTATACAATTCATCTAAACAATCAATACAAGTAGCAATATCAGGAAGGATAGGAGTTGTGATTAAATCACCCTGATCACTTTGTTTAATTTGAAAATTAATATATCCGATAGGGTCAAAATATGAAAATTCAAAACTCGTAATTGTAGCTAAAGGTGGTTTTTCTTTCTCTATTCGGAGAAGAAAATTATCTAACGTACTTTTTTCCCCTTCCGCTTCAATAGTAACACCTAATGTTGAATTCGAGACAAATCCGGACAATCCTGATTCAGTCGCCAGCCGATATATGAACGGCCTGAAACCTACGCCTTGAACAGTACCTTTTATTGAAATATATAATCTTTGCTTCAATGTCTAATAATTAATAGAAAACCAATAATTTTACCAAAGTAGAATCATTTTCCTAGTTTGTGTGAAAACATTTGAATTATCAATTAAACTTGTTGCTTCAATCCTATAGAAATATGTTCCACCGGCAACATATGCTTCGTGCGAATTTGTGGCATTCCAGCCAATCGATTTAATTCCGTTCGATTGAACTTCATCAATCAGTGTTTTTATCTCCTGACCGAGAGTATTGAAAACCTTTACACTAACTCTACTTAATTCAGGTATGAAGTACCGGATAGTAGTAAACGGATTAAATGGATTGGGATAATTTTGCATAAGTAAATAATCTGAAAATTCGATGATGTCATTTTTGATCCCGACGGGAGCATCCAGACCACCGGAAAGAAGCACGACATGTCCTAAATTAGAGCCTGCTAAAATTTCAAAAGAATTATTCCCATCTAAATCGGTCACGATGGCTACTTCCCTAGTCTGTATTGAACCGCCAAATGTATGTTGATATAGTAACGATCCGTCATTGCCCTTAACTATATAAGTTCCTAAAGTTTGTGACGCAATTATTACATCATCAAAACCATCTCCGTTGAGATCGGAAATCACCGCAATTCCCATAGAATTTCCTGTTGGCGTAGTCCAAATTACAGCTCCTGTGGCGCCATTCAGGCACATTGCTCCACCCCCGAGTGTTGCAACCACAATTTCATCAATTCCATCGTTGGTTATATCACGTAAGCGACCAAACTGCAAAACTCCTTTATTTCCCATAGGAGTCGACCAGACCTGAGTGCCAGTTACACTGTTAACTCGATAAACAGGTCCCCAAAAAGCACCCAGAATAACATCTTCCTGAGTTGAACTTACCGGTAAGATCATAACCTCTTTCCCTCCACCGCTAGCTGAGGGTAAAGCAAAATTCCATATCAAATTACCATTCACTCCGCTGAATGCAGACGCTTTGTATGAAGCTGCTCCGACAGTACCAATTACATCAGGAATACTATCGTTATCAATATCTTTAATTGCTGCTACTGCATGTGTGAATCCCAATAGAGGAGCTTTCCAAATAGAGTCGCCTGTAGCTCCATTAAACAAATAAATACTTCTTCTGCCTCCTAATCCCCCAGTTTCTGTTGCCGCGGACGCTGCAATGACATCAGGGATACCATCATTATTAAAATCTTTGCTAACGTCTACACCTGTGAAATCACCTAAATTGTATTGACCAGGCTCATCTGTGCCGTATTTCCAAAGCATCGCGCCGTTTTTTCCGTTCAAAGCATATACAGTTTCATTACCACCTCCGGTTCCGATTACTACATCATTAAAACCGTCTCCGTTTAAATCACTTGCAATCGCAAGAGCTTTTTGATATGAATAATCACCTGCCGTACCAATAGATCCGGCGCTATTACTCGAAATATAAGTTGTAAATGCCCATAATGAATCATTATCAACTGAAGAATTTCCATTAACTGCCATAGTCCAGTAATTTTCTGTACTGATGATTACATCCCGCTTTCCATCCCCCGTTATATCATTGAACGCCCTTACTCCTTTAACGGTTCTGCTTGTATTTGAAATCGGATGATCGACCACAGTATAGTTCCAAAATGGCACACCTATAGCGAGCGGTGTTACATCGCCTTGCCCTGTGAAGGATATTTTTCTTATTGGTGTATTTCTTGCATTGGTATTCAATGTCAGTGTATCCGAATTAGCGCTTGTAGATTTCGGGAAAAACCAAACACGCAAATTTTTTGAACTTACCGGATTGATTGTCATCGGCAGAATTCCGGGTTCAACGTAAAAATCGGGTAAAGCGAAAGAAGCTGTAGTTATTATAAGGGGCTGAGCGCCTCGATTTTCAATTTTAATCTTCCAAGTACTGGTACTGTTTACTCTGCGTAAACCAAATGTATAACTCGAAGGAGCTTCGATGAATGCATCAGGATATCTCCCTTTTCCTGTCAACCTGATTGTCTGTGCAGGACGCGTAATGTCGTTATGATATAACACAATTTGAGCACTATCAACACCGTAGAATACAGGTTTAAATTTGATTTTGAAATTATGGGACGAACCTGAAGGAATATTCGTTGGAACAGCCAATGTATGCGAATAATTAAGCGAATATAAAGATTTAACGCTATCAATTATTAAAGTTGCTGTTCCGGTATTCTGTATTGTTCCAGTAACTTCGATACTGTCGCCTAAATTGACCCATCCGTTGTCATAAAATTTTGTAGGGATATTAATAGCAGGATTTCCTCCTCCTTTGATATCATATTTATAAATTCTTTGCCCTGTTCCTCCGCCGACAGGTCGGGCAATCAACCACAAATAATTACCATCATATGCAAGTCCACGAGGATTTGAATCGGTTGTCCGGGATTCCGGCATTGTGATTGTGCGCACCGTGTCTTTGGATATTGGATCGACAACATAAATAAGGTTAAGGTTGGGTTCACTACTGAAAATATCCATTGCGTAATATATATACTGACCATCCCATGCAACGCCGGTTGGTTGATCTCCGATAGTCCATATACTGTCCACAACTGTTTTTGTTCCCCAATCTATTTTTAAAACCCTGCCAGGATTTGGGGAATATAGCGTAACCCAAAGATGAGATCCACCCCAGGCAGCATCTCCAACATATCTGCTACTGCCGATTCGCATTGAATCAATAATTACTCCTGCCGGCGTTGTTTTAATTACTGTACACGAAGATGTATAACGTCTGACGTAATAGAAATTAGTCCCGTCGTATGCTAATCCCTGGCTTTGTCCGAAAGTAGTAGTTGTACTGGTTACAGAATCAAGGACTTGTCCGTTATGATCTAATTTATATATTCTGCCGTAATTGAATAACGTAGTAGTACTCGTAGTACTCGAAATATATAGAGCCGTAGAATCAGCGGCAATTCCATACGCAGTATTCCAATATGTTGTATTAGGAAGTGTGAGGGTTTGAATTATCGATTGAGAGAAACTTATATGTAAAAAGCATATAAAAAGAAGACTGAAAAATAATAAAACATTAATATAGTTTTTCATTTTTGCCTCTTAATATTATTTTAAAAATATTCGATTTTTGATACATATTTTAACATAATATAATCTAATATTTATTATTTAAAAGTCAATGGATGTTTTCGGTTCCGGATTGTTGATTTCAGTCAGGATTAATTCGATTCCGGCTTTCATATCTTTCGGAGGAATAATTAAACTTACTATTATGTAATTATCATTTTCAAAATCATAAAAATGACCGGGTTGCACAATTACCCCATGTTTATGCAACAGGCTTTCCGCCCATTGCTTATTTATTTTGGGAAATTGTAATACCGCACTCCACCCTCCCTCAATATTTAATATACTGACAGGAATCCCTTTAAGAATATAAACTCTTAAGAGATCAAGATTTTCCTTTATCCTATCCTTAACCTGTTTTGTAATTATATTTTTAAATTTCATCCA
>CAYTID010000028.1:0-5812 GCA_964437735.1 uncultured Ignavibacteriaceae bacterium | reverse complement strand
GGTGTATTTACAGTTAGATAAGAGTCCGATATCATTTCGAGGCGGTTTACCGCATCTTTAACCAAATCCGTTTTCCCCGCGACAACAATCCAGCCAAGTTTCATCTGAGGCATACATAATATTTTTGAAATCCCACTTAGAGTAAATGTCAGAACGTCATTTGAGGAACATAAACTACCGTATTTACTCCGAGTATCCGATAGCTCATAATCTAAAAATACTTCGTCGGATATCATTGCAATATTTTTTTTCACTACTATTTCGACGAGGCGTGAATATTCTTGTGATTTTATAAAATGTCCTGTCGGATTATTCGGATTGATAAGGATAATAGCTTTTGTATTATCGGAAATCCCCGACCGAATTGAATCAAAGTCGAGATGCCATTCTCCGTCATAAAGTAAATCATAATATTTAATATTAACGTCGTTTATTGATGCAATATAATCCAGTAAAGGATATGCCGGACGGGGCGCCAGTACTGCCTCTCCAGTATTCAGCAACAATTTGAATATGTGTGAATATCCCTCACTAGTTCCTGAAGTTAATAGAATATTTTCGGTTTTGAGTTCAATTCCTTTGTCACTGTAATATTCAACAACAGATTGGCGTGCCCCATGTAAACCTAACGGATCAGGTTCGTAATAATTGTTTTTATTGTTGATAAGATTTGATAATAGATTCAACGATTCAAAATCGTATCCGCATTTAGTCGGATTCGATTCAGTCAAATCTATGATAGATAATCCCTTAGATTTGCGTTCATTTATAAGCTGTGAAATCCTGTTGGGAGTTAAATCCCAATTAGTTCGATTAGAAAACATTTATTCATCCTGATAATTTATTAGGATAAATATACAAAAATACGGAACCTATTTCACATATATTTATAATGATTAACGGAGAAGGAGCATCTTCCTAACCTGTGTAAACGATTTACCCGGATCTGAAATATTAGTTGCTTCAAGTCGGTAGGTATACACACTACTCGTTTATTTCGATCCGTCAAACGTTACTTCATAGCATCCCGCTTCTTTTTCTTCATGCACAAGCGTTGCCAATTCATGCCCGAGAATGTCGTAGATATAGAGAGTTACCCAATTATTTGGTTTTTATGAAAAATAATTATATAATTAAACTTAATTTAGACAATTATTAAGAGATCGAGTATGTGGAAAACAACTGATGGCAGTACCGGCAGGTTAATTCAACTTTGTATCGGATACTTCTTTTTTTATTTAATTTTCGGTGTCGCGGTTAAATATTTTACTGATTATTTAGTCGCTCAATTAACCATTCCCGAGACATTCAAAGCTTTCCAGGTCCAGATGAATATGGAATTTTTAATTTACTCCACCATAGGAGGAAATCTGGTTGCATTGGGAATTGTGTTTCTTTTCAGATGGTACAAATTAAAATCCAACTACAGCATTACAGTTTTGGGAATAAAAATGCCTGTCGAATTTTTATATATCATTCCATCCGGTATTTGTACTGCTGTTGTAATTCCAACTACCACTCTAATGTACACACTACCTATCTCCGTGATGGTAGCGATGGTGATAATGCGGGGGAGTATAATTGTAATTTCAAGAATTATCGATGCCATTCAAATCAAACAAGGAATATTGAAGCGGAAAGTTTACATTCAGGAAGAACTTGCAGTGCTTTTTGCAATTTTTGCTGTCAGCGTTCACTTGTTTTATGACAGGAGTACGGGTTTCGATTTTCTGAGTTATACACCGGCCGTTATTATTTTAAGCAGCTACCTCGTTGCTTATTCCATCCGTTTATATATTATGAATTATTTCAAAAATACACGCGGTAAAGGTGTCCCTCAAGATAATAAAGGATTTTTTGCGATCGAACAATTATCTGCTGCATTGACGGTAATAATTGTCGGATTTATTTTATTTTCTATTCAGGACCCAATAACAACACAACTTATTCATTTCCAGAGCTCACTAAGTAATCCGACCCAATACTGGCATTGGGAAATAGTCGCAGGTACAATGTTCGGTGCGGTGGCATTCTTTTCAGTATTTTTGTTTATGTTTAAGGGAAGAACGGCAACCTTTGCCGGGTTAGTAAACCGTCTTACATCACTTATAGCCGGAACGGCATCAACTCTCGCATTTTTCTATTTATTCGGTGGTAAATTTCCAAAAACGTCTGACTGGGTGTCGCTTGGTTTTATTTTAATAGCAGTGGCATTTTTATCGTTCGCTGAGAAAAAACGTATCGTAGAATTGAAGGCTCAGAAGGAAATTTAATTTCTAGCGCATAAAGTATATAAAAAAACCGCCGACATGTTTGTCAGCGGTTTTTATTTTATGAATTACTTCTTATTATTCCACAACTTAGTAGTTGATTTCTCCAGTTCTTCAGCAATTAATTTAGGATCGAGTGTTTTTTCAGGCATATTATCGAATGCCACATATGGAACACGGATGCCTTTTACTTCGATATAATCCGGATCTTTAGCTTCCAATTTATCCCAATCGTTTATCTTATAATAAAAATCCATCTTTTCATCTGGTAGTGAATGATGTAATATTGAGTGTTCTTCTCCCTTTTTTGCCCTGCGTCGGTTTTTTCTGACAGATTCTTCGTATGGAACTTTAATATAGACTAATGCAGCTTTTTTCAAAATATCTTCATCCAAAAAATTTAACGCTTCGTAAATACCATTTTCCCCTCCTCGGGCGAATTCAATCAGAGTTGTATAATTATCATGATAATTAGGATCTCTGGCAATCTTTTTTTTGTATTCCAGATTCATCCTTTCAATAAATAGATTCCAAATAAAATGATCATTAAACCAATATTTTTCATCTGTCCATTTACGGGGTTTCCCGTGCTTTGATAAAATATCATCAATTTCAAAGGTTTCCCATACATAAAGAAAATCGTCAAGTTCTTCAAAATCGGCGATATGAAATTTTTCTAACCTCTCCTTTGCATCGCATTTTTTTAAAAAATCAATCACTTCCGATTTTCCCGCAGCCGGTCTGCCTGTAATAATCAATATTGGAAAATTATTTTTTTGCATCTTATCAATATATCCTTTCATTTTTACATTTTTATTTTTGTATTTCTATTATTCGGTTTTCAATCTTTGCATCAATTATCTTTGTTTTTTTAACTGCTTTTATCACTTCGTCAAATACTAATAGATTCAATTGTGTCGATTTTGTTATTTCCATACCTAAATATCTTCTCGCTTCACCGACAAAGTAATCGTTCGCAGCACATTTATACAGTTTATCATCATCAACTGGTTTACCCTGAATTTCAACCTCCACAAATTCGATATCATTATTTACTTTACGATATTTGCTTTTAACACCGGAAAATTGAATGGGTGTCCCCTTCTGAATATAGTTTTTAATTATGCTTTTGATTTCCTTGCCTGAAAGCTCAAACACCGTTAAAATATTTCTGAATGGTAAAACCTCAAACACATCTCTTTTTGTGATTGGTCCGGCTGAAATATCCTTGCGCATTCCGTGGTTATTCATGAAAGCCACATCGGCTTGGGCTGCTTCGCGTTGTACATCGGTAATAAAATTTCCCATACCGCTCTCCCCGCTTGCTCTTTTCCAATCCGACTTTAATTCACCTATAACCTCACTATAATCCTTATCAATTTTATTTTTCATCGAATCGACTAACATCGTCAACCGATTTTCTGGACGGTCTTTTCGTTCCCACAAAGGAATAAGTTTCCCGAAATATTTAACTACCTTATCGTTTTCTACCGTTAATTCAAGCTCTCCCAAATTATCGCAAGCCGTTCCTGCCTGGACGATAATAACGTCGTTTACAACTTTCGGTCTTGTTAACCTTGTATGTGAATGACCACCTACGATTACATCTAATCCATTTACATTTGCAGCCAATATCGAATCATCATATACTCCCTGATGTGTTAAAGCTATTATTAAATCAGTTTTGGTATCAATTTCATCGATTATCTTTTGAATGGTTTCAACTGGTGAAAGTACCCGGACCCCTACTAAATTACTTTGATTAACTAATCCATATAAGTCTTGTGTAATTATCCCGACGATACCGATTTTCAATCGATCCTTTACTGTTAATAGATATGGGATGTTATTCAGATGGTTTACTCCCTTATCATGAACAAGATTTGCCGATAAAGTTGGAAATTTTGCTATTTTGGTTAAATTAACAAGATTATTTTGTGAAATATCAAATTCATGATTTCCGGGTGTCCACGCATCGTAGCCGATGAGATTCATCATTTCGAAGAGAGCTCCGCCAAAGGCACCGTTATATTCATATTCAGTAATGGGATTACCCGTCATAACATCCCCGGCATCGAGCATCAATGTCGATTTAACTTTTTTTATACTATCGGAAACAAAAAATAATTCTTTAAAACCGCCGGTGAATGGTTTCGGAGTTTCTCTGCTCCATACAGCTTCCCGGGGGATGAAATTTGAGTGCAAGTCATTTGTGTGTAGAATTGTGATTTGTTTTTGCTGTGCGCATGAAACATTCGTTACTAAACAAACCGCCATCAATGCAAATAATAATCGTGCAGCAACCATGATATTTTTTTACCTCGATTTTTAATTGATTAAAGAAAAACCAATCTCGTGGGATTGGTTTTTGTATTAGAAATAATACTCTAAACTAACGATTTTTTTTCTTATGTCGTTGCTTACGAAGTCTCTTTTTTCGTTTATGTGTCGACATTTTATGACGTTTCCTTTTTTTTCCGGAAGGCATAAATTATTTTCTCCTTTAGTTAGTAATTAATTAATATGATTTTCTAAAATTTCTTTAGCTTTGGATGCAATCTGAGTTTCCGGATTAACATCGATGCACTTATTAAAATATTTTATAGCTTCTTGCAAATTCCCGCTTTGAAAATTTACAATTCCAATATTAAACAGACCGACCTGATTATCCGGCGAATATTGTAACCCTGTTTTCATTTCTACTAATGCTTTTTGAAAATATTCTTTCTGTTTAGAGCTGTCTTCAAATGCAAGTCTGTAAAAACTTACACCCAGATCGATTCTGGCTTCACCGTTGTCCGGATGTTCTTCGAGGTATGATGAATAAGCGCCGATCGATTCTTTTAATTTTCCGGCATCTTGATATAAATGCGCCAACTGTAATTTCGTTTCGCAATCGGCAGGATCTGCAGCCATTATCTGTTCCAACCGGGCAATTTCTTCAATCATCCTGATACCGTCTTCAGTATTATGTTCATGCCCCTCACTCCCTGAATGTTGATGAGAATTACTAGATTGTTCCGGACTTCTCACTAATAACACAACAATTAGAATTGCTGCTAGTATTCCACCAATAATTAAGATATCCTTAGATAATTTGCCGGATTTAACATTTTTCTTTAAAACCGTTTTTCCGCATTTTGAGCAGAATAAATCTCCGGGATCAAGAATATTTTCACAATTTGTACATATGTTAGAAGTCATTTCTTTAATTTCCTCCCGGTTATTTTACAGAAGGTGGCAGATTTTTTTTCAAATTATCGTTAACTACAGTTTTTAATTCTTTCGATACTTTGAATATCGGAACAAAATGTTCGTTTACGATAACCTGTTCGCCGGTTCTTGGATTTCGGGCTATTCTGCCCTTTCGCTTTTTAACTTTATAACTTCCAAAACCGCGAATCTCAATATTTTTTCCCTCTTTAAGGGCATTGATTACTGTAGTTATAAAACCATCCACAACGGCTTCAGTTTCAACTTTTGTTAATCCGCTACCCGAGGCGATCACATCAACTATGTCTGCTTTTGTCAATTTAACCTCC
>CAYTID010000027.1:23696-26091 GCA_964437735.1 uncultured Ignavibacteriaceae bacterium | reverse complement strand
TCAACAACCTTTTCGGCTCTCTTCCGGCTTTTATTGTAACTCACATTCTAGAATCTAATAATCGACAAGTATTACTCGTCGCCCCAGATAAAGATACTGCCGAAAAGCTTTATGATGATTGCTTACTCCTATTAGGAAAAGAAAATGTCTGTTTGTTCGGCGAACGACCTTCAATAGATGTTCAGTTATTCGACTTAACCGCCCCTGTTTCGCAAATTGAGACTCTGAAAAAACTCACAACCGGACAAAATGCAGCTGTGATTGCCTCCCCTTATTCGCTTGTCAGCAAAGTTGTTTCGCCTGATAAATTTCAAAAAAATATTATCGAACTCAAACAAAATCAAAATTATAATTTCCAGAAGCTCATTGATCAGCTATATGATTTTCAATTTCAGAGGAAAGATTTTGTTGAAGCCTGTGGCGACTTCGCTGTCCGCGGCGGAATTATCGATGTGTTTCCGTATATAGGCAACAATCCCGTCAGACTTGAATTCTGGGGAAACACAGTCGAATCAATACGCGAATTCGATGCACTGTCGCAGAGGTCGATAAGAGAATTGCAATCCGCGAGCATTGTTCCTGATTTTGCTACAGCTGAAGAAGTTGACAAATCCGATTACTCAATATTCGAATTTCTGAAAGATGACACAATTATTTTCCTGTATCAAAACGAAATAATAGAAAGTGAAATTGAAGAACTTCATCGCGAAGGTGTTGAAAACATTTTCGATTGGGAATTTATTCAGGATAAGATTTCCGGGTTTCAGACAATAAAAAATTATGTGGTTGCCGGACCGAAACTGGAAACTGATCTGATCATTAACTTTTCATCATCCACCCAGCCGGCTTTTAACAAAAGTATCAGCAAGATTGTCGAAAAGATTTATCATTTATCCTTAGAGAATTATCAAACCTTCATCATCTGCGATACAAAAGAAGAAAGCGAAAGATTAAAAGATTTAATAGAAGAAACTCTGACCGATCCGGAACGATTTTCATCTGACCTGAATTTAATCGACAATATAAGTTTGTTAAATTATAAAATCATTACTGAATCGCTTCATTCGGGATTTATTTATCCGCCGGCTAATCTGGCTGTCTTCACCGAACACGAATTATTCGGAAGATTAAAACAAAGAAGTATCGCAAAGCGAAGAAGGTTCAAGGGAATATCTTTCAAAGAACTCCATCAGCTCCGGCGCGGCGATTATGTTACGCACATCGATCACGGTATCGGTCAATACGATGGAATGCAAAAATTAAGCGTCGGCAATATCATACAGGAAGTTGTCAGAATAAAATATGCCGATAATGATATTTTGTATCTCAATCTGAATTATATAAATAAAATCCAAAAATATTCTTCTCAGGAAGGACACGTTCCGAAGTTATATAAATTAGGAACAAAGGACTGGGATTTATTAAAGCAGCGCGCAAAGAAAAAGATTAAAGATATCGCACGTGATCTTATAAAACTTTACGCAAAGCGGAAAAAGGAAGAAGGATTTGCATATGCCTCCGATACACACTGGCAAAAAGAACTCGAAGCTTCATTTATGTACGAAGATACTCCCGATCAGACAAAGGCAACTACTGACTTTAAAAAAGATATGGAAACTTCTTCGCCTATGGACCGACTGATTTGCGGGGATGTCGGATTCGGGAAAACAGAAGTAGCAGTCAGGGCAGCTTTCAAAGCTGTGATGGACAATAAACAGGTTGCAATTCTTGTCCCCACAACAATTCTCGCACAGCAGCACTATAATACTTTCCGCGATCGTCTGGAAAATTATTCAGTGAAAGTCGAGAGTTTATCCCGCTTCAAATCAAAAAAAGAACAAAATATAATTATCGAAAACTTAAAAACCGGGAAGATTGATATAATCATCGGAACTCACCGACTTTTATCAAAAGATATTGCTTTCAAAGATTTGGGACTTTTAATAATAGATGAAGAACACCGCTTTGGCGTTTCTGCAAAAGAAAAACTGCGCCAGCTAAAATCAAACGTGGATACTTTAACTCTTACGGCAACTCCGATACCGAGAACATTACATTTTTCACTGATGGGCGCTCGTGATTTATCTTTAATCAACACTCCTCCCCGTAACCGGCTGCCTATTATTACCGAGATTGTGCCTGCAACTAACGGACTGAAATACCACTGGCAGATAATACGTGAAGCAATTTTGAAAGAGATGCACCACGGCGGGCAGGTTTATTTTGTCCACGACAGAGTTCAGAACATTGATGAGATTGTATTTCTGATTCAAAAACATATCCCTGAAGCAAAAATTCACGCGGCACACGGACAAATGCAGGGCCATAAGCTGGAAAAAATTATGTTTGATTTCCTCGAAAAGAAATTTGATGTTCTTGTCGCTACAAAAATAAT
>CAYTID010000027.1:0-23596 GCA_964437735.1 uncultured Ignavibacteriaceae bacterium | reverse complement strand
TTATGTTTGATTTCCTCGAAAAGAAATTTGATGTTCTTGTCGCTACAAAAATAATCGAATCCGGTCTCGATATTCCAAACGTCAACACTATTATAGTTAATCGCGCTGATAGATTCGGAATGGCTGAGCTTTACCAGCTTCGCGGAAGAGTTGGCAGATCAAATGTTCAGGCGTATGCATATTTACTTACACCACCGTTAAATACCTTACCAAGACCAACAATTAGGCGGTTGCAGGCGATTGAAGAATTCACTGAACTTGGCTCAGGCTTTAATCTGGCGATGCGCGATTTGGAAATACGCGGCGCGGGTAATCTCCTCGGATCGGAACAATCAGGATATATACTCGATATGGGATTTGAAACCTATGAAAAAATTCTTGAACAGGCAGTTACAGAATTAAAAGACGAAGAGTTTAGAGGATTATTCGAAACAGAAAAACTTACCGCCCCCGTAATCGAAACACAGATCGAAACTGACATCGAAGCACTGATTCCGGATTTTTATGTAGAGAGAGATTACGAGCGTCTTGAAATTTATCGCCGATTGTACAAACTGGATGATACAGCAAAAATTAATGAAATAAGATCGGAACTCAGGGACAGGTTCGGCGAATATGCGCCTGAAGTGGAAAATTTGTTTAAGATAATAGAACTGAGAATATCGGCTGCTAAATTTCACATTACCAGAGTTGAGTTTAAAAATAATCTTTTAACACTTACATTCCCCGACAAAGGAAATGAAGAGTTTTATGAAAAAGAGAGTACTGGTGAATCGAAATTAAATCGTGTTATCAATTTCATTCAAAAGAATCAGCAATTAAAACCGAGATTGAAAGATGAATCGGGAAAATTGATACTCATACTAAACATTCAAAAACCAGAAAATCCACCAAAGAAAATAGAAGAAGTAATCGAACTAATTAACCGTATTAATACAGGAACCTGATATAAACATTTATAAATGGTTGGAGACTGCCTCACCGGCAGCCTCCAACTTACAAACCAAAAATTAAAAGAAATAGAACACAGCCACAAGAACACGTGTGTTCGCGATTGACTTCACATTTTCTACTTTACCTTTGTCAGACCGGTTAACTGTACCATATGCGGCAGATGTATATTCCAGTTCGGTTGAAATTCTGGTCTTTCCTGAATTCCACTGAATGCGAGGAGAAATTCTAAATAGATTATCAATATCCGTACCCCTGGAATATAATGTTCCGATCAAATTATCCTTTGCACCTAAATTTTTTGTATATCCTCCGAAAACTGCAAATTCAATCTCTTTTCCGTATGATAATTCACCCCAGATTGATAGACATTTAACCGAGGAATATGTTTCAATACCTGTTAAGGTATCGAGTGATTTTGCAGCGTAACCGCCTAACATCAGCATATCAGCGAGATTTTCACCCAAGACACCTTCAGCTTTGAAAGTAACAGAACTGAGATTAAGTTTAGTATACGCAATTGCCGATAAACTACCGATACTCTCGTTAGTCTGAATATTTTTATTTGTTACAATACGCGGTGTCAGTTTCTTATAATCGCCGCCTATACCAAATAAGTGATCCTGCAATTTGTATTGAAACTGTAAATGTAGATTTGGTAAAACGGAATTTCGCAAATAAGCTGAACTGAGTGTCGGTTTATTGTCTTTATCCGAACCAAAACTCTGAAAATCACGCTGTGAAGCTGCTACTGCTATCATTTTCAAATCACCAATAGTATGAGTCAGTCTTACTTGTGGATTGCGGGAAAATGGCTGGAACGGTGCACCGGTATTAAAGGAAACCACTCCCGGAAATACTTCCGCCACAAACATCGGATGCCAGGTTTGTCCGACTAATAACGAAATTTTTTCCCAGTCAAGTTTAACAAATGCGTGCCGTAAACGAAAGCCGTTTACATCTGCATCCGAAGTTCCGAAAAACTCTCCTTCGATCAGCCCTGAGGTCTTTGCATCAAATGCATCCGGTCCAGTAATTTTGCCAATGAGCCGTGTCTGAATTGAAAGCATATTAAAATTTGATTTTGCATTCACATCATCATTATTCTTGTCTAATAATTCATTTGCAGGATAAAGTAAAAAATGCCCTTCTCGTAATGATACTGTTTGCCGGGAGTCAAATATTAAATCAGACTTAACAAAACCGGAAAAAGAGATTCCATAATTCGACTGCTCCTGCTGCCCGGCACAAGGTAATTTTGATAGTATAAAAACCGCAATAATTAAAAATAATTTATTATTCATATTTTTTCTCATTAAAAATAATTTAATAGTTGATGTTACACAATTATTAACCCCACGATAAATCGTGGTGTTAATTTTCGGTGAGATTGAATCTCTACGTAACATTTATTTTCTTTTATTCCGCTCCGATACCTAAGTAGGTTCTGAGTTTTTCATCTTCGAATTTATTCGCTGCTTCTTCTTCACGTGTCGCAAGCGAAACTATGACACCAACCAGAAATGCCGCCGTCATAGAAAATAATGCCGGATTTTTCAGCGGAAAAATAGCTTGCTCAAATTTTAAAATATCAACCCAAATTGTAGGACTTAATATTATTAAAGTCACGGCTACCCCGGCACCGGTTATTATACTTGATACCGCACCTTTAGTTGTAAATTTTTTCCATAAAATCGACAACACCAATGAAGGAAAGTTCGCACTTGCCGCAACTGCAAAAGCCAATCCGACAGTGAATGCAACATTCTGTCCTTTAAAAACCAGTCCTAGCAAAACAGCTAAAAGTCCTATGCAAAGTGTGGCGATTCTCGCAACTTTTACCTGACTTGCTTCATCAGCTTTACCTCGTTTGAACACATTCACATAGAGATCGTGAGAAAGTGTTGATGCACCCGAGAGTGTAAGTCCGGCGACGACGGCTAAGATAGTAGCAAAAGCAACAGCAGCAATAAAGCCAAGAAAGAATTGTCCGCCTACTGATTCCGACAACAGCAATGCAGCCATATTTCCCCCCTTATCAAAACTGCTCACAACATCTTGTCCGACCAGAACCATTGCTCCGAATCCGATTATGAAGGTGAGAATATAAAAATAGCCGATGAATCCGGTTGCTACGAAAACTGATTTGCGGGCTTGTCTTGCATCAGGAACGGTGAAGAAACGCATCAATATATGCGGTAATCCTGCAGTTCCTAATATTAATGCGATTCCGAGTGATACCGCATCCCAGGGATTCGTTACAAAACCTCCCGGAGAGAGAACTGCATCCGAATATTTTATTGCCGCGGCATCGAAAAGTTTGACAGGATCAAAACCGAATTGTAATAATGTCAGAAATGTAAGTATTGTCGCGCCGCCAATTAACAAAATTGCTTTTATTATCTGTACCCAGGTTGTAGCCAGCATACCCCCAAACATAACATAAGCAATCATCACACAACCGACAATCACTACCGCAACCTCATAAGGTAAACCGAATAAAATTTGTATTAACGCACCTGCACCGACCATCTGCGCTATAAGATAAAATATTACCGTCATCAGCGATCCGACGGATGAAGCTATTCTGACAGGTCGTTGTTGTAATCTGAATGCAACAACATCAGCGAATGTAAACTTGCCTAAATTTCTTAACGGCTCGGCAATCAAAAACATCACGAGGGGCCAGCCGACTAAAAATCCGATTGAATATATCAGACCGTCATAACCTTTCAGCGCAACCATTCCGGCGATCCCGAGAAATGATGCAGCGCTCATATAATCACCAGCTAAAGCCAGTCCGTTCTGAAATCCCGATATGCTTCTATCCGCTGCATAAAATTCAGAAGTGGTTTTGGTCTTCTTCGCAGCCCAGTAAGTTATGAATAATGTAATAGCAACAAATACAAAGAAAATTATTATTGAAGCTACGTTGACTTGTCCTAAAGTAGATTGAAATGTATCCAAAATGATTTCTCCTTTCTAAAACTATTATTGATTTAATATCTGATTGCGCAATTCTCTCACGCTCTTATCGTATTTATTATTTGCCCACCTTGTATAAATTCCCGTCAACAGCCAGGCAAAAATAATTATTCCGATACCAATCGGTATTCCTATTGTAAGATATTCGCCGATTTTTACCGCAAGAATTTGTTTGTAGAACGCAATCGTAAGGATGAAACCGAAATAAACAATTAACATAATAAACGTAAGCGTAAGCGAAAAACTCAATCTCTTTCTGACAAGTTCATTAAACTTTTTTGATTGAATAATTTCTTTTACTTTCTCTGAATTAATGCTCATAAAATTACTCCATTTTATTGATTAAGAAATATATTTTTAATAATACAAAAGTAGACGCACGAAAGACAGATAAAGAACATCCGGAGGATATTTTTACTGTTAACTACAAAGTGCCTTTAAAGTCTAAACTCATTTTCGACTGAAAATTATCAATCAAAGAAAATATCTTTTTGATAATTATTTGTTCAAAATCGGTAAGAACTTTAGGATTGATGTTGTTGTCGGGTAATACGTTTTCCGACAATAATTTTGATTGATGTTTGAATCTATACTGCATCAAGAAATTGTATGATTGCAATAATTCCTGATAGCCGGCTTTTGAAAAAATATTTTTTTCGTGCAACCGTTCCAATCTTTCGATTGTGTTATTATAACTAATTTTATGCTTCAATGCATAAACCCGTACCAAATCTATAATCGGCAGGAGAATTAACTTAATATCGAAAGTTTCTCCGGATTTGAATAAACCTGTCGGTGTTTTGAAATTCAACGCATTTTGCGCAAAATAAACAAAAAACGGATTATTGATCGCAGTTATATGATGTAAATGATTTCTCAATTCGATTGTCATTGATTCATCCCCTGTAACTGCTCTGAAGTCGAAGAAAATATTCAAATCCAGTAAATCCTGCGGATTAGCCGTATTCACACATTCGGTGAAATACTTTTTCCATACAGAAAGTGGCTGGCACCATTTAGGATTCTTTGCCATTACATTACCTTTGCAAAACTTATAACCAACCCTATCCAACGAATTGCAAACACGTTCGCCAAGCTGTTGAAAATATTTCCTGACTTCTTCTTCCCTTTCCGGCTCCACATCATTGTAAATAATCGCGTTGTCCTGATCGGTAACTAGTGTCTGTTCGTCTCTGCCTACACTACCCAGCGCCATAAATGCAAATTTAGCGGGCGGTTCTCCGATCTCAGAAATCCCTATCTCAGTTAGACGTTTAATGATTGCATCCGAAACTACAGTGATTATCCTTGTCATTTCACGGACCGGCGCACCGCTGTCGATTAATTCTTTTATTAAGAGAACAAGTTTCGTATGATATCTTGATATTTCAATTACCGAATCAGCTTTTTGAATTCTCTGAATGAAAAACAAAAATGCAAGATGATTTGAGTGCTGAATATCGTCGCTGCAAATTATTCCGCAAACATTTTCTTCATTATCTTTTACAACAAGATGTTTTATATCATTTTCATTAAAACGTAAAATGGCTTCATAAATGACTGATGTATCCTTTATCGAAATTACAGGAGAAGTCATAACTTCGTGGACAGGTAGTTCAAGATTTTTATTTTCTGCCAGCACCCGCGTTCTCAGATCGACATCGGTAATCAAACCGACAAATTTTTCTTGTCCGGAGGTTATCAGTATCAAATCCGTTTTATTTTTTGCCATCTGTGTGACTGCTGTTTTGATAGCAGAATTCATATCGCAAGCAATAAACTTTTTTATAAACGGTTTTATCGGTTGATTTAAAAATCCGAGAGAGGTTTGGAGTTCAGCAATCAGGCTCTCACGCTCCTCGTCTGTTTTTTGATGTTCAGTGATGTCTTCAATTATCCCGTCGAAATACTCAAGCGATCCGCTTTCATCTTTAAAAGCCAGTATCGAAATCGAAGCTACGGCTTTGACATTGTTACTTTTTCTAATTTGTACAATTCGGTTTTTAATAATATTTTCGTTGAGCAATTCTTTGATAAATGCCCGCCCTTCCTTGATGTCATCAAATAAATCGATAAATGACGAATTCAAGATTTGCTCTTTATTTTCACTTACTAAAATATCAACCACTGCCTGATTGACGTCAATAAATTTTCCATCTCCGCCGGGACGGATTCTGAAAACTCCGATCGTAAGCTGATTTGTCAAAACCCTGTACTTCTCTTCACTTTCGCCCAATGCCAATTCGATCTCTTTATGCCGGCTGATATCCTTGACAATAAGTATAATACCTTCATTTCCTAAAAAAGAAATCGGTGAAGTAATTAACAGAACATCAAACAAATCTCCGTTTTTCTTTTTCAACTTTGTTTCGATCTGCGAGCTCGCCTGTTTCTCTTCCCTGATCAAGAAATCTTCGATTCCTTGCATACACTCTGCAAGCGGAGCCGTAAATATCTCCTGAAAGCTCAGACTCGGAAATTCCTCTTCAGAATAACCTAACATTGTCAGTAAGGTTTTATTATAATAAATTTGTTTTCCTCTCAGAATCATTATCAACCCTTCCGTCGATGCTTCGACGAGGGCTTGGTATCGCTCTTTAGATTCCCTTAATTCTTGTTCAGCGCGCCGCCGTTTTTTCTCTGTTTTGATATTCTGATAGGCAATAAACAACAGAAGCACTATCATAATAAATGTAATGCCAAGAGTAATGTTGATAATACTTCTTTCTAAGAGAGAAATTTCCTGTTTGACATCTTCGATGTAAATTCCTGTTCCGATTATCCAGGTCCACGGTTTGAATTCCTTGACATAGGATAGTTTCGGAA
The DNA here is from genome assembly GCA_964437735.1 of uncultured Ignavibacteriaceae bacterium. GTDB lineage: Bacteria > Bacteroidota > Ignavibacteria > UBA10030 > BY39 > CAYTID01. The sequence goes on along the minus strand of CAYTID010000027.1, from coordinate 16,834 downwards.
CCACACGAAGCGAATCGTCTTTCCACTGCCACAAATAATCGACATAACCGTCTCCCTGCGCTTTTACGACATTCACAATTTCTACAAAAAGTAGCTTGCCGTGAGAATCCTTAAAGTTCGATAAATCCTCTCCGTCCAGGTCATGACGGTAAGGATGCATTATCATCTTCGGCTGGAAATCGGTAATCCAGAAATAATCTTTTCTTTCGTCTCCGTATCTGATATTACGGATTTGTTCAATTGCCAATCGTTGAGCTTCTTCCCGCGTGCGTTTTTTTTCAATTTCGCCGTTATAACATACTTCAGCAATACTCCAGGCTGAATTGGTTAATTCTCTTATCATCTCCCGTTTTCTATCTAAAATAATTTCCTCAAACCGGGGGATAATAATCTGATAAATAGATGTAATAAACAATCCGATAGTAAGAAATGTCGGAAGAAGAATTTTCACAAAGAAGCTATATTTCCAGTTTTTTCTTGCCATCTGTTAAGTTTAATACATTGAAATTTTATGCAATTATCTTTGGTGTCTTGAGTGGAATTACATTTAATTCGAAAGTTGCAGTATCAAAAACCAACACTCCGTTGCCTCGTGTTGTATTCGCCGTGCACGGAGCAACAATCCAATGCGGTTTATTATCAAGCCGATACATGCCAAACGATTTGAGATCCAGTTTATTTTCACTGGCGATCACACAACCTTCGGGATGACCGTGACCGGAAAATGATATCAAACAATTATTATCATTCATAAATGCAAAATGCTCCTCCAGGTGTTTACTTTTTTTCGGATAATCTATAGTCGAACCCGACAAATCCGGAAAACAAAAATGCGAAAACATAAATTTGATACCGTCGATTTCAGTTACAATAAATTCTTCTAAACTTCTTAAAAATTCTTTTGACCCGTTTGTTAAAGAAATCGGAAGCTCGCTGTCTTCATAAAGCCATATCCTGTTTCTTGCAAGTTTCGCCCTGATATCGTAATCCAGCCCATACCAGTTTTCGTTGTATTGAAATCCTGCACTGTAATCCGGAATTCTGCGTGCTGTAAACAAATCGTGGTTGCCTGCCACAACAAACGCACAGTTTTTTTTAACTGTATTTATGCATGTCTCGGCATTTCTGCTGTTTATGTATTTATAAAACGGAAGCGTAAAACCCGCGATATCACCAAGACAAACAATTAATTCAATTTTATGATTATTAAGGGTAAGTAAAGCTTCATTTAAACTCGCAATATCTTCGTGTATATCGGCAATAAATCCAATTTTCATCGTGTAAATATAAAAGATTTCCGTGGTTATAACAAATACCCCATAAATATGTGTTTTTATTAATGCCGGATTAAATTAAATTGAAAATACAAAAAGAGGAAATAAGCGGGGCACAATATAGATGCCTGTTGATATAAACTAAGGACAGGGGCGATCAACAGGCAATTTAGGGGGATAAAAAAAATCAAATTCGCCTGCGGCGGAAAAAATTAAATATTAAATATTTACATTTTCTCGGGGGCTGAGATACCTAATATACTTAATCCGTTTTTCAGTACAATATTTGTAGCTTTACATATAGCTATACGGGAATAAGTCACTTGCTTATTCTCAGTAACAACGCGATGATGATGATAAAACTTATGAAAGAATCCTGCGGTTTCGTGTAAATACTCACATAATCTGTGGGGCTCGAAAGTAACTGCACAAGATTCGACTATATCCGGAAATTGTTCAAGTTGTTTTAGTAGTTCCAATTCCTCAGGTTTATCCAACAGATTCAAATCGGCAACCGCTGCCAAATCAACTCCTTCACTCTCGGCATAGCGGATAATACTCGCAATACGTGCATGTGCATATTGAAGATAATATACAGGATTTTCATCCGATTGAGTTTTGGCTAATTTCAAGTCGAAATTCAGATGACTGTCCATACTTCTCATTAAGAAAAAGTACCGCACCACATCAGCGCTAACTTCATCAATCAAGTCGTCCAGCGTAATAAAATTTGCTTTACGCGTGGACATCTTTACCACTTCGCCCTCCTGCAAAATTGTAACAAACTGATGAATCAGCACCTTTACTTTTTTCTCATCGAATCCCAGAGCTTTCAGACCGGCAAGCACATCAGGATATGTTGCCACATGATCAGCTCCGAGAAGATCAATTATTAAATCAAAACCTCTTTGAAATTTATTTTTGTGATAAGCAATATCGGGAAGCCGGTAAGTCGGTTCACCGGTGCTTTTAACAATTACCTTGTCTTTTTCTCCGCCGAAAACCGATGCCTTAAACCACACAGCACCCTCCTGATCATAAGCCAGATCTTTTTTCCGGAAATCATTAATTACTTTTTCTATGCTACCGTCGTCATAAAGGGATTTCTCGTTAAAGAATAGGTCAAATTCGATACCAAGCTTTTTCAATGTCTTTTTTATATCATCAAATATTTCATTTTCAGCACGTTGTTTAAAAATATCATCGGTAACTTTTTCCCTAAGAGAACCTTGATATTCTTCAACAAGATTCTGAGCAATTTCTTTTATATATTCTCCCTGATAATAATCATCGGGAAAATCAATATCCTCTCCCAACAATTCTAAATATCTCAACCTGACTGAATCACCCAGAATTCTCATCTGACGACCGGCGTTATTGAAATAATATTCACGCGTAATATCATGTCCTTTCCATTCAAGCAGATTCGCTATTGTATCACCCAGAACCGCTCCTCGTCCGTGACCAACTGTTAACGGACCTGTCGGATTAGCGCTCACAAATTCTATCTGAGTTTTTTTCTTTTCATCAATCGTCCATTTGCCGAAGTCATTTCCTTTCGATAAAATATTTTTTAGCTGATCAATAAAAAATATATTTGTAAAATGGAAATTAATGAAACCAGGACCGGCAACATCGATTTTACTAACATATGTTTTGTCCATTTCAAGGTTTGCGATGATTTCATCTGCAAAATGTCGGGGATTTTTACCCATCTTTTTCGCGAGGATCATTGCAATGTTTGTCGTCAGGTCACCATGTTCAGCTTGTCGCGGCTTCTCAACAAATATTTCGGGAATTTTAAAATCTTTCCCGGCGACTTTCTCAATCGTTGTTCTGATATTATTTCTTAGATATTCTTTCAATCTTTTTCTTTGTCGTTTTTGTATTTTTTTTTGGCTTTACTTCATCCTTAATATGTTCGGCTTTTGCGTCACTCCAAAGTCTTTCCAGATTATAATATTTCCGTGTATCTTTTTGGAAGATATGCACAACAACATCTACATAATCCAATATTAGCCACTGACGTTCCGTTAATCCTTCGGAATGCCAGACATGGATTCCTTCATCATTTCCCCCCTCGATCACAGCATCTGCTATTGCTTTCACCTGTGTATCGGAATCACCCGAACATATTACAAAAAAATCGGCAATATCGGATATTTTTCTTAAATCCAGTACGACAACGTCGTTTGCCTTTTTTAACAGTGTAAACTTTGCTAATTTTTTTGCTAGTGTTGTAGTTCTCAATAATCCTCCGATTTACATCAAGGGTTTTAGTTGATTGTGATCTTTCCCTATTACAATAGAAACAATCACAAAATAATCAGGATTGATTTCCTGAATAATATTTTTCTCTGAAATGCCTAGTTTGCCGGCTAATTCTTTCGCGACTGATAAATTTCCTGTTCTGTCGATGACGAAGGTTTCCTTAATATTAAAACTCTTATAATTACGTATATCGACAACATCGTAACCATTTTTTCTAAGATATGATGTGAATTTTGCAGCAACCCCTTTTGCTCCGGAACCGTTCAGCACTTCAACTTGATATATCTGTTTTGTGGTGTCAATGACCGTTGGGAGCGATTCTTCGGAATGAGGAATTTGTCTGTAAACCAATGCATATACAAGGTAGAGAACAACTATTCCCAAAAATACGATTAAAGCGTTCAAACTCCATGTGAGGAAAATTCCGGATAATGATTTTTTATTTTTACTTCTATTTTTTATACTTCGTCCTCTTACAAAAAAAATAAACCGAGTCATCCGAAAAAGTAGTATTCGACCCGGTAAAAAAAAGTGAATCTAGAAACAAAACATTAATCTCCATGTATCGGAGAAAAATACCAGTGATATGGCATATAATAGCCGTACATATTAATCGGAAGTTGCCGATATTGCAAATGAATATGAAAATTTTCCCACGGCTTGTAATTAAGCTCAGCCCTGCTTATGAAAATTTTGGAATAGTCCGTCTGGTAAGCATTAGCTCCAAATGGTGAACCCATCAAACTCAAATCCAATCTAACATCAAGCGGATCAGCAATTTTATAAAACATACTGTTAGTATAGGATGCCAAAGACATTCCCGATCCGCCGCCTGAGATGTATTGCATCGAAAAATTATGGCTCATTCTGAAATTTTCAGGATTAAACCAGCTTAGCATACCATTAATCCCGGGTACGGGTCTGATCAAAGAGCCTGCAACAGAGGACAGTTCACGATTTTGGGTTTTATACTGTGCGAAAGACGAAAATGTTAATATTGATGAGATTATCAACATATAAAATATATTCATCTTTTTCATAAATTCTACCTGTAATAAGTTAATTCCTATACTAATTATAAAAAAATTGACTGATAATGTCAAACAATTATGAACACATTATGGATTTTTCATAAAAATTTCTTTTGCTTCATTAAGCTGTAGGAGATTGTTGATTCCCATAATTTCATTCGGGTCTTCAGCAACCACAGCAGCAACTTTCCATTTTGAATTCCAAAAATATTCAAAAACATCAGTGAGGTAATATTCGTTTTGTATATTATTCGGTTTGATCGAAGTTAATGCCTCAAAAAGTTTTTTCCGATCGAAAATATAAATACCCGAATTTATTTCGTTGATTTCTAATTCTTCAGGAGAGGCATCTTTATGTTCGACAATCTTCAAAACATTTCCATTCTTATTTCTTAATATTCTGCCATAACTTGTCGGATCTTGCAGAGATGCAGTCAATATTGTTGCGTCTGCTTTTTCTCTATTATGATATGTTATAAGTTCCTGTAAAGTTTTTTCTTTAAGCAGAGGTACATCTCCCGAAAGGACTAACACATCTCCATCAAAGCCTGCTAATGCATAATAAGTCTGCATTATTGCATGACCGGTTCCCAACTGTACTGTCTGATCAACAAATTCAATATCGGATGAAATCTTAGAAAGATAATTGACAACGCTATCGCGTTGCCAACCGACTATTATTATTATTTTATCTGCATTTAATTTTCTACTTAAATTAACAACATATTCAACCATTGGTTTACCATTTATTTCATACATCACCTTTGCCATGTCCGGATTATTCATCCTCGTCCCTTTTCCGGCAGCCATAATTACTATTGCAAGAGGTTTTTTCAATCCGTTCATTTTTTACTTTCTGTTATTATGTTATCAATCAACCTGGTCGTTCCGATTTTTACTGCAAGCGATATTAATACATCTTCGTCCCGAATCAATTCAAGTTCTTCCAACGTCCCGGAATCGGTAATTGAAATATAATCTACGTTTACATTCTTTTGATCAGAAAAGAATTTGAACATTTCATTTTTTATACTTGTAACTGACTTTTCACCTTTGGAAATTTTTTCATCTGCTATTTGTAAAGCTTTGTACAATAAAGTCGCCTTTGGACGACTTTCTGAATCCAGATACATGTTTCGTGAACTCATTGCTAATCCGTCCTCATCTCTCAGGGTCGGACCAACAATAAATTTTATATCAAAGTTTAAATCTGCGACCATTTTTTTTATTACGAAAACCTGTTGTGCATCCTTCTGACCAAAGACTGCAATATGAGGTTTCGTAATATTAAATAGTTTTGCTACTATAGTTGTTACGCCGCGAAAATGTTCCGGCCTCGATTTTCCTTCGAGTATACTCGTAATTTTTTCAACATTAACATAAGTCAAAAAATTATCTGAATACATATCCGAGACCGTCGGTGAAAAAACTGCGTCGGATCCGGCAAGTTCACATAATTTAATATCTCGTTCCAGATCACGAGGATATTTTTCGAAATCCTCTTTCGGTCCAAATTGTGTTGGATTAACAAAATTAGTGGTTATAACAAAATCGGAATTTTGTTTTGCCAGCCGGATTAAGCTCAAATGTCCTTCGTGCAAATAACCCATTGTCGGAACCACAGAAATTTGTTTGCCGGATAAACGAATACTTTCGGAAAGCTTTTGCATTTCCGTTATATCATAAATTATGTTCATTATAAAACCTCTGTTAATTTCACTCAAGAAGAGAATTATGCTTGAATCATGTTTAACAGGCGCGTGATTGTGTCTTTCATATCTTTACGATGAACAACTTTATCGGCAAAACCGTGTTCGAGTTGGAATTCTGACCTCTGAAATCCGGGGGGTAAATCTTTTCCTATTGTCTGCCTGATAACTCGCGGTCCGGCAAAACCAATCAATGCACCCGGTTCAGCTATATTTATATCACCCATCATAGCAAAGGATGCTGTTACACCTCCTGTTGTGGGATCGGTTAAAATAGATATATAAGGTAGCCCTTCGTCAGCCAGTTGTGCCAATTTTGCGTTAGTTTTTGCAAGCTGCATCAAAGAGAGAGCTCCTTCCATCATTCGTGCTCCTCCGCTTGACGATATTATTATCATAGGTAATTTATTTTTTCTTGCTTTATCAATTGCTCGTGAAATTTTTTCGCCAACCACCGAACCCATACTTCCGCCGATAAAACCGAAATCCATGCACGCAAGCGCTACCTCGATCCCGTTGATTTTTCCTGTTCCTGTTCTCACAGCATCATAAAGACCTGATTTATCGATCATGTCTTTTATCCGATTTTTATACGGCTTAGTATCCACAAATTTTAACGGATCTTTAGAACGCATTTTCGTATCGAGTTCTTTGAATGAGTTTTCATCCAATAATATTTTTATATATTCCTTACTCCCAATCCTGAAATGAAAAGAACATTTTTGACAAGTATAATATTGTTGCTCCAGAAGTGATTTATGAATGATTTCGCTGCAACTTTCGCACTTTAACCATAAGCCATCCGGAATTTCTTTCTTCTTCGTTTCCTGCGCGATACTCTCTTTTGATCTGCTAAACCAAGCCATAATTCAATTCCTTATTTAAGATGTTTTAAATAACGTATAAAAATCTTTTACATAGTCCGGTTCCAGATTTGTGAGATCTTCAATCTGACCAAGATTGAATTTGATTTCACCGAGCAATGCTACCGAACCCGCACTACATAAATTACTAATTCCATCATTAAAATTCCACAATTCATTCGAGATATTCTTTATAGAAATAAATTTTTGAAATTTTTCTATCCCGTCGCCGATAAAAATAATTTTCCCCGTTCCCGGAATCAATTTTACCAGATCGTCGAATTTATAAGCTGATTGTTCAACCACTCGTACAAATTTATTATTTTCATATTCCAAAATAACCGAATAAAACTCATCCCGACGTGCATCGATTAACGGACAGAGGTACCGGAATGTCTGATAATTTTTCGTTGATACAAAATTGAATCCTAAGGCTTCAAGCGTTGGAACAGTTACCAACGGTTTATTACAAGCATAGGCAATTGCTTTCGCCACACTGAATCCCACTCGTAAACCTGTAAAAGATCCCGGTCCATTCGAAATCGAAATTGCATTAAGTTTTTTCAGATTATCTGTCGCTTCCCCACCGGAATTAGCCTGCATCAAAGTATTGTTGATCAAAGTTATCAGTTTTTCCGAATGGACATTTGGTTCTGTAAGATAATTCTCGGCAACAACAATTCCATCTTTCACGATAGCAGCTGCGCAAACTTGAGTTGCAGTTTCAATCCCTAATATCATATCAATCTAATTTACAGATTTTTATTTCACGGATATTTTCACTATCCCCTAACAGCAAGTTTATTTCGTACCGATTTGGTGGAAGTATATCCCTGATACGGTCTGCCCATTCGATAAGGCAAATACCGTTGCTGTAAATATATTCATCAAACCCAATATCAATAACTTCGTTCATTGTTTTCACTCTATAAAAATCAAAATGGTAAATTTTAATTTTACCGGTTGTATATTCGTTGACGATTGTAAAACTCGGACTTGAAACATGCTCGGTTATTCCAAAACCTTTGCATATTCCTTGTATAAACCTGGTTTTTCCGGCGCCCAAATCACCGAACAAGGCAATAACATCGCCGGGGATCAATTTATTTTTCGCAAACTTCTCACCCAAATTAATAGTATCAAGTTCGCTATATGTTGTAAATATTTCCATCCAAAATCAACGTTTCGGTTCCAGAACTACAAACGGAAGAATCATTTCTTCCATCGAAATTCCGCCATGCTGAAAACTGTCTCTGTATTGTGACAGATATCGATGATAATCGGTGGGATACACGAAATAATAGTCTTCTTTTGCGATGATATAGTTTACCGTCACGCCTCTCACTGGCACGCGATAGTCAGCCGGATTTTTTATGAAGATGGCATTCTTCTCATCAACTTTTAAATTTCTTCCGTATTTATATCTTAAATTAGTTGCAGCTTCCCTGTCGGCAACAACTTTTGCCCCGCGCATACAACGGATACTTCCATGATCAGTTGTCACGATTATCTTAACATTTTTTTGTGAGGCTAACATACGCAGCATGCCGAAAAATGAAGAGTGAGAAAACCATGAATTAGTAAGAGACCTGTATGCCGATTCATCGGGCGCAATTTCTTTTAGCAGCTGAGAATCGGAGCGACTGTGAGCGAGCATATCGACAAAATTTATTACAATAGAAGTCAGTTTGTTTTTCGTAAAGGATAATATGTTCTGTTCAATATTTTTCCCGAATTCAGTATCAATTATTTTGTAATATTTCGACTCGGGCTTCAGCTTAATTTTTCGTCTTTCCAAAAGATTCTGAAGAAATGCCTGTTCATTTTTATTTCTGCTATTGTCGTCGTCTTCCCATTGTTCCCATATTTCAGGAAACCGTTTTTCAATTTCATCGGGCCACGATCCGCTGAAAATCGCATTACGCGAATAAGGTGTTGCTGTCGGCAATATCGAATAATAGTATTTCCTGTTAATAGTATAATAATCACGCAACAATCTTTCCATTCCGAGCCATTGATCCAGACGCATACAATCAACGACAAAAAAGAATACCGACTTGCTATCATCAAGTTCAGGAATCAAAAGTTTATCAACCAGATCAACGGATAAAATCGGACGATTTTCTTTTTCGATCCAATCCCTATATACCTTTTCTATGAATTTAGAAAATTCACCGTTTGCAGTACGAAATTGATCGTGTAATGTATCACCAAGTCCAAGTTGGGGATGTCCATCCAAATCAATCGACCAATCAACTAATTTGTCATAAATTTCTATCCATTCATTTGCATCGGGATTTGCTATCAAGCTGGTTGAAATTTCATTAAATTCCTTTATATAATCGCGCGATACATAAGCCCGTGTTATTTCTTTTCCCTCTAAAAATTTTTTGCACGCCAGCAAAATTTGGCTTGGATTTACGGGTTTAGTCAAATAATCGCTGATCTTCCTTCCGATGGCATTCTCCATCAATCCTTCGTCTTCACTTTTCGTAACCATAATTACAGGAACCTCAGGGCTTATTTCTTTTATTTCAGCGAGGGTTTTTAAACCTCCCATACCAGCCATCATTTCATCTAAAAAAATCAAATCGAACTGCTTTTCACTAACGAGCGTAACTGCATCTTCACCATTCGTTGCTGTTTCTACGTCGTACCCTTTTCCGATCAAGAAAAGGATATGTGGTTTCAGCAATTCAATTTCATCGTCCACCCATAATATTTTTCTCTTCAGGTCAGTCATGAAAATTAATTCTTTATTGTATAGCTATCCTCAAATCCAAGCCACCCTCATTTGTGGTCGTTCCTGGTATCAAAGAACCCCCTTCGTCCGGAGCGATCTTTGTATATCTATAAAATATTGACGCAGTGATTCTGGAGCTTAAGACGTATCTGATTCTCGGTTCGAGCATTGTCCGGGTATTTCCTTCAAGAGGCGTTCCTTTCGGATTAGTTTCAAGCTGATTAACTTCAAAAGTTTTTCTCGAATTATGAGTCATCGAATAGGTGGCCGAAACATCGAGGTCATTGCTGAGAGATAATCCGAATAGAGGAAATTCAAATCCACGCCTTGAATACGATAAGGAGACCGACAATTCCTGTGATAACGTTTTGACGATATTTCTCGCAGCGATATTCAGATCGTATGAGGAATTTGTATTGTATCTGACCGTAGTGGTAAGACTTCCTTTCAGGAGCTCTTTCATAGAAGCATTCAGACCAACCAACGGAGAGAATCCGTAAGTAACACGCTCTGATTCAGTTCGTTCTCCTCCATTAGGATTTCCTCTCCATTGACGTACGAAATTTGAAGTATACCCATGGTCGAGGGATAGTCGATCAAACAAAGACTGCATACCTATTGTTTTTTCCAAACCTTCCCATCTAATTGTATAATTCGCGCGAGGAACCAAAGGTCCGAGGATTTTTCTTAGTAAAGGTAAAGCTTCCATCCCTTCTTCAAAAGATTCAGCAAGTTTTACGTCGTCCGGTGCGTTATCGGAAATATCTGTCCTGCGAGCGTTATAAATTTTTCCGACTTCCTCGATGTTGCTTTTTAACATTTTAAATAATAAGAAAGGTGGCATCGAGAAAAACGACCTTTCAACATTTCCTCCTGTGGCAACTGAATTGATACTTGGTACACCATATGCGTCAGTGACGATGGTGGTGTTCTTATTGAATGTCCATGAAAGAGACCAGTTCAAATCCAGCGTAGCTCCTTCCCATAATGGACGATTCGTGCGAAGTTGGAGTCTGTTAGTTTGGCTGTACTGGTCTGTGAGATTAGCATTTTTAGCTCGCAAACCGCGGTTAACATTAAACCGGATAAAAGGAAAACTCGTTATCCTTTCTGTAGCTAAATCGCCTGACGGATCAGATATAATTCCTAACTGATATAATCGTGATGGACCGTATTCGGGATTCGGAGCTCCAAACGGAGGAATACCCCAAAAGTTCATTAATCCTGTTTGTCCAACAACTCCACTATTCCCGGCTCTGTTACCCTGAGAGTATGTTATATTTATTGTTTCATAATCGAGAAGTGGATATTTGATAAATGCTTTGGTCAGGGCTTTTATTTGTTTCACTATTTTATCTTTAGCCGGAATTTTTGCGGTTGTATCGGGAATTTCTTCGATCTCTATTTCCTGTTCATCCCCTTCGACCGGTGAATCATCGTCTCGTTTTTCCTTGCGTAAATTTCTTACCGGAGGGGGCGGTGTTTTTGCAGGAACTTCTTCAGTTGTTTTAAACCACGGATCGGTTAATGATTTTAATCTGAAATTCGTCGAAAAATTAATATTGTTATCAAAGCCGGTACTCTTGCCAATATCACCCTGTTGAAAATTATTCATCCAACTGTAATTAACACTATAGGTTAGATTAAAATCAATGAAACGGTTTATGTTGAGAATGTTGGGAATTTTTGGTTTTGAACCAATTTGAAAACGCTGACCGGATCTCGCATCGTTTCCAAAGTTAATTAATTTACTGGGACTGAAGATATCTTTAAGTATATCGCTGAATCTCCTCTGATTACCGAGGGAATCCGTCTCTAAGTGCAGCAGAACGCTCTCCACGGATAGTGCATAATCGCCGGAAATGTTGGTAAGTCCGCCTTCGGTAAATTTCCAACCAAAATCAAGACTTCGTGTAGCACTGAAATTTCGTGTAATCGGTCTTTGTTGTGATTGTACTCTAGTAATTTCAAATGACTGACCGCGTTGAAATCCCATACCGGCATTAAAACCTGTTATAGGTATGAAAAATATTTTATAATTTTTATAATCTTCCAACAGATAAACTCCATCGAACAATTTTGTAAACGGAGAAAAATAAAAATCAGGCGGAATCGTAACTGCATAGCGCCCCTGTCCGGACCAAGCCCAACTTGTTCGATAAGCAATCATCGGATTACGCTCAGTGGATTTTGTGTAGTTGAACGATAAATTAATTTTGTTAATTGTTTCTTTGATATACCAGGCAGAACTCGGCAAAGCAATTCTAAAATTCGGAACTGCATACGAATCAGTGATCCGTACAGTTTGTGCTTCATTTATAATATCATTCTTTGCAGCTTCAGATTCTTCTTTACTCCCCCCGCTGCTGAGAATTCTATCCGCAGCCAATTGTGCTGCTTCATCAACGCTTACATCAGTATTCGGAAAATATTGTGGATTGTTGATGTTCTCTGAATGTGAATAGGTGAAAGGTAATGAAGTCCCCTGCCAATCAGACGGCAGAAAACGTTCAAGAGAGAAATTGGCTCCAGCCGACCAATTAACTCCTGTTTGACGTGAACCGAAGCGTTGATCAAGTCCGTGGAAGTAGGGATCAATTCGTGAAATATTAAAAGAAGCATTCCCGAAATCTGCAATTTTTAACTGTGTATCAAAACGATATGCCCAACCGGGAGTGTCGTCGACATCAAGCACGCGTAATTCATTAACCCAAATATCTCCGGTAATTGGTAAAAAGGTTCCTTTGCCAACCGGGTTCGAAACACCAACCCAAATATATTTTATTAAAGTTAATGCAGGACTTCCCCTGACATATTAAGCAGCTCCCGCCGGTCCGCCTTTTACAGGCACAGGTGCCGATCTCCTGTTACTGGAATCACGCCCCTCTTTGATTGCAGTCAGATCATCAAATCTTATAATTACCTCATTGTTTTGCGGATCCCAACCAGGATGCAGAGGAGCGCGATATTCATAATAGTTTAGTGAATCCAAACCAAATCTGATATAGAAATCTAAATCATAATTACTTGTATCAACGAAAGTAAATTTATTATCGCCATGAACAAACATTTTCATCGTCTTGTAGTTGAACGCATCGAGAGGACGGTAGGTATAATGTTTGAATGCATCGCGGAATTCTCCATTCGCCAATCCGGATATTTTCAAATTCAGCGATTGCTCGTTACCGAATATTTCCTGATCGGGTTGGGTTCTATCTCTTTCACGGGTTACACCGGGAGGACTTTGATATTCCGGATTATCCTCAATATTCACTACCGTAACACTGAGGATTGAATCACCTTTGATAGATTCCTGCCATTGATTTCCGATCAGCGATATATCTGCAATTCTTAATCTAACCGGTTGTTCAAAGCCCGACATCCACATTCTTGCATATTGTAAATTCTGTAGTATATCAATTGGTTGTTCATTCCCGAGAGAGATTAATCGGGTAAATTCAGACAGTGGAACTCTGATTTGATACCATCCGTCGGACCCGCCACCAACTATAAATTCATTATTCCTTTCGAATCCTAGAGAATCGAGATAAATTTCTGAAAGTGGAATTTCATATTCAAGATAACTATTTGTCAGGTCGACATCACCGTTTGCGTTTAGATCTTCGGTATCAGGAAAGCGTCCTTCAGCGCTTGGTTCGTTTCCTTCCATTCCGTTGATCTTGCTAAAATCCTTACCACCTGTAGAGTACGACCAGTTATCACCGCTCGGGTCTGAATTCAAGCCAGGATATTGCGCTATTAACGCAGCATGGGTTTGTCTTTCCTCAGAATCGGTTAACAAATCCAATCCGACATCTTCACCCGCATTCAACACACCATTGGGAATGTTGGATTTTACTAAATCTTCAGAGTTTAACTTGTTATTTGGTATAACGTCTTCGCTTACACGACCTAAATCAATAAATAGTCGACCAATACGTAAATCGGGTGTACTGTTTCCCTCAATTTTTTCAGTTTTTACCCAAAGTTCAAGAAAGTTAATATTTTGCTCAATGATGTTTGAGGCTGCAGCGCCTAAGTATTTCATCACACCAGCCCAATTGCGTTTTGGATCAGCCTCAAGTGTTGATGCGGTATTCATAGAATAATTGTTCATCCCGCGTTCTCTTGGAAAATAATCGAGATTCATTACAGTCACTTGCTCCTGACCTCGTCTTACACTTTTGTTAGGCCAGATATCGGTAATGAATACATCGCTGGGAAGTTTATTATACCACAATAGTCTCCCTTTTGAAAAAGTTTTCGTTGTTTCGGGAATATTTCCTAAATAACTATATACGGGCGAACTGGCAAGTTTCCATGTAGCATAACCTATTCCTAACGGTATCGTACGGCGTGCGCCTTCGAAGTCATCAATGTATGCAATACCACTTCCACGATCCCCTGCTATTGTACTTTTTTTTGTATTAGGATCGGGTAACATATATGCGGCTTCACCGGCGAACCGGATGCTCGACATTTCTCTGGTCTTAATCAGAGGTAAAGCATCAAGTGCATCAGTCAAAATACCGAGATTAAAGGATGTCGCTGCATCAACACCGAAAAGAGAATTATTCGTAGGTTCTTCGTTTAATCGTACTTTATCGGTTAAAGTTTCCTGATTCAGATTCATGATAGTGAATCCGAGTTTGGTATTTGAGAAAGGTTCTATTTCTCCTCGTGCACCGAGTAAAGTTTTCGAAGCCAGCTGGAACAAATCGTTTTGTTCGTATTTAATAGCCATATTCGCACCGGGGAGCAGGGCGCGCTGATTTCTGATTATTACTTCTCCTATAATATAGTCAACAGAATAATCCACTCCCGGTGTTAACGGCGATCCGTCCAACAAAACCTGTACACTCCCCTCAACGATATTGAATCCCAGGTTATATTTACTTTGTTTTTCAGTTGTCGATTTTCCTCTGATCTGATACCTGTTCCTGCTGCTTTGTTGTGCTATTATTTTTAGCGTATCGTAAATTTCAGAAAACATCAGCGAATCGATTACATTTTGAGGTTGCCCCTGCGAGATTAAATAATTTCTAATTGATTTTCGGAATGGTTCGAGACTGGGAAAAATAATTTCTGCTCTGGCTTCATCAACTGTAACTCCGGGAATATAATCGAATTTATCATCCGGCTGAGGCGAATTATTTTCGCCGTATTTATCCAATTCCAAAATTTGAAGCAAACTCCTACCATACAAGGCATCAATTTCTGTAGCTCCGGCTGATTCGCGAATAACTTTCAGCTCAAATCCCTCCTTCTTTAAATTTGAACCTCCAAGGGAATAAATATTTTTAAGCATCATATTCCATGCCTGCCGGTAGCTAGGAATTAAATTTTTCGGGCGGACTAATTTAAGAACCATCGGTCTGCTGGATGTATCGGAACCGGCAAATTCACCGTAAATTAGATCATCATTCGGTGAAGAAGTCGACCCCTGGGTTCTGAATGAAACAGCTAACGCCTGATCGGGTTGCAGACCAGTGCTAATTGAAATGAAACCTGCGATAGAATTATATTTATATTCATTCGGCTGCAATTTTATCCACGTTCCTCTTTCAATTTGACCCGGTATTGAACTTGCATTCCGAAGTGAATCGTGATATTGTCCCGTTTGACCTATGGTGGGTAAGTCGATAAATGCAACACCTTCTTTCTGACCGGCTTGGAAAAGACTTACTTGTCTTGTTTTCCAAACTTCGATATCAATTATTTGAAATTGAAGCATGTTTATTGGTAATTGCGGCGTCAGCGTTGCATAAGCAACGTCAAAAATACTCCTATAAAGTGTATCCAGGAAATAGTGATTCGTAGAATAATCCCAAACAGGAATATTGATAACTTTCTCCTGTGCACCGCCTGCAGCTGTTAATTCACGGGTTTGTCCTTTTTTCTGGGAGACTACAGTCTGGAGGCTAAGAGGTCCTAACTGAAATTGTCCCTTGATTCCGAACAGAGCTTGACTACTCCCGCCAAATGAAGCGGGACTTTGTAGAGAAACGTTACCTGCTTCAATACTTTGTATGATTTCATCTTCATAGCCGGTGTATTTAATTTTTAACTGGTTTTCGTATTCAAAAGTACGCTGAGTATTCCAATCAGCGAGCAAGTTGAGTTTGTCTCCGATAGTGCCGTTCACATTTATCTGAACTTCCTGTTTGAAATTCGGTTCATTGCGCACTTGGTCCTGTCGTGAAATTTGTGCCTGGTCCGACTTCTGACTTCGGAATCCGGCAGATATATCAACCGCGCCGTTTATTCTGAGATTTATTTTGGGAGGACCGAAAATACTTAAAAACGGAACCGCAGGAACAGGAATATCGATATTTGTAATCGAACCGAAAAATTCTGTTAATCCCACTCCCTTTTCATTGAATGTATATGTTCTCGCTAACGATTCCCAATTTTTCTTTTTTTCGAATTGCAATCTTTGATCAATATAATCATCAATGGGCATGATGATCGGAATCTTAACGTCATTACCATAAATAGTTTCACTATAGGTTACAAATTGCCCGGTACTGTCCAGAGCAATATCAATTTTGTAAGCCGTACTTCGATTCTCTAGAAATAAAGGATAAATACGTTTTTGGAATGGATTAGCATAAACTTGATCGCTACGTTCATAAATAAAATGTTCCAACCGTGCAGTTGAATCTATCAGAACATAAGCTGTGGAATCTTCGAAATCCGTTTCATCGTCAAAATCAGGTGGCTCGTCACCGGTATCGATTGAGTCGGGTAGAACAACATTGTTTATAGTAGAAAGTGCTGATTGATTGTAAGCAAGCAAGGAAATGTCTAATCCAATTATAAACAAGAAAATTGTAAGAGTCGGAAAATTTGCAAAAATAATTGCAAAAATTTTGGAGGTAAATTTTTTTAATGGATTCACGTTTTTCGAAACCTTAAATAACTTTTTCTGAGTGTTTCAATT
>CAYTID010000026.1:0-26512 GCA_964437735.1 uncultured Ignavibacteriaceae bacterium | reverse complement strand
GGAATGAATGACGAAGTGATGCCCGTTCAAAGCGATAAAAACCAGCAACATCACTATATGCAAAAATTCGCTCAATATATTAACTTGTTGATTGCTATAGGCGCTGAAAATGTTTGCATACGATATACCCAAATCAAAACCAATAAGTTCACCGGCGTACCGTACCGCCGAAAAAATCAGGTTGGCAACATAACCGATCATCAATCCTGTGATAACTTCTTTAATTATCATAATGAACAAGGTGAGCAACTTAATATCATTACCTATCTCTATCGGATTCACCATCGGAATGAGAATAAGTGCAAGGAATAATCCCAAGGATACCTTGAATTGCACTGGCACATTTTGGCTGCCTATCATGGGTGCGACCATTATCAGTGATGTGATGCGCACGAACAACAGTAAAAATATTACGAAATTTCCGGCCAGTATCTCCATAATCTTATTTTATCAGCATTGGAATTTGGTTATACAAATTTGTTGTGAACGAAACCAAAAGGTCGATCATCCAGGGGAGCATAAACACAATCACCAGCGCGGTTATAACAATTTTCGGTATAAAGGTTAGTGTAAATTCTTGAATGGATGTCGCTGCCTGAATAATTGATATCACCAATCCGACAATTAACGAAACGATCAGAACAGGCGCTGCTAGCAATAGCATTGTGTAAAGGGCCTCACGAAAAATGAAAACTATAAATTCTATGTTCATTGAATATCCTTTTCTCAACTATAACTTGTTAATAGTGTTCCTACGATCAGGTTCCATCCGTCTACAAGAACGAATAAAAGTATTTTAAACGGCAAAGAGATCATCACCGGCGGAAGCATCATCATACCCATCGACATCAAAATGCTTGCGATCACCATATCAATTATTAAAAACGGTATGAATAAAATAAATCCGATTTGAAAACCGGTGCGTAATTCACTTATTGCGAATGCCGGTATTATCGCCTGGAGCGATACTTCGTCCCTATTATCCGGCTTGTGGGCGTTTGTCATTTTTACAAAAAGTGCTAAATCTTCTTCGCGTGTGTTTTTGAACATAAATTCCCTCAGTGGTACAATCGCTTTATCATATGCCGCTTCGAGAGTTAATTCATTTTTCATATATGGCTGAAGAGCATCATTATTAATTTTGTTCCATACAGGAGCCATTATGAAAAGCGTAAGAAAAAGTGCTAAACCGACCATTACCTGAGCAGGCGGCATATGAGGTGTTCCCAAAGCTTGCTTTAAAAAATGGAACACAACGATAAAACGGGTGAATGCTGTGGTTAAAATCAAAATCGCGGGCGCCAGAGATAATACTGTCATCAAAAGCAAAATCTGAAGAGTTAGCGACACATCTTCGGGATTCGTAGCCTTCCCCACTTCGAGATTGACCTTCGGGAAAGGGATAGAATTGGGCTGGGCGTCAAGGGAGCCTGTTAGTAGCAAGAAAAGAAAAATAAATGCTGAAATTCCTTTAATCTTCATCATCGTTCCCGTAATTTTTATTTGTCACATTCCCACTTTTTTTATATGTTCCCTTCATCAAATTATACAGATATGGTATGAAGCCCTTATTCTCTGAGGAATGCAATTCGATCTTTTTTTCCAGCCATGTGGATGCCAACTGTTCAACTGCCATTTTTGCTTCGATCTCATTCACTACTTGTACATCCTTTATTTGGGCGATAGGCTGTATACCGGTTTCCGAAATACCGACGACACTTATCGTATTCAAGACTTTTAAAACATATACTGATTTTTTTGGTTGTAAATGTTTGATTCCAATTACATCAACATCAACCAGCGAATTCTTATCCTTTTTTGATCGAAGGAAGAATTTTTTGAAGAACATCGTCAAACCCAAAATCAATAATAATATTATTCCGAGAGACAATAGAGATTTAAATATTAACAAGGTCATGTTATTGTTCAGTTTTTTTGGTTTTGTTCATTTGCTTCAACGAGTGAAATTATTCTTACTGCAAACTGATTGTCGATCACAACTACCTCACCTTCTGCCATCTTTTTTCCGTTGACTATAATATCCAGGGATTCACCAACCCGTTTATCCAATTCAATCACCGATCCGCGTTGAAGCTCAAGAACTTCCTTGATAGGCAATGTTGTTTTTCCGAATTCGATTGTTATGGGCATTTGCACGTCCATTAACAGATTCAGATTGATGTCTTTGCCACCGCTTGCCTGGCTTTGTTCAAGATTTTGAAATTCAGGATTTTTTACGTGCACATCTGTACCTGCTTCATGATAATTTTCAGTTGATGTATCGTTCATATGCATTTTTTATTTATTTTATTTTTTTGAGATTTAAATATTCTTGTGACATTGATAGCAAGTTTTCCGTTTGAAATTCCCGGGAGGCCACTCAATTCTAATTGTTTACCTATTTTTAAATTGATTTCAGTATTTACGTTCGTATCAGTCCGTAAAATATCTCCCGGTCTTAAATCAATAAGTTCTTTTACTGATGCTCTCGATGTTCCAAGGATAGCTAATACATCAATTCCGGTTTCCAGTAAATTTTGCTCCAGACAGGCATTCTTCATTGGTTTTAAAATATCCTGAGCTTCTTTTGCTGATTTGAACTTATTCTGTTCTTTTATCGCATCATTAAATATGAAATTCGGAATGCTTACGCGCAACTGGTATTGAACCTGTTCATAACTTATCTCAAATACAGATGTTATCATCTTTTCCTCTGCAGGATGAGATACTAGCTTTTTACCTTCGTTCGTGTATTTTTCGATTCCCAACTTTATATTTACATAATTTCTGATGGCAGCTTCGAGTTCGGATGTTAGATGGTTCACAACCTTTTTGAAAATATTCTGTTCTAATTGGGTTACCGGTCTTGATTGAACCACTTCGCTTATTTCTCCGCCAAGCATCCTTGATACAGCTGAAACAATAAATCGAGGATCTAATTCCAGAACAAGCTTTATTGTCGGGTCGGATGAGCCTATCACGAACAAACTCGATGGCTGGGGTATTGTGAGCATGTATTCGGAAAACAACAATTTGTCGATTGACGCTAAACGAATAACGAATTCGTACTTCATGTTTGTCGCAAAATAATTTCGAACAGACTCTCCGAAAGAATTCATCTTGTCGGAAAGATCTGCCGTTAATTGATCAGGCAAACTGTTAAAGCTCATTTTAAAATCATAGTTAGAGACGACTTTGCTCAAAACCGGACCTTGTGCCTCCGAACCGGTCACTGATTCCGACAACAAGGTGTCCATCTCTTCTTTTGATAAAATATTATTCATGATTCCGATCTATTGTATGATGAATTTGCTGAAATAGATATTTTTCGGTGTATCTGTTTTGAGAGATTTGCGTATTTGATCCAAAATCTCACTCTTCATGCTTTCTTTTGCCTTTACATCCAGCAGCTCAGGAACTTCCTTGTTAGCGAAAACTGTATTCAACACATCTCTTAATTGAAATTCCTTGGTTTGCAACTCTTTTATACCTTCATTGTTAAGAACTTCAATCCCGATGGTCGTCAACAGAAATCTTGTGCCGTTAGTACCCGCCGGATTGATTATCATATCTTTTACAATAAAAATATGCTGTTCTGCCTGGTCACCAGTCTCAGCCACAATCTCTTCTTCGGTGTTCTCTGTTTCCTCTACTTCTTTCCCGGCTAGTGGCATGAGAAATTTTATTGTCAGAAAGTAAACCACAATGATCTGGAAAATAATTATCGGTATTCCGAATATTATGATTTTTTTTGTGGTTGATGATCCTTTTTGAGGTTTTTCTGTCACTAAGGTCTCTTTTGATTCTTCAGTACCTTGTTGTAAATTTGCCATTATTACTTTCTCTCTTTTTTGATTTTACTTACAAAAGCTCAAAGAATGTGCCAATAAATTGGCTTGATAATGGACTATATACTTATGAATTTAGATAGGTAATCAGGAGGGGGTGGTTAATATCGGTCAGGTGGTGAATAATAGCCCTATTATTGATGTATTTCATTAAATATTAGACTCTTTTGCAAATCTACAAAGTATCAGAAAGTGTTTTCCTAACAAGAAATGGCTCATTAACAGGATCTTTTTTATGCCATTGTTTTAAGATATTAATATTGGTTTCTGAAATGACAGAATTGTTCTTCAGAAGATTGAATCCGGCTTTTGTAGTTAAATCCTCCATAACGGTCATCCCGGATTGTAGTTCGTTCAGTGTTATTTTGACTTCAATTTCCTGAGAAGTTTGATTCGTTTGGGTACTTAAAAAATGGTTGATGATATCTATATCATAAATCTGTGGTTTAGCCATCAAAAATTCAAAAATAGCGCTCCCTTTCATTCCTTCTGTTGACATCTTGTCAATATCAATTAATATTTTCAATATTCTCGAACCCAGCGGGATATCACTCCCTGAAATTTTTTCATATTTTGGTTCACCTTCACCATTAAAATACTTTTTGTGGTAACGGATTATTTTAGCAACATTTTCAAATCTCGGAATTTTTTCTAGCAGTCCGGCAGCCATTATATGGTGCATTTGTGCTTCACTAAACCGCTCCAACTCCCCTAATCCGTTCTTGTTAAGTGTGACCTTAATCCAGGCAGGTAAAACCGCAATACCAAGATTAAAAAGATCGATCGCCCTTTCAAGTTCCCATATTTCATTTTCACTCAATTGGGGTAGTTTGTTCAGAAATAATTCGCTTAACTTTCTGATCCTCATAACCTGAGAATTTGCATCCGGAGTTATATAACCGACAAAATCGCTAAGCAATCTGACAGTCTCCACAACCGTTTTGTTTAGCAACACAGTCAAATCGTTGTTTTTAAATTTCAACTGGCTCATTAAAAATTTATTCTCTCCAACGAGATTATAATGATGAACGGATTCTTCGACAATTTTTTTTATCTCCGTATCGTCCCAAGGCTTTGATATATATCGGCTGATTCCTCCGATATTGATAGCCCGCAAGGTATCGTTATAATCGGCGTACCCTGTCACCATAATCCTTACTGTCGTCGGGTGAATTTTTGCAACAGTTTCCAGTACCTGAACTCCGTCGATACCAGGCATTTTTTGATCTGACATTACCAGGGCGAAAGGACCTTTAGAAGCCAACACTTCGGTAATTTGATCCGAATGTTGCAGAGTGCTCAGCTCGATGTCCGAGCGCCTCATCAACGACTTGAAAGAAGAAAGAAGATTCGCTTCGTCATCAACATATAATATTTTTTTATTGGGTGAATATACCAGTGAATCAAGCATAAAACATCATTATGAAAATTTATTGCACATTGTTTAAAATATTTCGCCAGTAAGCTATTTTATCTGATAATTCGCTGTTATTGTTGTTCAGACTGCTTTCGTCTTCAATTGCGTCGGCTATCTGGATTATCTGTATAAATTCGTGCTCGATCGAATTGTTGTGATGGTTTGCGACTGCCAATACAATTTCAGATGGAAAATTCCAAAGCTGGAGTAGACTTGCTCCGATATAGGAATGAGGCACATCAAATACTTTGTAATCTATTTCCTGTAACGAATATTCATTTTTTTTAACCAATTCAGCAAATTTTTCGAATTTGATTTCATCATAGATGATCCATACCAAAAAACCTATGTCGCAAAATAATGCCGCGATATAAAGCGACTGAGGATCGAAATGGTTCGCACTGTCTGTGCAAATTTTTCTTGCCATCGAAGCTCGGCGGATTGACCGCTCCCAGAAATCTTCCATCAAACCGCGAAGCTCATTACTTGCATTGTTCATGAACGTCTGAAAAATTTCTAAGGCTAAAACAAGATTACTGATATATGCCGTACCGATAAATATAACGGCATCCTTTATGGACAGGATATTATTATAAGAAGCATAGAAAATTGAGTTTGCTACTTGTAATACCTTCGCCACCAAAGCCGGATTTTTTTCTATTTCCTTAACGATTTCATTTAATGAACTTTCCGGTTTATTGATCAAAAAATGAAGCTTGCTGTCAAGATTTGGAGGTGAAGGCAGATTATTGAAACTTCTCAATAATTTATTCATTTTTCTACTTTTAAAATCTCTCGTCATTAGAACGGTTTCAGCCATTATTTTCCTGAATTCAATATCATCCCAAGGTTTTAGCATGTATTTATGAGCGTAGCCTTTTGCGAGTGTGTCCAAAACGACGGATTTGTCCTCATAACCGCTCAAGATTATCCTGATCGAATCGGGTTGAAGGAAGCTTGCTTTTATTAGAAATTCCCTTCCGGTCATTTCGGGCATTTGCATGTCTGTAACGATAATATCTATATGGTGTAAATCGAGAAGAGTGAGTGCTTCAGATCCCGAAGAGGCAAAAAGCAGATGATAACCTTCCCGGCGAAACAAACTTCTCAGTGATGATAAAATAGATTGCTCATCATCGATGAACAATATTGAAGGTGGTAGTATGTTTAAGTTCTCCATTTCGATATTCATTATTTAATATCTTTTTCCTTTGGAAGTTGAATGATAAATGTGGTACCTTGACCCACCTGACTATTTACTGTAATAGTACCTTTGTGCTTGTATATAATCGTTGAAGATATCCATAACCCTAATCCGGTCCCTTTTCCGACCGCTTTAGTTGTGTAAAAAGGATCAAATATTTTTTTCAGATTTTCCTGCTTTATGCCACAACCGTTGTCCGATATTTCAATGACTACGTTTGGCTCGGATACATATGTTTTTATCCTGATCACTCCTTTTTCGGTTATCGCATGAGATGCATTCACAAGAAGGTTGAGGAATACTTGTTTAATTTCTCCGGGTATACACATCACCGGAGGCAAATGACCGAAATACTTTTCAATGGTCGCCTTGTATTTGATTTCATTCCAAGCAATAGTTATTGTGTCGGATATCGCGTCATTCAGGTTCGTTTCCACAAATTGGTCTTTTGACTTGTGCGAAAACACACGAAGTTCTTCAACAATTTTTTTAATTCTGCCTAGTCCTTCTTTGGTGTTCACAAGCAGGTTTTTGTAATCTTCGGAGATGAATTCAAAATCAAGTTTGTTTTGCTTCTCTTCTATTTGGATAATCTTTTCTACAGAAGGATATCCGTTCTTTATTTCGGTGCCTGCTAAATGCCAATCTCCCAGAACGGAAAAGAGATCCTCGAAATACTCTTCGAATCGATTTATATTGCTGGAAACAAAAGCCAAAGGATTGTTGATTTCGTGAGCTATGCCCGCGGTCAACTGTCCTAACGAAGCCATCTTCTCGGAATGAACCAATTGTTCCTGCATGTGACTGACATTTTGTAATGTTGATTCAAGCTCAACATTCCTTCTTTTTATCTGTTCCTCGAGTAACAACCTTTCATTCTCATATCTGATTCTGTCAGAAATATCCTCGATGATACCCTCGTAATATTCTATCTCGCCAGCGTCATCCCTTTTCACCCGTAGACGCACTTTTACAAATATGACATCACCGCTTTTTTTTCTAAGTTGCAACTCGGAATGTACAATATTACTGACAGGATCGATCTTTTTATGCAATACCTCTCTATCGGCAGGATCCAGATATAGCTGTGTAGGGATATCTATCGCAATCAATTCTTCAGCCGAATCATACCCGAGCATAGATACGAGGGAGGGATTTACCTTTAGAAATTTCCCCCCCCGTGTTGTTTTAAACATCCCTTCCACAGAATTTTCGAATATGGAACGATACTCTTCTTCAGACTTTTTCAGAGAGATTTCATAATTCTTTTTCAAGGTAATATCATGGCAAACTCCGATATATCCGGTGTGCTCATTACTGGAGGTAAGTCGTTTAGTTATAATGGTTTCAAAATGGAATTCCCTCCTGTTCGTTCTCAGAGACCATTCGAAAATGACTTTTTCTTTCTCATTCATTTCCTTTATCGCTTGTTCGAATTTTTCTCCGATCTCAGCCCCCATAGCTTCCCTTGGGGTTCTCCCAACAGCCCTTTCAAGCGGCAAATGAAGTGAACTTGTCATATTTCCGTATATTCCGCTCAAGATAATATCTTTTTCGAGAATAAAAATCGTATCATCCATTGAATTAATTATTGTTCGTAGACGCTCCTCATTTGCTCTCAATAAATTCTCAGCCATATCCTTTTCCTGGCGGATCTTCTTTTTCTCCAGCGCCCTGATAATTGCCGGCATAAAACGTGAAAAATTGGTTTTTATCAAGTAATCGGTCGCCCCCGCGCTCATCAACTCCACAACAATTTCCTCGTTGATCTCTCCGGTAATAAATATGAATGGAGTAATTGGAGTATGTTCCATCGTAATTTCTAATGCCCTTTTTCCGTTGAAGTCAGGCATTGAATAATCTGATAAGATTACATCGGGTTTATAATCATTTATTGCGTCTACAAGCTCCTTTTCAGTTCCGACCAATTTTAATTGATACTGCATACCGGATTCAATTAGCATGTGAGTGTATAATTCGAAGTAAGATATTTCATCTTCAATTACTAATATTTTGATTACATTTTCCATGTTTTTCAAAAAAAATTTAGGGGGCAGCAGGAAAAACTGCCCCGTATTATTTTTGCTTAACGTTTAATATTTACTACTTCGTGGAGGAATTCATCGCTTGTACTGATCACCCGTGCGTTTGCTTGGAATCCTCTCTGCGCGGTTATCATTTTGGTAAATTCCTCGGCGAGATCGACATTGGATTGTTCAAGCCCGCCGGCTACGATCGTTGAATTAGACAAATTGCCGGGTATATTTATTTGAGGGATACCGGAATTATGCCCGAGTTCAAAAAGATTTTCACCACTATGCAGTAAACCAGCCGGATTGATAAATTCTGCAAGCAAAATTTCTCCGAGCGTCTGGAGCGTTCCATTTGAGAAAAAGCCTACTATTTTTCCGTTATGATCGATCGAGATGTTATTTAATTTTCCGGATTCATAACCGTTCTGCTCAGTTGGAATGATGTTTGACGTTCCTTGAGTCTGCGTTAGACCGGAAAATAATCCCGGTGTTCCTATATTCATACCGACTGTCATCTGACTTGCTCCATTGGAAGGATCGAACTGCAGATTTGATGCCCCGCCGTTAAAAGTGAATGCGTTCAGAGAACCGTCAGAGTTGAATGTAATCGTGCCGCTTCCGCCGGCGGATATCACTGCCGGAGATCCGACATCTGCTGACCAAGTCCACTCATTTGCCGTATCAGTTTTTGTGAATGTCAGTGAGAGCGAATGTTTATTCCCCAAAGAATCATAAATTGTGATTGTTCCGGTTGCGGTGTCTCCTGTAGCAGATGCGGAATTAAGATTTCCAGAAAATTTGACCGAATCTGTCGCTTTAGCTTTTGCCCTGGCATCGAGCGGAATGATTATATTTTCTAGTTTCGTCCCAGGATCGATATCACCACCAGCATTTGCTAATCTCCCCTGAAGAATAGCACCATTGCTTGGATTCACGAATCTGCCTTTCGCATCAAGTCTGAATCCGCCGTCACGAGTATAATAATTTTGTCCGTTCTTATTTACTATAAAAAAACCGTTGCCTTGAACAGCCAGATCAGTGGAAACTGAGGTCATTTCAATATTTCCCTGACTAAAAATAGTGTCAATTGTTCTCGCACCCATACCTAGGCCAACCTGGCGCGGATTCAAGCCACCTAATGAATCTCCCGGTTGTGATCCGCCATATAATGTTTGGGAGAACAGTTCCCCGAAGGTTACTCTCCCGGATTTGAATCCGATCGAATTGATGTTTGCAATATTGTTGCCTACCACATCCATCATTGTTTGATGATTGCGTAATCCGGAAACTCCTGCTGATAGTGATCTTAAAAATGACATATTTGACTCCTTTTATTTTGTGTTGATATTTCCGCCGAGCCTCTGTCAGTCAGCTCAGCATGGGCTTCCCCAGAAATGCCTTCAGCATTGTAAGAGTCCAGCCCGTTGTTTGTTTATTAGTTTAAATTCATATTTATTCTGCCACAATTGCACTGTCGATGTTCGTAAATACGTTTTGTTTCAGATTTTCTTGATCAATCGCCGTGATTATTGTTCGGTTTTTAATATTTACTATGAAAGCCATGTCACGAAGAAATATCAAAGAATCGCGGGCGCCTTTTTCCTCGACAATATTTACGGCTTTCTCGATACTGTTTAGATCAGCTCCGCTAAGCTTCATATTTCTCGATTCAAGCCTCTCCGTGGCATGTTTCGAAAATTTTATATCACGTAGTTCCTTTTGAAATATTTCCTGAAACGATTTTTCCTCCGGAATGCCGACCGGAGGCCGTGAATGAACCCCGTTCACTCCCCCAACGGGTATAAACGGAACATTCACACCATTGATGATCGAGTTTGACATATTATTACCCTTGCATTATTTCTAATATCGATGAAAGCGATACTTCTAAACCATTTATCACAAAAACTGTCCCGTCCGGCTTAAAACGTACTGCTGAAACAGTGCCAAAAATATATTTATTTGAGCTTAAAATTTTGTCGCCGTCCTTCGCCTCAACGGTGAACTTGTATTTTCCGGAACCGACTGGCTGCCCGTGCTCGTCTTTTCCGTCCCATACTACGGCATGATCTCCTTTTGTAAGCTCGGATGAGTTTATTTGCTTTACAAGATTTCCACCATCATCAAAAATTTTAATGAGCACCGAACTTGCGTTCGAGGGGAGCGAATATCCGAGCTTTACTTCATTGCTACCGTCGAATTTGAACTGATCGGTATTCGCTTTCACTCCCTTTCCTATAAATGACGCGGAAAGTGCGTTATTTATCGACTGGGTCATTATCGAATTTGCTTCAATATTATATAAAAGATTTGAATTCATGTTCTGCAGTTGTTCCACTGAACTGAATTGTGCAAGTTGAGCAGCGAACTCAGTGCCGTTCATCGGATTCAGAGGATCCTGAAACCTCAACTGCATAATTAACATTTTCAAAAAATCATCTTTTCCCAGAATACTCCCGGAGCTGCTGGCACCGGAACTCATAAAATTTGTATTATTCAACATGGGTATGCTTGAAGACATATCTTCTCCGTTTATATTGTTATTTCCATGGTATTATAACCTAAAGACCTTGGGGTTTTTATATCTGACGTTTCGTCTTTTTCTTCTTTGATATCCTTTTTCATTTTCTGGTATTCTGCCTGGCGTTTTTGATTCGGGATATCCGTTTGGGGCATTGTGAATCTGATCTCAATCTGCTGCATCTCGATACCTTTTGCCAATAACGCCTGCTCCAATCTCTGTACGTTTTCTTCAAGTGCACTCTTCACAGCAGGATTAACGACATCGATCTGCGCGGTCAGATTTTGTTTTACTATTCTAACCTTACAAGCAATCTCCCCGAGATGTTCAGGTCTTAATTTTATGTTAATTTCAGACACCTCTTTATCAATAGCCAGCGAAAGCTGTTTTATAATCTTATCAATGGACTGAGGCGAAAGTTTTTGGTTTAAGCCAAAATCATAAATTTTTGATTGCTGCAAAGTTTTAATTTCATTCAGTGAAAGCTCTGATCTCAGATTATTAACCTGATTTGTTCCAGTTGGATCATTTTTTACATCTGTTATTTTTGGATCGATAAATTTTCCCGCCTTTTGTTCAGTTGTTTTATCTACCGGATCGTCAGTATCAACCATTGTACCGAATGACTGCTTACCCGATGTGTCCGTTCTATCATCCGCGCTTGAATCCGTCGTCGTTCTTACTGGTCTGATGTCAGGTTTGTCCTCATTGATCATTCGTTCCGATAAATCCGGGATTTTGTTTACATCCTTGCCGGTTCTCTGAAAAGCCGGCTTTTGAAAATCAGGATCATTGCTAATCATTCTTATAAATTCCGAGACTTTCATCGATGTATTTATCATCCCATTTTCACCAATGAAATTATCGTTCATGGTAAATGTGATATTTTTTGGAATAATAACCGGATTATCCTCGATCAAACTTGAATTGAACTTTATCAGATTTCCTCTTGGCGTTATACGGATATTTTCAGATTGTTCCATATTTCTCGTAGCAATTTCATTCATTGCGTCGGTTTTAATTTCTTTTGGATTCGATTTTGAAGTAACAAAATCATATTTCTGATCTGATATTTTCGGTGAATGATCTCCTTCAACTTCAAGCCCACGGCGTTGGGTTATATCTCTCGAAGCAGCTTCGCTGAGATACCCATCGATATTCTTTAAAAATTTTCCTTCCGGCAAACTGATAACACTTTCCAAAGATGTCGAAACTTCCAGTGAAATATTTACGATTTTTCCTCCGCTGTCCGGATTATTTACCGCATTCGGCAATTCGGCCGCCTCAAAACTGATTGGAAAAATCAATACATCCATATTCTGATTAGCCATACCGAAAGAATTGTTTACGGATAAAGGATTAATTTGATTGACATTCTGTGGAAAGATGGCAGAGAGGTCCGGTTGGACAATCTCAACATTATAGGTCGGCTCGGATTGAATCTGATTATCCAACAAGTGAACCAATCCCGATTCGAATGAAAGTCCGGTTTCCTGACCATCATCCGTTTGGTTCGGATTAATTGAACTAGTTTGTGCAGAAAGTATACCCATTGGAATTTCCGTCAATATGTTCAATTGAAAACATGTCATAGTTATTTCAATAGCCTCATGGTTTTTTCAGGATCGAGATTATTTAAAATCTTAGCTGCCTGTTTTTTCTTTATAGAGCGCAGTATTTCTTTTGCTTCGATTTCATCCATTTTATTGATAATTTCTGTTGCTTTTGAAACAGATGTCGTTTCAATAAATTTCTGAAGGGATAAACCGTCGGACACCTTTACTCTATCTATTACGGGAGATTGTACATCACCTGCATCGGCGACACTATCCGGAGAGACCTTCTCCTCATTGGTCGAATTGCTTAAATTCCCCGGAATTTCATTAGAAACAAGATTTGCCGTACCTTCAGATGATTGTTCGAAGGATTGAGTATTTTCATCGATCGCCTCCGAGGTTTTCTCCTGATGTATTTTTTCTTCATTCGGAGTTTCCGTCTTTTTATTCGGTACGAAAACCACAACTAAGAGGGCAACCTGTATTAAGAGATAAAAGCTAAACGAAAATAAGCCTACAAGGATAAGCACATTTTTCATATTGGAGCAGTTCCTAATTTTGTTCTTTGTGCAATAATATCCAGATGCGCCTGAGCCGATTTTTCTTTCTTTTTATTATATTCCGTGGTTCGCTTTTCATCTAATTTTTCAATGATCTGGCGTTCCTTCGATTTTTCAATCAATTCAGTTCGTTTTTGATCCTCTTCAATCTCAATATCCGTCACCTTATTCTTCTGTTCATTTATCTGATTAGTCAGATTATTAATATAAGCCCTGTTCACCTGCATGTCATTCGCCCGCACCTTGTATCTCACTTTCGCTTCCTCGAGCGCAGAACTTTCAGATAATTTCAGATTATTAAGGTTCTCCCTTTCGATTTCAACCTGTGCTTTTATTTCCTGCAATTCACGCAATGTTTTTTTTTCGAAATAATCTTTTACTCTCATCACGATTTTTAATTTTGAATTCCGATTCTGCATCTCATTCCTTATTAATTACTGAACATTTGAATTAATTGCTCCACACTGTCGTCATAATCGGCTTTTTCATACGACATCTGCCGCAAATGTGAATTTATCTTATCGATGAATTTAATAGATTCGTCTATTTTATGATTACTCCCCTTCACATAAGCTCCGATATTTATTAAATCTTCCGCTTCTCGGTAGGTAGCCTTCAGATCAAGCAAGCGGTGAGCTGATTTTTGATGCTGGTTCTTGATTATTGACGGCATAACACGACTAACACTCTCAAGGACATCAATAGCCGGATAATGACCGGCAGACGCTAAACGCCGGGTAAGCACTATATGTCCGTCAAGAATTGACCTGACTGAATCGGCGATAGGATCGTTCATGTCGTCACCTTCGACGAGCACGGTATACAATGCGGTGATACTTCCATTTTGGCTCGTGCCAGCTCTTTCCAATATTTTCGGCAACATCGCAAACACTGAAGGAGTGTAACCTTTTGTAGTCGGTGGTTCACCTATTGCTAATCCTACTTCCCGTTGAGCCATAGCTAACCGTGTCACTGAATCCATCATTAACATGACATTTAGACCGCGATCACGGAAATATTCAGCAATAGTAGTAGCCATATATCCGGCTTTGATGCGTATAAGCGCAGCCTGATCTCCGGTTGCCACGATCACAACACTGCGTTTCAAACCTTCATGGCCGAGTTCTCTGTCAATAAATTCACCCACTTCCCGCCCCCGTTCACCAACTAAAGCAATAACATTAATGTCGGCTTTAGTATTTTTTGCTATCATTCCGAGCAACACACTCTTTCCTACGCCGCTCCCGGCAAAGATACCAACTCTCTGGCCTTTTCCTATAGTTAAAAGAGAATCGATTGACCTTATACCGGTGGCGATCGGCTCGCTTATCCTTTTTCGCTCTAACGGATTTGGCGGAGCGTTATATATCGATCTCACCTCTTGAGCATCAAGCGGACCCTTTCCGTCAATCGGATTCCCTAATCCGTCAATCACCCGACCGAGAAGCGAATAACTAACCGGCACAGAGAGTGAGTGCCCCGTTGCAACGATTTCGCTTCCAGGACTCACTTTGCTTGCTTCGCCGAGTACCATTGACAAAACTTTTCCATTCCTGAAACCTACAACTTCTGAGAGACAAACTTCTTCGCCCTCCTTCGATTTTACGGCGCACACTTCGCCGAGTGCAGAGTTTGGACCGATCGATTCGATTACCAATCCGATCACATGATTTACCCTGCCATTCACTTTCAGCAAATCCAAATGTTTTATTTTGGTTGTCCAATGATCTATCATACACGGAAATAGTTCCCTGGAAAATTCTTTTTCATTATTTACATTAATCGATGAGTACAAAGATCACCTTAGCATTGAATTGTTAAGAATAATATCTTCCAACTTATTTAACTGGGCAGACACCCGCGCGTCTATATTTCCTGCTGCGCTTTCTATCACGCAACTGCCCCTGTCTATCTTTTCATCTGTTTCGATGTTGAACTCACGAATATTATCCGAAGTCGAGTGGATCGTGCCGCGGTTATTTCTTACCAACTCCTCATCCGCGGGATTTATGCGGAGGGTTATCGCCTCAACCCCGGTGATCCTTTTAACAGCCTCTCGTATCTGAGGCAGTATAAATTCCTCGTCTACCTCTACCTCGCGTTTTAATATTTTTTCAGCGATCGCTATGGAAAATTTCAAAACACCCGCTTCTGTTTTTGAGGCCAAAATTCCAAATTGTGTCAAAATATTTTGCATGAATTTTTCAAGCTTTTGTTTTTCTTCAACAAATTGATTTTCGTAATCTTCCCGCATAGCCCTTTCGGCATTGATTATCCCTTCTTCGAATCCACGGCGATATTCCTCGTCGATTCGTTCTCCGATACTGGTTTCGCATGATATGTTTTCTATCATATTCACTCCTTCGGGATGGATCAACTCAGCTCCGAAAACCGGCAAATATTTATCAAATGGTTTGACGTTCTGAGACCTATCTGCGGCTTGAATTTGTTTTGAAGGACGGTTTTTATACTTGATTGAAGCTGATTTTACTATTTTAGACAAGGACTTCCTCCTTACCACCCCTTCCGGCAATCACTATTTCTCCGGATTCTTCTAGCTGCTTGACAGTGTCAATAATTCGGATTTGTGCCGCTTCGACCTCTTTTAATCTTATAGGTCCCATATATTGAAGTTCTTCTTTTAATAAATCCTGAGCCCGTTCCGACATATTTGAAAAAATCTTTTGTTTGACATCGTCATCGGCAATTTTGAGCGCGTACGCAAGGTCCTTTTTATCCACTTCCCGTAGTAGTCGCTGAACTCCCCGATCATCGATTTTAAGCAAGTCGCTGAATTGATACATCAATTTCTTTAAATTATCGGCAAGAGTTGAATTTTGTTCTTCAATATGCGACAAGATCGATTTCGATATCACAGCATCACAGTTATTCAACATTCCGGCAACTATTTTGGGGCTGTTTAATTCATCTTTGTTTTCGACCGATTGTTCCTTGGCGATAGTGTTTATGTATTGTTCCAGTTCGATGAGAATACTTTGAGGAACCGATGTCAGTGTCGCCATTCTAAGAGCGATATCGTTTTTAACTTCCTGAGAAAATTCACCTAGGACCTGTGAAGCCAAGTCCGCACCGAGATTCACCAGAACTAATGCGATGGTTTGAGGGTGTTCGTTATTTAAAATTTTCCAGACATATTTTGGATCTGATTTTTTGATAGACTCGAAATAGGTTTTCTTTGGACTCGCTTTCATTTTATTGATGATGTCATTAGCTCCTGCGCTGCCTATGGATTTTTCCAAAAGTTTTTGCGCATCACTGATCCCGCCGTGTATCAGTTTTTGGCGTGAAACGGCCATATTCTTGAAATCATCATATATTTGCTCCATGACTGTCTCAGGTACATTCTCGATCCTTGCAATTTCCTGTGTCAATTCTTCAATTTCTTTCTGGGACAGTTGCTTCATCATTTTAGAAGCAACATCCGTTTCCAGAGAGAGTATGAAAAGAGCCGCTTTTTGTTTTTTACTTAGCTTATTAAATGCTGCTGACTGATTTGACATTCATTATTCCTGATTTACTTTTATTCTTCTGCCAACCATACTTTTAATAATTTTGCCGTCTCTTGCGGTTTTGAATCCACATAATCTGCTATCATCATTTTCTTGCTTTGCATGTCGATCTGTTGAAGATCGGACCCCATACCATCGATCCTTCCTCTGGAGTAATATGAATTTATACCATCAGGATAACCTTTTTCTATGCTGAAATTGCTTACCCGCAATTTACTTAACATAGAGCGAAGCAGGAAAAAGGCTCCTGCCATCGCCAAAAATATCAAAACATACTTGATTAGATCATTCCAGTCTGTAAGGGGCGATTCCTTATGATAAAATTCTTCATTCTGGACGTTTGTAGCGAACGGAATGTACTCTACCGTGATCTCATCGTTTCTGAGTGTATTATAACCGACCGCTCTCTTCACGATCTCTGTGATTTTAGTAAGTTCTTCCTGTGTCCTTGGAACTAATTCCGTTATCTTTTCTCCGTTAACGTCAACTGTTTTTTCTTTGCCATTCACCGTCACGGCAACCGTTAGTCGTTTTATGTTCCCCTGATTTTCCACTATCCGTTCCACGACCTTATTCACTTCATAATTCGTTATGGTGTTTGAACGGTTGGACGAGGGCGATGAGTCCCCTGATGTGCTTTTGTCTTCCGAAACCTGTTCGCTTCTGACAGCGGTATTATCAGGATCATATTGCTCCACAGTCCTATCGACCTGGCGAAAATCCAGTTCGGCTGTTGTCTGTACAATCGAATTTCCTGAACCAAGTACCGCCTCAAGCATTATTTGAGCTTTTTGTGTCAAATAACTTTCCACCTGTTGTTGAAGCTGATATTGAGTCGAAGATAAAGAGGCGAGGGAATTCGGTTTACTGTTGCTGGACAATAAATTTCCTCTCGAATCTACTACGGTTACATTGGAAGCTTCAAGCCCTTCGATGCTGCTGGCGACCAGGTGAGATATGCTTTGAATCGTTTCCTGATTCAACGGTTTCCCAGACTTTAGTTTCAAAATGACGGAAGCAGTCCGCGGGGCTTCATCTTCCTTGAATAATTTCTTCTCGGGAAGGACTATGTGAACGCGTGCTGCTTCAACTTCATCGATCTGAATGATCGTTCTAGCCAATTCTCCCTCGATCGCCCTACGATAATTTACTTTCTGAACAAAATCCGAGATTCCCAGATTGGACTTGTCAAATATCTCGTAACCTACAGTACTCGACTGTGGAAGTCCGTCCCCCGCCAGCGAAAGCCGTAAGTCATACATATTTTCCTGAGGTACAAGAATGGTCTTTCCGTTGTCATCCAGCGAATACGGTATTGACTGTTCCTTCAGTTTATCAATAATTTTTGATGCGTCATGCGCCGACAAATTGCTGTACAAGATCGTGTATGTCGGACGATGCAGAAAGGAGACTATTACCATAAGCAATGTGATCGCACCGATCGTGACGCCACCGATGATAAGTTTCTGCTGCAGAGATAATCTTCTGATGAATCCCGCTAACTGTCTGTTTTCGCCTTCTTGATTTGTTGCCATAATTTACACTTGCATTCTCATTATTTCGCGGTATGCTTCTATTGTTTTATTTCTAACTTCCATCAGCAATTCAAAACTTGTTTTGGCTTTCTCTACTGCTATCATCACTTCATGCAGGTCTGTTGCTTCGCCGGTTACAAGCCCTTCTATAGCTTTAGTGGCTTCACTCTGCAGAGAATTTACATCCTGTGCTGCCTGTTTCAGTGTATCAGCAAAAGATACATTGGCCTCTTTTAAACTGTTATTCATGGATTTTTTTTCACTGATTCCAGAGCCGGAGACCTGTCCTACAATTTGTGCTAATTTCATTTTATTATCCTTTCCTATCGACTATCATTCCTAATTTTCCGTGGTCTGTTCTGCCATTTTTCTGATATACCTGTTCCGCATCAGCTTTTAAACCAAGTTCCGGGAATGCTTCCGTAAAGTAAGATTGTTCTGCCTGTGTCAAAACATCTGTTTGCCGAGATATATTATTTTTTTCAATCCTAAAGTCACTATTTGATGCTGTAGAAATATCAGACAATTTATCTGAAGGTTGATTATTTCCGTAAGTCTTTCGAATAGCAGACTGCAAGTTCAAAAATTTTATATCGTTTACGTTCATTTTAGATATCCAGACTGTCTCGCGCTATGCTCTTTTCCGCGTTTATCACTGCGACGTTTGCCTCGTATGCTCTTGTAGCGGATATCATATCAACCATTTCAGTAACTATATTCACATTAGGCATTTTTACGTATCCTTTTTCATCTGCGTCGGGATGGCCAGGCTCATATATCATTTTATGAATTGATTCATCCTCAGTTTCATTAGTTTTTATTGTACTTACAGAACCGGACAAACGGTTTGCGGAAGAATCAGTAGCAGAAATGTGTCGGGAATCGGATGATGTGAGCCTCATATCTGCCGACTTTAATGCGGATGAAAATACTTTCTGCAGGTTTTCTTTTATCTGAACAACTTTTCGTTTGTAAGGGCCTCCTTCTTCGGTTCGGGTAGTTTCGGCATTCGCAATATTTTCCGATATCGCGTCCATGCGCCTTCGTTGCGCACTTAACCCGGCTGAACTAACATCAATTCCTGAAAATAATCCTTTTATGTTCATGCGTGTCCCTTTATTGATTTTTGGATTCCTTTGAAAGCGTTGGAGAGAAGACGTGCAACAAACTTGAACCGAATCTGGTTCTTTGCCAATTCAGCCATTTCGACATCAAGATCGACATTATTAATACCGTTCGACTCTATAGCAGCATTATCGGAATTCTCAATAATCCGATGTGGAGAATTTGGGGATCCCGCCCCATTGCCAATGGCAATGTGGCGTTCATGCGTCATCCCGGCAAGCTTGACATTCCCTTTTATCACCCCTTTTAATTCGTCCTCAAATTTAACTGATTTGCTTTTGTAATCACTTGTGGAAATGTTAGCAATATTCTCGCTGATCACTTTATTCCTTAATGCATAAGCATCAAGCGCTTTGGATAATAACGGTACTCTTGTTTTATCAAACATGATAGTTTAAAATTTATTTATTAAAAATCACGATAATCTTCAGCAGGCACTGCCAATGATGTGCCGCATCCTAAAATCTTATGGGTAAATATTAATAAGCCCTTTTGTGGTATGCTTTCAGCTAATTTTTGAAAGTTAATTTGGTGACCGTTAAAATGGAGATTTTTATCCAATATAAAAGCCTCCTTATCGTACCACTCTTTTCCGCATAACGTACACCGTTTATAAAAATCCGAAACAATGCTTCCTTTGAGTGTTATTGGAAAATTTATTTTTTTCATTTCTTCTTGCCTTTCTTTTGATATCTTATATTTCTCAAAGTATGTGCCAATTATTTGGTTATGAAAAAATGATAAAATCCAAAGAAAAAAGAGAAAAATGCTTACGAATGTAGGAACATCAGTTAAAGAACTGACTAATATTAGCCATGTGGTTAGAATTGTTACCGATCAAAATCCCTTATGACTCTTCATCGGGTATATTCAGATTGACATCATGGGTGAGAGCGATCCCCAATTGTTGTAGACGATATCTGAATTTGGATCTCGATATCCTTAAAATTTTAGCTGCCTGCACCTGATTTCCATTGGTTAGGATAAGTGTTTTAAGAATGAGATCCTTGATGACCTCATTCATACCGATGCCACCTTGAGGTAGGTTTAAATTGTATTTTTGAGAATTTCCGGCAGTGGTTCCCGGAAGACTTTGTGATGGTTTAATAAAATTAAAATGCGTGGGTTGTAAAACGTCAGCATCACTGAGAAGGACGGTCCTTTCAATCACATTCCGCAATTCCCTGACGTTCCCTTTCCAGTACTGCTGCTCTAATAATTTGATTGCATCCGCGGATATTTTATTGTCTGCTTTATTGAATTTTGATGAGAAGTCTTGAAGAAAATATTTAGCCAGAGGAAGTATATCTTCAAGTCGTTCCCTTAGCGGAGGTATCTTTATCTGCATTACATTAATTCGATAAAAAAGGTCTTCCCTGAAGTTACCCACCGCAACTTCCCTTTCCAGATCCCTGTTTGTCGCGGCAATAACCCTAACATCAACATCAATTTCTTTTGTTCCACCAAGCCTGTAAAATTTACGGTCTTCCAGTATACGCAATAATTTTACCTGAATTTCCAGAGAAAGCTCTCCGATTTCATCTAGCAGTATCGTCCCTTTGTCGGCAAGTTCAAATTTGCCTTGTTTCATTTTTTTATCGGCACCGGTAAACGCTCCTTTTTCATATCCAAAAAGTTCGCTTTCCGCAAGCTCTCTCGGAATGGCTCCGCAGTTTACCTTGATAAATGGCATTTCCTTCCGGACACTTTTTGAAAATATATATCGCGCAAGGAGTTCTTTCCCTGTTCCCGTTTCACCTTCAATCAAAACTGTTGTATTATCGCTCTGAGAAAGTTTTTCAGCTAACTTTAAGACCCTCTGCATTTTCTCGCTTTTTGATATAATCCCGCTGATGTGGTACTCCATGTCAACTTCATTTTCAAGGAGTGTAATTTTTCTTGCTAATCGGGCATGCTCGAGATTTTTCTCTATGACTATAAACAAGTGGTTGATATCGATTGGCTTCGTTAGAAAATCGGAAGCTCCCTCTTTCATCGCCTTAACAGCTAGCGAAACCTCCGGAAAAGCTGTAATCATAATTACTGAGGCGATAAATCCCGTCTCCTTCATACGGCTAATCAATTCAAGTCCATTATATTCACCCATATATATGTCCAACAATACGATATCAGGATGGTGCTGCGCCAGCATAGAGAGGAAATTATTGCCATTCGAACAAGTGTGAACTTCGTAACCCCGCGAGGTTAATACTTTCGATAAGGTCAATAGTAATGTAACTTCGTCATCAACAATTAATATTCTGCCCTTTGTCATAATTACCTATATTACATATTGAATAGTAACCTGTAGAGGTTTCCGCCTCCCGCAGTTGGTTCAATGCTAACATCTATTTTGTGTCGGTCAAAAATAAATTTCGCCAGACTTAAATCAATCCCTATCGTCCCCGGTTTTTGGCGCGGATAGGGCTCAAATAATTTCTGGATCTGGATTGGATTCAGCGTTATGCCTGAATCTTTGATAAATACAATAAGTTTATGTGTCTGTTCGGGTAAATAATCTGCAAGACTTTCCAATGTTCCTGTCCCGACTGCGATTTTGCCTCCACTAGTGTTGACCTTACAAATGTGTGTTAAAAGGTCTGAGAAAGCTCTGTACAATTGCTCTGTATTTACAAGGACATCAGGTAGTTCTTCTGCAAAATTTTCTTCAACAATCAGATCCTTCGATATGATGCTGTCGCGTAAATTATCAAGT
This sequence comes from uncultured Ignavibacteriaceae bacterium, assembly GCA_964437735.1. Lineage (GTDB taxonomy): Bacteria > Bacteroidota > Ignavibacteria > UBA10030 > BY39 > CAYTID01. Next base: position 4,467 of record CAYTID010000026.1, on the reverse strand, counting down.
ACATTTCGGAGGATTGAATTTATATTCCCATGCTGAACAGAAAAATCAGATATCTCTGTTAATTTTAGTGCATTCTCAATCGCCTGCCCGATGCGATTGGCACTTGTGAAGGCGTATCCAAGATTTTCTTTATGCGATTGATCCAGGGTTTCGTTCTCCAATAAAAATTGAATATTCATCAAAACAATCGAGAGAGGATTCCTTAATTCGTGGGCAAGGTTGCTCGTCAATCTTTGTATTAAATTCATTTTTTCAGATAACACAATCTGATCGGTTATCTGTTTTGTTTCTGTGATGTCCTCGCCAAAGAGGACCAATAAATTGTCGTTCTCCCAGTATTTATCGACCATGACATATAATCGTATGGGTTTTCCGTTTTTTTTGGTAAAAACATATTCTCCGGATATAAAATTGCCTGAAAACTGAATTATCGGTAACTGTTTTAATCTGAATAATTCTTCTTTGGTATACCCTAAAATTTTTTCTCCTGCAGAATTGACATCGGCGATAGTATTCTCGCCTTTTCGCACGATAAAAATGCCCACATTTGTCAACTTATATAATTCATTCGTATCAAAAATCAAATCTTTAAACACCCCTTTAATATTCTTGTTAATTTTTATCGAAAAGAATTATTAGAAAAACACAAAAAAATATATATAAATTATATTAGAAAGGCAACAAACGGATGGTGACAATGGTGCGTATTCACCATTGTCTTCGATGGATGAGGTTTGGGCTTAAGGTACGTGTAACGTATCTGTTAGTCTTTTTTCAAGTCTTTCATTAAGCCATCAACGACTTTATTGATGACTTCGGGTTTCTGATAAAAACCATCGTCAATTTTTTTACGTATTTCATCAATTTTTTTTGTCTCTTCCGCATTTAAAAGCGACTGTGCTTCTTCTGAAAGTGTTAATTTGTCTTTTGATACGCTTTCTGATTTTGATCCGGTTTTTACCTTATTCGACTTCAGATTGTCGGGGATATACTCTGCTTTTGTTATTTTGTTTATTGTCATGATGTCATCTCATTTTGTATATAAAATAACTGATTTTTCTTTATTTGCAAAATTTAATTGTTTGAAAAGGGCTGATTTTTTTTCATTCATTGCATTTAACAGATTGTCATTATCTTTCTTGATTGTATCCAGGAATGAAGTGATTGTTCTCTTAAGGTTTTGATGGTTCTTTTTACTTAGCTCACTTTTGATTTCATCGGTCAGCTGAATTAACTTCAAAATTTTATTTTCGCGCTGCTTCAACAGATCTGTCAGTTCCGTATAATTTCCCGCACGCAGACTTTCGTTTATCATGGCAGTCATTGCAACTACAGCTTCGATGACCTGTTCAACATTCTCCGTCTCGGGTGCCTGGACCGATTTATTGGTTATGAGATGGTTACAGTAGTTCATCGATTAGGATTCCAAGCAATTGATTGACCTGTGAAGCTATTCGCAATACTTCTTCCGGTGGTATCTGGCGGATCACTTCCTTCGTATTGCCATCGATAACTCTTATGACAATTTTATTTGTGGAATCATCGACTGTGAACGAAAGATCAAATTTATTGCTTTTTACCGATTCATTAAGTTGTCCGGCGATTTTTTGCATTTGTTCCAATGTCAGCATCGGAATTTTTTCCGACATTTCCAGAGCAAGAGACTGATCCTGCATGGGCGGATTTTTTTTCGTGAACAAACCAGCCACAGGATTGATTGGATTTATTTGTGAAATTACTGATAACATAATTTCCGCATACTAATAAAATAGATTATTGTACATTCCTTGAATCATTTTTTGTTGATTTGTGACCAATGCCATCGCACTCTGTAATCTAACCATTTCATCTCTAAACCGATCGACCTTTCTCTCAATCTTCGCCTCAGTTTGCTTGATGCGTTCAGTAATACTTTTTGATTGAAGGTTCGCGCCATCGTTGGCTTTATCCAGGATCCCGCCTGTTGAAACAAAAGATTCCAATAGCATCTTTATTTGATGTGCAATCCCTTCCCCGGAAGTAAAGAGAAAATTCAGTGAATTACTATCCTGACTTAATGCATCCTCGAGTACAGCCACATCTTTCAAAAATAGTGTTCCATCAGGATTAACCTCGAAACCTATTTGGCTCAAGAGTTCGGGATTGCCGGGGACTACGTTATTAATTTTTGCCCCTAATATCGATCTTAATTTTATCTTTAGGTTCATAAAAGCCGTATCACCGGCAAGAATCTGCCTCACGCCCGACGACGAGTCTACCGAAGTCTTTGAATTTATAAATTTTAAGACAGCATTGTAATCATCAACGAACCTGCTAAGATTCGTTTTAATTTTTTCCTTGTCCAATAAAATTTCAATGATAACCGGCTGGTCGCCTGAATTCTGTGTACTCTTTAAATCAAAAGTAACTCCGTCCAGAATATCGTCAACAGTATTTTTTTCGCGTATGATATTAAGACCATTAAAGCTAAACCCTGCGTTCAATTGAGACACTGAGCTATGTAAGTATCCACCGGCAGTGTGTGTATTTGCTGTCCTTGATTGTAAAATCTGCTCAGACAGTCCAATTCTGTTTAGGAGCGTACCCTCACTATTTGATAAATTAATGGCATTTGATGAGCCGGTTTCCCTACTCGTAAACACAAGCCTGCTCTCTGTGGAGGTAGTTGAGATAACTGAGGCTTTTACTTTCGCAGATGAATTATTTACGGCGTTTGCGATTTTAGCCAAGATCGATTTATTAGTATCACCCTCTGCTATATCCACATTAATGTTGGTCAAATTTCCGTTTATGCTAATACTGAAGGTTTTGGATCCAACACCTTCAGAATCTACTATTGAGGTTTCACCTGCCAACAGAGTTGACGAAATCAGAGTGTCAGCCTTAGCGATTTGGCTCACCTGAATACTGTGAGTTCCTGCTATTGCAGATGATTTCGCGGTTGCCGTGACCACCGATTGCGATGAGCTTGTCGCCGTGAATTCCAGCAATTTTAACGAATCACCCGTTTCAAAAATTTTTTTTACCGTTTTAGAAAGTGTGGTTAACTTGATTTTCATTTCTGCCAAAACATTCAGTCTGGCTTTTGCCTTTGTTCGTCGATCTTCTAATGAAGTCATAGGTTTTTTCAGGCTTGTTCTATATTGTTGGACTATTGAATCCAGTGATGCTTTTGTTGTTATATTCCCAAAGTCTGTCATAGTCAGTCAACATTATAATTTAAATGCTTTTTTCCAGCCATCCCGCAAATCCTCGATCAGATTCCCTGCTTCATCAAACTCGCCATTTCTGATTAAGGTTTTACTGTAATTATATAAATTAAAAAGTTTTACGGAAATTTCATTATTGTCAAAATTTAATGAAGAGATCAATTCCGTTAAAACTTTTTGAGCTAAGACCTTGTCATGCTTCCTGCATGCCACAATTCCGATATCATACAATTTTTGGATTATTTCAACCGGTGAGAGATTCATAACATGATCGTTTCTATAATTATTTACTGCTACGGCAATACCTGGTTTTATAATTTTTTGCGTTGCTATCATTTTATTTGGAATATGAATAGTTAAATTATTAAACATTGGTTCGAGCTTACCTGATTTACATCAGATAAGCTCAAAACCGTTGTGATTTATTATCTGAACAATGATAAGAATACCTGCGGTGAAGCGTTCGCCTGGGCTAATTGAGCCGTGGCTGTTTGCTGCAGGAATTGCAATTTTACCGATGCGATCTGTTCTTTCGCTACATCTGCATCAAGTATTCTGCTTTTTGCTGCTTCGGTATTCGTGATCGCAGTGGTTAGATTTGCTTCTTTTGTTGACAAGCGGTTGATCAAAGCGCCGATTTTACCAATTTGTTCGTTTACCGTCACTAACGCTCCATCAACGTCGTCCGTCCCGAGATCACCTGAAGCAAATGCATCAAACGATAACCCAAATACTTCTTCAGATGTTTCGCCGACCTGAAATTCAGCATCAAAGTTTCCATCCAATAAAGCGATACCGTTAAACATCGTTTGTCCTGCGATGTCATCAATCTCTGTGTATAATTCATCAATTTCATTCTGAATAGCGTCTGTTTCATCTTCACCCATCGCACCATTGTTCATGCGTGCTTCTTTTTCTTTTATTTGGATCAGAGTGTCAGCTATTGATTGAAGAGCACCTTCTGCAACACCCAGTACGCTTTGAGCATCGCCTACGTTGTCAAGAGCCATACCCAATGCCCGGATACGTCCTTCCATTTTTTTGGATATTACGTAACCCGATGCATCATCGGCCGCAGAGTTGATCTTTTTACCGCTTGCAAGACGAAGCTGGTGTACACCTAATTCGCGGTTTACTGTGTTGAGTGCATTCAATGTGTTGAATGCAGTAACATTTGTGTTAATTCGTGAACCTGTTGAGAATGCCATATAAAACCTCCATGTTTTATTTTGTTATTATTTTCGGACTTCCGTGTCCG
>CAYTID010000025.1:0-26534 GCA_964437735.1 uncultured Ignavibacteriaceae bacterium | reverse complement strand
GCGATATACCCGGACCAGCGGTTGGGACATTCAGCGTGCACTATGCAGCAATTTCGTTTAGCTCGTCATATAAATATAATAATTTTATTTTCGGCGCAACGGGTAAATTCCTTTATGAAAAAATTTATATAGACGATGCGGCAGGTTTCGCCGCCGACCTCGGAACTATTTATAAAACTCCGCTTGGTATTGTTGCTAATCTTTCAGTCAACAATTTAGGTTCAATGAATCCACTGAAAGAAATCGAAACAAAACTGCCGACTCTTGTTCGTTTTGGCTTATCGAAATACTTCTACCTGGAAAAATATGAAACCGGCATCACACCATCGGTTGAATTTTTACGTATAATTCCGGAGAAAAATAATCATATTCACATCGGATCAGAATTTTTGTATAAAAATATTTTCGCTATCAGAACCGGATATCAAACCGGATACGAATCACGTAACTTTACTGCAGGTATCGGATTGAAGTACAATATTTTTTCACTTGATTATGCTTATGTTCCTTTCAAATATGGTTTCAATTCTTCACATATCATTTCACTTACAATCGAAACTAAATAATTCTGAAAGGCAAATGAAATATTTATTAATATTCTCGTTTATATTATTAATTGCAGGTAGTCTATCAGCCAATGACAACCGCCTAGAGTGGTTTGATTTTCAGAAAGGGTTGGAAAAAGCAAGAGCAGAAAATAAAAACATAATTGTTCACGTCTATGCCGACTGGTGTAAATGGTGCAAAGTTATGGAAAAAGAGACATACGGGGATTCCGGCGTAGCGAGGCTTATCAATGATAAATTCATATTAATTAAATTTGACGGTGAGGCAACAAATACAATTACATATCTCGGAACTACGATTACACAGGGAGAATTAGCACAAGGATTCGAAATTAATGGTTTTCCTACAACTTTATTCCTAAAACCAGAAAGCGAACCAATTACTGTTGTTCCGGGATTTCAGAATTCAACAACCTTTATTAATATTCTCGAATTTATTAGCGAAAATCATTATCAGAATATGTCCTTCGAGGAATTTATTGAAAGTAAAAATAAAGATTAACTCTTACTTGTTATCAAATCTGCACATCTGAAACCGCTAAAAACAGCTCCTTCAATTGTTGCGGGCAATCCGGTGTTCGTCCAATCACCGGCAAAATACAAATTTTTTATTTGTGATTCTGAATTCAAGCGAAATGGTTCAACATCGTTTGTGGCGGAAAATGTCGCATGCTTTTCTTTTATAACCACAGCATGTTTAAGCACAGCATCTCCGGAATTTGAAAATATTTTTTTTAGATCAGTTATTGCTAGTGTAATTAATTCTTCCTTTGTCATATTAATGTAATCGTAGGCTCCGCTGATCACTGCCGATATATAATTACCCGGTTTATCGGTTTCACACATAATTTTGTGTCGGTTAAAAACCCATTGTAAATTACTGTCTATTAAACCAACGAAATCAATTTCCATAATTTCCCTGTCGAACCAAAGATGAATAGAAATTATGGGAGATGATTGAAAATTATCTAAATTCCTGAAATGATTCATATGAGAGACACTCGGAGGCAATATCTGTTTCAACTGATTGTGCGGAACCGCCGATATTATATTTTTCGAATAAATTTCCTTGTCTGCTGTAATCCCTATTGCTCTGTTTTCGTTCATAACGATTTCTTTTACAAAAGAGTTTTTAAATATTTTCGCTTTTCTACTTAGTAATATTTTTTCAGCTTGATTAACATATAGTTCTGATTGTCCGACTTTTGGGATCAAAACTGTTGCATCATTTTTTTTTCCAAGAAAAGTCTGTTTTAGGGAACGGGCGAACAGCAAAGCTGATGTTTTTTGGGGTGATTCATTCATAACAGATATTACTATCGGATACCAAAATGATTTTTTCGAGCTTTCAGATTGATTCAAACTATTCAGCCATTCTTCAACCGTCAGATTTTTTAATTTTTCTTCAAGTTTTTTGTTCCACTTAGCTAATTCTAAACCGACGCATAGCAATTTTTGTCTGTCCGAAAAAGATAAAATCCTTGTACGAAGCATCGCTGCAGTAATATCGAAAGGCTTCGGGAGATTCTTTATTTCAAAAGCGTGCGTCCCTTTTGAATGATGATGAAAATATAACCGCGGTCGTTCCTGTTTTATTAAAAGATGGTCCGTTCCAATGAGCTTTAAATATTCCAATGTATTATGATAAGCACCGACAAGTATATGTTGTCCGTTATCAATCACATCACCGGTTTTTTTATCTATATAGGAATATGTTCTTCCCCCAAGTTTAGGATTTTTTTCATACAAAATTACATCTGCGCCTGCGAGTGATAATTTAATTGCCGCTGATAAACCAGCCAATCCTCCACCAATAATAACAGCATCCACATTCATACGATTCGCAACAACTTATGTTTAAAAAGATACTTTACAGCGATCATCAATTGAAGGTATTTAGGCAATTTCAGCGATTTATTAAAAACATTGTAGTTGTTCGATTTTATCCTCAATAGTGTGTGATAGTAGATCCTCTCCATAATTTTGGGAGCAAACAGGTATTTCTTGTCTTCCCGAAAAAGAGATTCTTTTGCTTCACGATAATATTTTTCAGCCCGTTCGACTTCAAATTCCATTAATTTTACAAATTCAGGTGTATACCTCGAATTAAATAAATCTTCCTCACTATAATTAAATTTTTTCATATCATCTTGCGGAAGGTATATCCTTCCCGTCCCGGCGTCTAACTTCAGATCACGCAAGATATTTGTTAGCTGCAATGCGATCCCCAGATTCGTAGCATATTTTACAATCCTTTCGTTACTTGCACCGAATATTTTTATACTCATTAGTCCAACTGATGAAGCAACCAGATAACAATATTTGTAGAGTTCTTCAAAGGAAGCGTATCTGGTTTTTGTTAAATCCATCTCAACCCCTTGTATCAGTTCGTAAAAATGATCCACAGGAATATTAAATTTTTTCGCTATAACCGCGAGCTTGTTTAGGAGAGAATATTCCGATACTCCGTTTAGTGCATTTCCCAATTCGTTGCGCCATTTTGTAAGCGCAAATTCTTTTCTCTTATGGTCATTTTCATTATCAACTATATCATCAGTAGTTCTGCAAAAAGCATAAACTGTATTTAATGCTTCTTTCTGTTCTCTGGGCAAAAATGAAAAAGAATAGCGAAAACTCGATTGGCTTCCCCGTGTTATCAGTGCAGCTATGTCAGGTCCCATAAGCTTTTCTTTTTATATTTTGTAATATCATTGTAAAACAAACCACGGAGAAATATTGATAACTTATTAAACAGATTCAATTTATGATGTTTTTGAAAAACGTTATATTTTTTTCGTTCTACTTTTCGTATCATAGTCATACCCCCGAACCAAACCAATTTTAGTTCAAGTTGCAGGTCTTTGTTGACCATTGACGGAAGCGGAGATCCTTTGTAATATAAATCACGGGTCCTTTCTACCTGCAATTCCATCAGATTGCGGAATTCATTATTGTATACTTTCTTTGCGAGCTGAACTTCGCTGTATCCGAATTTTAACATCTCATCTTCAGGAATATATATCCTATTTTTTTCTAAATCAACAGTAATATCCTGATAAAAATTTGTAAGTTGGAGTGCTGTACAAATATGGTCTGATAAACTGAACAATTCCTTATCATCGTAACCGAAAATATGTAAAACCAGCCGACCAACCGGATTCGCCGAATATTTACAATATTCCAACACTTCATCAAAATTTTTGTATCGCTTTTTTGTCACATCCATCCTGAATGCAATGAGTAAATCGGAAAGCAATTCAATCGGGATCGATAATTTTATTATTGTTTCACGCAAGGCGATAAAAACCGGATGATTAACTGTCCCATTATAACATGCTTTTAACATGATTTCCCAGTTTTCAAGATTCTGCAGGCGGATAGAAGGATCTACATTCCCCTCGTCGGCAAAATCATCTGCTATCCGCGAGAATGCATAAATACTCTGAATATAAGGTCGTTTATCCTGAGGTAAAAATAGTGACGCAACCGGAAAATTTTCGTAATTGCGGTTTGTAATTTCTGCACAGTAAGCAAACGCTTCATCAACAGTCCATATATTTTTGTTTAATTCCAAAACAGTTTTCAATATTATTAAGATAAATTTTTTTAAAAATACCAAATGTTCAGTCGAATCACAAATTTCAATTCCTTGCAATTCTGACTAAAAAATCATATATTTTGATAAATTTTGGCGGGGTAGCTCAGCCGGTTAGAGCGTCGGAATCATAATCCGTAGGTCGTGGGTTCGAGTCCCTCCCCCGCTACTCTCTACAATAAAAAATCCGTAATCATAATAGTGACGGATTTTTTTAGTCAATAATAAATCCTTTTAAAGTCTCAAACCCAACCTCAATCTCTTTCATCATAGATGTAAATATTGTTAATTATTGGATCAAAATGATTATAAGATAATATTTTCTCGATGTTCGACATGCTTATGGCTGAATCCTTCTGCAATAATTTTATACCGGAGCCTGTACATAGGTCGTTGGCTAAAATCATCCCCTCCTGTAGTTCGTAAACTGTGAGTACCCGTTTTCTCTGCAGGCAAGTTGTATTATCATTTATCATTAGATATTCTTCTAACAGTTGCACTATTCGAGGATCAAGCAATGTTCCGCGTGCTTTTTTTATTACCGGTATTATTTTGTCGCTTGAACATATCTGCGATGAAACGCATTCTTCAATAATATTTATTCCTCGCAGCATTCTCGAAGCTATATGAATTTGTTCGTGCATTAATTTATCAGGATACCCCGTACCATCATAATTCTCAAGCTGATGTCTTATAATATCTCCCACTTCCTTCAAATGTGGTATATTACCAACCAGCAATTGTCCGATGACAGGAAACGATGATACATTATATTTCACAGCATCGGGGAGCTCACTTTCCGGTTTTTTCAAATATTCGTCGGCAATTGTGATTTTCCCGATCTCGTGAAGAAGTGCAGCTATTTCAGCTGTCTTCATTACGGATTCATCAAGCTCGAGGCGTCCGCCCATCCACTTAACGAGTTTGACGGCTTGTTGTGCTCTGAGTGAGGCGTTTGGAACTCTTAATCCGATAAGTTGGGTGAGCAGATTGACGACACTAAGAAATCCCTGACTAAGCTCCTCATTTAATCTTTCAAGTTCTTCATTATTCTTTTTTAAAATATTTTGTAAAGATTTTATTCTCAGTAACGCTCTTACTTTTGAGAGAATGATTTCAGGTTCAAACGGTTTGGATATAAAATCGTCGGCACCAACCGAGAGAGCTTTTACCTTTACCTGACTTTCTGACGCAACAGAAACCAGAATGAACATAGCATCGTAGAGCTTTGGGTGCGATTTTATTTTCTGACAAAAGGTGAAGCCATCTTCGAAAGGCATATAGTAATCGGATATTATCAGGGACGGAACGTGCTCTTCTGCCAGGGTCATCGCATCTTCTGCGTTTGTGGCAACAAATACATCATATTGAGGTTCAGTTTCAAAAATGAGGGTAATCATGTTTAACTGAATAGGCTCATCATCTACTACAAGAATTTTTGTTTTTTCACTCATATTTTAAATTCCTTCATATTTAATAATTATACTAATCCTCCGATTAGTAATGTCGTACGGGTTATTAAGATTCCTGAGTTTCCTGTCCGCGTATCCTCTAACTTCATCGATCTGGCGGTCAGATATTCCACTCGTTACCAGAACACGGCGTGCGCTGTTTGCCCTATCAACACTTAATTCGAAATTAGTATAACCGTCGGTCCTGCCATAGGGCCGCCCGTCAGTATGTCCTTCAACGATCACATGATTAGGCAATTTCCCGACTTCCAAAGCAATAGTTGAAAGAATTTTTTCTGCTTCGGGTTTCAATGCCGCGTTTCCGATATCAAAAAAGAACGATTCTGAACCCTCTAACAATTCGATACGCATCCCCTCTTTAACAATTTCAATTTTGATTTGATCAAGCAGATCAGCCAATTTGGAATCTTTTTGTAATTCTTCTATAATCGATTTGGCTAATTCACCAAGTTTTTGTTCTTCACGTTTTAACAATTCTTCCTGGATTGGTTCGCTCAGATGTATGTTGTTTCCAGGTGAGATTCCACCCCCCCGTGTGTTTTCAAAAAAAGCACCGGGATCCTTGAAATAGTTTGCCACATATTCCCGTATCTGTTTACTCTGCCCGACTATCCATAATACAATAAATAATGCCATCATAGCAGTCACAAAATCTGCATATGCCACCTTCCACGCGCCACCATGGTGACCATGCCCGTGTTTTTTCTTCTTAACTATCCTTATTGGAACTTCATTAATGTTTTGTTTCATAAAAATTCCTTGTTCAGGCTTTCGGTGCTGATTTTAATGCTTTAATAGATTCTTCTAGTTCGGAAAAAGTTGGCCTTACATCATTAAACGTTGCGCGCCTAGCGAATTCAACAACCATAATCGGAGCATTACCTTTGGCATATGCCACTATTCCGGTTTTAATCACCTCCAAATAACGGCTATCAGCCTGATTGAGTATTTCTATGTGAGAGGCCATCGGGAGAAAAAATCCATACGCGAGCAGAACACCCAGAAAAGTTCCTACAAGCGCCGCAGCTACCTTGAAACCGATCTCTTCCGGCGGTCCGTTTATCGCTTGCATAGTGACAACAATCCCTAATACAGCGGCTACAATTCCCAAACCGGGTAATGAATCACCCAATTTTTGAATCGTTGTTGGTACGACCGCGTGTTCAGTGTGCGTAGTTTCAATATCACTGTCTAACAGCATTTCCAGATCATGAGCAGGCACACCGCCTCCCAATAGCAGTTTCATTGTATCGCAAAAAAAGTGTAATGCATGTTTGTTCTTGAGTAGAAACTTATTTTTTGTAAATATTGAGCTTTTCTCAGGATTTTCAATATGTGATTCTGTATTTATCAACCCATCCCTTGTAGCAACATTAAACAATTCAAACATGCTCCTTAACAAATTTAAATACTCGGTTTTGGTATATGGATTTGGGCGAAATATTGACAACGCACGGCTCATCACATGTTTTAAAATTGACGGTGGTGTCGAGATCAGCAACGAACCGATGGATGCTCCGCCGATTATCATGAACTCGCTCCATTGAACCAATACCAAGAGAGGGCCTCCGTGTAATACATAGCCTCCGAGAACACCGGAAATAACGATTACAATACCTATTATGACAAACATTTTTGAATCTTCCTATTTTTTAACGGTTAGTTCTGATTTTTAAATCTTCTTTTTTAAAATTTTCGCTGCACTCGCTACTGTTTCCCTTTTGGATTTTGATGCGATCTTATTTTGTTTCTCGATCTCCTCGACAATCTCGGACCGGTATATTCTAATATCCGATTTTGCATCAAATCCGAGTTTTACCTGACCGTCCTTAATTTCGAGTATCTGGATTTTTATATTGTTTCCAATAACCACCGATTCATTCAATTTTCTTGATAATATCAGCATATTCTCTACTCCTTATTTATCGATGAACGATTTGAATGGAAAGGCATTTCAAACGGAAGTGATTCATTTTCTAATATTACTTGCTTACCCATACAACGCGAATTATTTATTACAATCGGGCTCCTTAGGTTCACCGAAGAATTTTCAAAAGGTTCTTTCAGGATCGCTATCAACAAAACCTGATCGACTGCCTTGTCTGCGCCTGGTACATCATAAGTATCAATTAACTCCGATGGCTCGATTAACGGAAAACTCAGTTCACTGTCTTGGATCGAGACCAGCCACTTAAAAGGAAGTGAATCTTCGACTTCGACCAATACAAAATCTTTACAATTTTCAAATCCTAAAACACCATCCGGAAAATTAATTATATGCTTAAGTTCGATTTCGAGTTCACCAAATTGATTATTATTGAATTTCATTTTCCCGTCCTTATTGATTATTATTAGTTTTCTGTTTTTCATCATTTTCATCACTTACCAGATTTGTTACTATCACAATATCGACGCGCCGGTTTTTTGCCCTGGATTCGGCTGATGTGTTCGGAGCAATCGAATGATATTCTGAGTAACCTGCAACGGCAATTTTTTCTGGTGTTAAATTGTGGTTATATATCAGATAGTAAGCAGTATTGGCAGCACGCGACACCGATAAATGCCAATTCGATGGAAACCTCATAGTCTGGATCGGTACATTATCGGTGTGACCTTCCACTCTTATATCATTTGGTATTTTTTTCAATTCGCCTGCAATCATATCGAGGACATTCAGTGATGATGTTTTTAATTCATCGCTTCCGCTTTCAAATAACAACTTTTCCAAAACATGTATTGTGATACCCCTTTCATTTTCAGATACCGATACCATTCCGGATCTTACTGCGTCAGACAGGGATCCATTTATCTTATCGATTAATGCAAATTTTTCAACTTTCGGGTCCGGCAGATTGGAGTTCAACGAATAGATATTTTGCACCAGTTCACTTTGTTCTGTCTTCCCGAATACTCCACCGAACGCAGAAACCATCTTAGTATATCTGTCGGAATCAATTTTTGACATTGCATATAAGATAACAAATAATCCGAGTAATAAGGTTATCAAGTCGGCGTATGTCAAAAGCCATCTTTCTGTATTATTGGATTCTTCGTTCACAATTTTTTTCTTCATATGTAATCCTGTTGAGATGATGGTAACATACTGTTCAGCTTCGCTCTTATGACTGAAGGAGTTTCACCGATTTGAATTGCCAACGCACCTTCGAGGTTCATTTCCATAAATAATCTCTCTTCATTGTGGTAGTGCCTTAGTTTGTCAGCCAGTGGTAACCATATTAAATTAGCCATTAATACGCCCCATAATGTGGCGATGAAGGCACTCGCGATATGCCTGATCAATTCATTCGGATCCTCTCCGGCCGCTGCGAGTGTAGCTATCAATCCCATTACCGTTCCTATAATTCCCATTGTAGGAGAATACCCACCCATCTTTTGAAAAAGTCCGGCACCCTGAGAATGCCGTTCTGCAAGATAATGCACTTCCATCTCAGAAATAGACCTTATAACATCTCTCTCTGTTCCATCCACAGCCATTCTCAAGATTTTTTTCAGGAAAGGATAACTTATCTGATTGACCTCTTTTTCAAGAGACAGAAGTCCTTCACGTCTTGCTATGGTCGCGTATCGCACAAGATCGTCAATACTTTGCTCAATTTTAAAACTTGGAGGCCGGATTGTGAGTAAAACAAGTTTGCCCAGTTTTAAGAAATTTCTGAGTGATGTTCCGATAATACCTGCTGCCAATGTCCCACCAAAGACGATTGTCATTGCAGGAATGAGTATTAATGCCCCGGCCGTACCTCCTTCAAGAATGAAAGAGCCAAAAATTGAAAAGACCCCCAGCAATATTCCACCAATCGTACTTATGTCAAAACTTCTCTTCATTTTATCTTAAGTAATCAATTAAACTTTTTGGTAATATTTGTGCCCCAATGTTCAATGCGGCGTTCAATTTTAATTCTTCCTGTTTTAGCTCCATCACTGCTTCAGCAATGTCTGTATCCTGGAACCTTGAGAGGAATGATAAAAGCTGTGTGCGCGATTGTTCTAATGATAGTTCGAATAAACTTAGGTTCTCTAAAATTGATCCCGTTCTCGCTTCAACAGCCAATACTGAACTAAGATGAGTATCTACTTGTACCATTATACTCGAAGGAGGCATTTCACCTGACCTATAGCTGTCCCTAAGTTGAATTATCGTATCAAATATCGAAGTCCCGGAAAAAGCCTCATTACCGGGAATGTTAACTTGTTGGAAAAATCCTTCTCCCAATTCAAGACTGATGATACCGCTAATACCGTTGCTGTTCATAGTTACTGTCGTTCTGTCGACACTAAGTGTAAATGGTGCATCAAGAGTATTTGTACCTCCGAATATGTATTTGCCGTTAAATTTTGTGTTCCCTATTCGCACAGCATCATCAAGAAAATTTTCCAACTGATTTGCATAGTCATTGAAGTTTGGGCTATGTGAAGCATTCGCCCGAGAAATAAGTTGCTTTATTTCGAGAAGGACTCCTGAAAGATTTTCCAACGCTGCTGATGATGATTCGACCCTTGTTTGTGCTTCAGTCACATTTTTTGTGTAGTGTTCGTTACGACTTATCGCATTTTTAAAATCAAGTATCTTATTCATTGCTTCGGGATTATCAGACGCTTTAGCCACTACTACTCCGGATGCAATTTGTTTTTGCAACTCGGTTATTCTTTCCTTATTCTTATTTAAATTGAGCAGGAAGTTTGTTGTTATCAAGTTTTCAGTTATTCTCATATGCTACACCATATTTAATATAGTTTGATACATTTCATTCACTGTGTTTATAACTTTCGCAGCCGCATCGAATGATTGCTGAAATTTTATCATATTTGCCATTTCCTCATCAAGCGAAACGCCGGATATGGAATTTCGCTGGATCTCCAATTGTGTTGCTATCAATTCCGTTGTCCGAAATGCTGAATCGATATTGGTGATATCGGTACCGATCGAACCGATGATCGTGTTGTAAAAATGTGATAATGAAGTAGTGTTATTGTTCATGATTGGCTCATTCATCACATTTGAGATCAATAATGCTATCCCGTTATTGCCAGCTGTTCCATCCGAGGATGCCGCGATATTGTTCAGATTATTGGCTATTGCAGGATTGATTGCTATTGTGGAAGCATCCGTACCTATAAAGAATTCCAATCCGGTCTCCGGCGGATTCCCTAATCCAAATCCTGTAGCATGCAATTCATTTACACGCATTATCAGGGTGGATACAAGTTGATTCAATTTATCAATATATCCCGGTATCACACTGTTATAATTTTTTAATTCTCCGCCAACTTCCCCAGAATCTATCTTAACCTGTTTGCCGGTGTTACCAGCAACTATTTTCATTGTATTTCCGGTCAGATCAAGTTTTAGTTCTTCAAAGCCGCCTCTTGAAGAGATTACATGCCCACCGGCAGATACCATTACCGAACCATTTAAATCTTCAGTTACCCGGATATTGATCAATTTTGATAATTCATCCAGTTTTCTGTCGCGTTCATCTTTTAGGTCCCCGGCTTCAACACCCTGACCTGAATAACCGATTATTTGTATGTCTATTTCACTGATCTCTTTTGTGAGCTTGTTGATACGGTTAAGTTTCCCTGTGGTGTTTTCAACAATATCTGTCCTCAACTGTTTCACGTTCGAATCCAGTTTTTGGAACAGCCGTGTCATGTGGTTCGCATTTTGGACGATGATATTTCTGATACCGGTTTCTTCAGGATTGGCTGATAATTCCTTAAAACTATTGAAAAATTTCGTCATCGCGTTATTCAGTCCTACTTCAGAAGGTTCGTTGAACATAGCCTCAATCTGATTCAGTAAAAACGACTGGGAATCGGCCTCGCCAAGTTGGTGATTTGCAGTCCGAAGTTGTGAGTCGATAAATTGATTTCTGAGCCTTGAAACATTATCCAACATCACACCAGAGCCAATCAGTCCTTTTGCGGTGAAATAGGGCGGAGTTGGTGATAATTCGACCCGTTGGCGCGAATAACCTTTTGTATTTACATTTGAGATGTTATGGCTTGTGACATTCATTCCGTGTCGCTGAGCCATTAACGCC
Organism: uncultured Ignavibacteriaceae bacterium; assembly: GCA_964437735.1. Lineage (GTDB taxonomy): Bacteria > Bacteroidota > Ignavibacteria > UBA10030 > BY39 > CAYTID01. The sequence goes on along the minus strand of CAYTID010000025.1, from coordinate 14,836 downwards.
CGTCTCGCGCTTTCGATTATTTGTGTTATCCCTGACATATCGGTTTTATTTTGTTGTTTTAAATTTTATAATCTACAAGTTGTTTCGAATAATTTTCCGTTACTAATTTGATGTTCTCTTTAACAAAACTAAGGAGGTACTCTAATAGTAATTTATTTTCCTTATTCACTTTACCTATATCAATCATTGTATTCCTCACCTTTTCACCTAACCATTTCAAATTAGATGATTCCTCATCAGGTAAATAATCCAAAAGATAAGAGAGTTTCATATTTTCCGATGAGGATTCAGCGATAAATTGGCTCAACAAAGCTGAGTTAAACTGCATTCTTTCGGTTTCAAGGGATTCAATCGGTTTAATTATTTCGTATGATGCTTCCATCAAACGGACCAGCGTTTCCGAATCCTGTCTGATCAGTGCATCTTGTTGATTTTTTAAATTCATAAGAAGACCTTCCAACAAACTGCATTCGAGTTCGAGGATTTCCGCCAATTCGATAATTTTAGTCATTATCTTTTCCTTCAGTTTTATTAAAATATTTTACATAGTTTAACACTCTGTCAATGTATTCTCTTGTCTCCCTGAACGGAGGCACGCCATTATATTTATCTACATTACCCGGGCCCGCATTGTAAGCGGCAAGGGCTAATTTTGTATCATTTCCGTAATTATTCAGTAGTTTCTTAAGATACTTTACCCCACCGATAATATTTTCTTCCGGATTCCAAACGTTTGTCACTCCCATATCCGCTGCCGTGGAGTCTATAAGTTGCATCAATCCTTTCGCATTTTTCTTTGACAGGGCATTTACATTAACGCTTGACTCACTGACGATCACAGCTTTAATCAGGCTAGAATCAACCTTATAGCTTTCCGATGCATTCATAATTATTTTATCGAATTCTTTCATTCTTTCAGATACTGTTTTTTTGGTTGTGATTTTATCGGACAGCAACTCTGATTTTTCTTTAGTGCGAATGATTGTATTGTCTTTACTCTGTACATCCGATTGATTCATAGAAATGCGAGGTACTTTCTTTGGCAATTTTTCACCTGTCAAATTAAAATAGAGCATCTCTCCGACACCGAAACTGCTATTCCTTGCAAGATGTTTTGAAAGTTCCATGTCGAACATCCCGGTCATCATTTCATCACCGTAGCTTCCACCTTCGTCATTTTCCTTATTGATCGTATTTCTCATGCTTTTCAAGAGATAATTGATAAAAAGCGATTCAAATTCCCGGACAGCCTTCTGCAATTTAACTTTTGAAGCATCGTCAAGTCTTTCAGTTTTTAGTGTTGCAGGATTCGATATGTTGTTAAATTCCACTGACATGATCAGAATTATATAATTGTTAATTCAGCTTTTAAAGCTCCGGCTTCCTTCAGTGCCTGGAAAATTGAAATTATATCGCGCGGAGTAACTTTCAGAGTATTCAACGACCGGGCTATATCCTGTACTGTTGCCGCTCCGTCAATAGCCATTACCTGCGATGAATCCACGCCTGTGTATATAGAAGTTACGTTAGTTACAGTGGTTTCTCCTTTGGAAAATGATTGAGGTTGCGACACCACCGGTGTTGATTGGATTTCGATATTGATGCCGGCATGCGATATTGCAACAGGCAGTATGGCGACGTTTTTGCCAATTATTACCGTACCTGTCTTCTCATTTATAACTACGCGGGCAATCACATCAGGATTAACCTCTATTAGCTCGACTGAGGATATGAATTCAACCAACTTGCCATCTTCACGCCATTCCGGTGCCAATGAAATGCTGACCGAGGAGGCATCGTTTGCTATCGCAATCGACTGTGAGAACTGAATGTTTATCGCTTCAGCGATCCGGTGAGCCGTTGTAAAATCAGCCTGTGTAAGAATTATTGTCACCAAAGAATCCCGTTTATTATCTGATCTGAATGGTTTATCCATTATAGCGCCACCGGGAATCCGTCCGGCTGCTGTATGATTCCGCCTGACTTCATTCCCACTCGCGGTGACGATCGTGCCTCCAACAGAAACCTGCCCTTGGGCAGTCGCGTATACAGTACCTTCAATACCCGATAACGGAGTAAATAGCAACGTGCCACCTTGTAGGCTCGTTGCATCTCCAAGAGATGAAACGCTTACATCATTAACACTCCCCTCTTTCGCGAATCCGGGAATAGTCGCCGTTACCATTACGGCCGCCACATTCCTTAGTCGCAAATCGTCTTGAGAAACGGTGATCCCAAAGCGTTTTAACATAGATGCGATGGATTGAAATGTGAATGTTGACCGGTGAGTATCGCCAGTGCCATTCAAACCTACTACTAAGCCATAACCGATTAGCTGTTGCTTGCGAACTCCTTTTACATAGGCAACATCCTTTATTCGCACCGCGGATATTAGGGAATCGAAAGAGAGAATCGTTATAATGATTATCAATAGAGCATATTTATTTTTCATATCAGCACCTTGTTAAAATAACCAGTGAAATAATTTTGTGAGCCAGCCGGGTCCCTGTGATCTCGATACCATTCCGCTGCCTTCAACCACTATTTCAGCCTCGGATATATTATAGGAATAGACAGTATTATCAGCATGTATATCTACAGGCCTTACGACACCGTATATTTTTATAAATTGATCATCGCCGTTAATTGTTGTTTTCCGCCTGCCGCTGATAACAAGATTACCATTTACAAGAATCGAGTCGATACGGGCGCTTATCTTTGTGCGGATAGAACCCCTGCTTGAAGTGGACCCCTCGCCCCTGAATTGATTGCCGCTCGTCAGGTCAACATCTTGTAACGGTGCCGGGACTGAAGTCCCCAAGGATATATCGCTTGAGCGCCCGGCTGTCGTCCTGGCGTCATTGGTCGCGCTCACGTTCTCAACTATCAACACCGTGACTCCGTCGCCCACATTGTTTGCCTTCTGATCAGACACTAGTGACCGCATTATGTTCTCGCGAAAATCCTGCGCGCTTGAACCGGCTGCAAGCATCAATGTTAATATAAGAACCTGGATTTTTATTACTTTTTTCATGTTCGTTCCTTAAATATTTATTCCAAAATCATTTCTACAATCTGCTTACTTACTACTTTTGCCTTTAACTTCCGGCGGTTCAAGGTATTTTCAACAGTTATAACATCATTCAACTGCCCAGCCTCTTTGGCAAAAACCTCCGTTGATATGGTGGCTGACTTGGTCTTTAGTTTTAGAACAAGTCGGTCGTTTATATCAACCATAGGAATTTCTTCTAACATATCACCTGTGAGAATTGTACCGGGAGCCAGAATCCTTTTTGCTCTTTTATTGCCCAAGCCAGTTGATGATTTTACTACACTTCCGGAAAGCGAGGTCGTTTCAATTTTTTTAATTTTACAATCATATACACCAACACTTTGATGCCGTTGAATCATTTTTTCTACTATAAAAACTTCTTCAAACGTACGGACTTTCAATGAAGCAAATATCTTTTTTTCGAGTTTATCCTTACAAAATATTTCTATAGGCAAAGTGATATTCCCCTTGACCGAATTTATTTGTTCGTTTGTTAACTTGATTGCATAATCCGGGTTGGACACAGAGATGTTCTTCGGGTAATTACGATATTCAGTAATGAACTCCACTCCGTCCGGCGTTCTACTCCGAATATAGTTTTCGATCGCTTCTTCTATAGCGGATGGTGTTACCAATATCCCGGTCCCGGACAATAAAAATAATATCATATTCAGCAAGGTCAATTTTTTATCCTATCGTTTGATGTTGTTTGCCATGCTAATCATTTCTTCTACAGTCTTTATCGTCTTTGAATTTATTTCGTATGCACGCTGAGCGACGATCATATTTACCATTTCCGCTACAACGTCCACATTTGAAGATTCAAGGCTACCCTGGAGCAAGTGACCAAAACCTTCGCTTCCCGGTGTTTGAAATATCGGCAAACCAGACGCTGCTGTTTCAGTGAACAAGTTATCGCCGATTGATTTTAATCCACCGCTGTTTACGAACTTACCAAGCTCGATCTGGCCAACTTTTAACGGAACGCTGTCACCGGTGACTACTGCTTCAACAAGTCCATCTCTGCTGATACGAATGGACGAAGTATTTTGCGGAAAGCTGATAACAGGTTCCAGTGGATAACCCTGTGAAGTCACTAATGTTCCATCACCCGACAATTTCAAAGAACCGTCTCGTGAATATGCGATCGTTCCATCAGGTCGGCGTACCTGGAAAAATCCTTCCCCCTGTATTGCAACATCCAGTGGATTATTCGTCGGTTGGATATCTCCCTGATCAAAGCTCTTCAGTGTCGCCACAGGGAGTGTCCCAGTCCCTATTTCGATTTCAGCAGATGGGCGAACATTTGGATGATTGCCTTCACCATTCGCCTTTAGTGTTTGATACATTAAATCCTGAAATTCAGCCCGGCTTTTTTTGAAACCGGTTGTGTTTACATTAGCCAGGTTATGAGCGATGACATCTACATTGATTTGTTGAGCTGCCATCCCGGTTGCCGCTGTTCTTAGTGATCTATTCATAAATAATCTCCTTATTTGATTTCTTTAATTAAATTTTTGCCACTTCAATCGCTTTTTCCAATAATGAATCGTGTGCCTGAACTGCTTTTTGAAAAGATTCGAATCCTCGTGCCAATTCTATCATCCTTATCATTTCATAAAGTCCATCAACATTGGATTCTTCAAGATACCCTTGCTGTATTTTCAGATTTTCGTGTGAATAAGGGCGGGAATCAGATCGGGGTTCTGCTTTAAAAAGCGAGTTCCCATCCTTCTTGAGTGTCTGTAAATTCTCAAAATCCATGATACTAAGCTTTGCGATCGCATGATTGTCAATAAGAATTTCACCTGTGTCGGAAATATGTATTTTCCCTTTTGATAATTTCTGAATATCCGGAAACTGAATTTTCCCGTTGTTTCCCATCACCGGGAATCCGTCAGTTGATACTAACAAACCTTCCGGGGATATTTTAAAATTTCCGTTCCTTGTATATCTGGTGCCGTTTGGTGTATCGATGACAAAAAAACCTCGCCCATCAAGAGCAATATCAAGAGGATTATTAGTTTGATTAAGCGAGCCCTGAGAAAAATCAGTCATCTTATCAAATTTCATCTTATCCGTTTCTCCGGATTTTCCCATTCCTTCTGCATTCTTTAACAACTGAGTGAAAACAACATCACGCTTAAAACCAGAGCTGTTTATGTTCGCTAAATTATTAGAAACTACATCCATATTCAATTGCCTTGATGAAAAAAACGATGTGTTCAAACTTTTGATCATACTAAAACTCCTTTGTTGCATATTTATTATTAAATTTGGAAAGATTTGCCGCCAGTTCAAGTTCGCCACTACCAATTCCAACCTGTTTAGCGAAACTGACCCGTTGGGTTTTTGTTCTCATTGCCGGATCAAAACTTCGTATCTGATCTATGATTGAAGTTCCTTTACTTCCAGTGATAATCTGTCCGGTAAATCCGGTCTGTCGCGACTTTTCATTAAATTTGATTCTATTGAACCTTTCTTCGCTTTCATCCGATGTTTTTCTTTGCATATTCATCCCTACCTTAGATATCTCTACAAATACTCCTTCGTTATTGATAATTTTTTCTGATATCTTTTTTTCGTTCTTTCGTTTGTTTACAATCGAGTATAAACCGATGAAAAGAGGTATATTCAGAAGAAGCAATACTGCGGGAAGCACCAATAGATGCCAACTTAATCGTGAATTGCCGTTTACTTCAACTGAAACAGGGATTTGAATGACAGATTCGGTAACCGAACCGTCATTAAAAACCGAATCCTTTATTGAGATAAACCTGAAATTGCTTGTGTATTCTTCCTGAGCAGCGGTAGAGCCTAATGTCAAAATCGTGAGGATTATTATTAATAAAAGCGAAAATAATTTCATTCTAACTTCAGTATTATTGATCATTTTTTTTTCTCCTGATTGGCAATTGAATTGTAAAAACGGTCCCTTCGTTTATTACGCTATCTACACTCATTTTTCCATGGTGCTGATTTATGATTTTTTTGGATATAGATAGTCCGAGACCTGTTCCGGTGCCGCATGGTTTTGTCGTAAAGAATGGTTCGAATATCCGCTCAAGCTTGTCTGCAGCAATTCCCAAACCGCTGTCCGAGCATTTGATCTCAACATGCGAATTCATCGTCGATGTGGATAACACTATCTTTCCTCCATTAGGCATTGCGTCGCGTGCATTTATAATCAAATTTAAAAGAACAAGCTGTATATAAGCCGGTTTCCCGTATATGTCAGGCAAATCTTCCTTCAAACATAATTCTATATTGATATTCTTGTACTTAATATCATGCTCCACTAAATCAAGAACATCCTTTATGGGTTTGTTTATATTAAAGGGTTCCATATCTTCCAAATTTGAATCTTCATGGCAAAAATTAAACAAACGTTTTGAGATTATGACAAGTTGATCAACTCTCTTTGAAAATAATTCAATCCAATTGGGATCGAGCAATCCTCGTTTAGCCAGACTAATTTGCGCAAGCATGAATTGTACAGGGTTCTTCATCTCGTGCATGATGCTTGCTGCAAGCTCGCCAAGTGTTGCCATTTTTGAAACCTGAAGTAGTTGGGCTTGGCTGTTTTTAAAATCTTCGTTTACCTTATTCAGATTTTGATACGTTCTCCAGTTCTCGACACCGACGGCGACGTAGTTAGCGAGAATCGAAAGCAATTGAATATCCTGTTGTGAAAATTCCTGTTGTGGTTTTTCGGTATGTATAACGAATAACCCGACCGGCTGATTGCGTATTATCATCGGAACGATCACAAAAAAACGACCTGAAACAATATTCACCATGTGATCCAGATCAGGTATTATCACTGTCTTCTTCTCCGATAATACCCAGTCCACAATCCCTGATTCAAGCTGTGCTTGTATAACATCGGTTAAATATCTGTTTGTTTTATCAGAGAACGGGGATAACCTGTAAGATCCCGGTTCTATTAAAAATATATTTGAGCTGATCACCGGAATAACCTGTTTGCTTAGGTCGATTAAAGTATCGATCATTGAATCGGGTTCGACAGAAGTACTGATGACGTTTGAAAGCTTATGCATTGCGATATATTCATCAAAAGAATTTTTAAGCTCTTTATTATTTTGGTTATATCTGGCGTTTTCAAGTCTCAGGCAATTCACCGTTGTTTCAAGCGCCTTTATATAGCTTTCCCTGTTTTCAATAAATTTTTCGAAATTGGCGATGGTTTCGTTCACCATAACACGTTTATCGATATTTTTTGACTTTATTTTGCTTTTTGTTACCACTGTTTATTCTCTAGATAATTTTTGCCTTGATTTAAATTGTCGAGATCACTCTTCAATATTGTCCGGTATTTAGTAATAAATTCAATTTGTTCATCCTGACCTTTTATATTTAAACAATTTAGTGCCTCAGAGCTTATTTCAAGTCTGGAATCATATTCACTTTTGTTTTCATTGAGCATCGTATCAAACATATCAGCGCAATGGATAAGGGCTGCAAGCTCAGGATTATGCTTGGCAAGTCCGGGTTGATGGTGGTGAGTTATGGCTTCCACTAAATGATCGGGTAAATTCCAGCGTTGGGCAAGCCAGCCCCCGATTTCGGCATGAGTAACTCCTAATAGTCTCTCTTCCAATTTTAAAAATACAATATTTTCACTTGCGGCTATTTCTTTTAATTTTTTAAACTCATTAAAAAAGTAGCGATGCATTATCGACAGTCCCATATCATGCAGGAGCCCGGCCACAAATGCTTCCCCGGTGACTCTGTATTTCATATCCCGGGCGATTCTGCGAGCTATCACAGCGCTAGATATTGAATGATCCCAAAATTTCTGCTCATCAAAATATTTGTTGGTTTTCTTTTGAAGGGAATTGACTAGAGCAACACTCATCACGATCTCTTTTATTGCTTCGAATCCGAGTATAATAATTGCAAATTCAATCGTGGATATTTTTCTCGGAAAGCCGTAAAATGGAGAATTGGCTATCTTGAGTACCTTCGCTGTCAACGACTGATCACTTGATATCACGACGCCAAGCTTTGCCGCGCTTGTTCTGGGATTTTCGAGCATTTCCGCTATCTCCATCGTTAAGGATGGTAAAGCCGGTAATTGAATTATAGTTTTAACTCGTTCTCTGATTTGTTTAGGTGTTAACATATCTGGATTGTTTTTGAGATTTTGTTAAAAATTAAGTTCTTTTAATATATGTCTCATTTTAGAAAGAACTGATGCGTGTATCTGAGACACCCTTGATTCAGAGAGCCTTATAACCTTCGCAATCATTTTGAATGAGAGCCCCTCATAATAATAAAGCGAAATTATTATCCGTTCATTTTCAGGAAACCTCGATATCAGTTCAAGTAAAATTTTCCTGGTCTCTTCCGAACTCACATATTCAAACGGATTTTCAGGCTCAGATTGAGAAACCAATTCATTAACGTCAAGATTTTCGTTGTTGCAATCAATCTTATCCATATGAGTCTTACTAGCTGTTTTTGTAATTGTATAATATTCATCTAAGTTAATAGAAAGTTCTTTAGCGATTTCTTCAGGATATGGTTCTCTTCCATTCTTTTGAACCAATTCCTGGAAAGTTCGGGCTATGTCTTTCATTTTCTTCCTGGTTGACCTGGATATGGGATCTAATTTCCGCAGTTCGTCCTGAATACTTCCTTGAATCCGTGTTATCGCGTATGTTTCGAATTTAACTCCTCTTGACGGATTGAATTTTTTGGCTGCATCCAGAAGCCCGATCATTCCATATTGAATGAGGTCACTCTCTTCCAGAACCGGATTATTGTTATACATGAATTTCCGTGCAACAAACTTCACCAGCTTGAAATACTGCATTAAATCATTTTCCTTACAGTCATCTTGCACACCCGACTGACGAGAAAGCTTCTGTGCCTCATTTGTGTTCAGCATTTTTTATGAATCCAATTATATTTTATATTTTTTTGCTAGTAAAATTGTCCTGTTTGTGCGGAAAATTCCCCGCTTCGTGATTATTCCCTGCTAGATTATCCTTTCCGCCTAAAGCTGAAACGGCTAATAATCCCAACACTCCTATCAGGATCGTGCTAACAAATACGATAAAAGCCCTTGTTATTGTGTCCATTAAAGATAAATTCTGAAAACCAAAAATTACGACGGAAATACAAAATGCCAGCAGGCCAAGTCGAAAAAGTATTTTATTCATGAGCTTCTATCCTTTGATGTTTTGATGTTTCGTATGCTAATTCGTTGGCAATCGATTTTATGGATAAAGAAAATGCTGAATTCGGATATGCTTCAACAATAGGAACTTGTTGCTCAATTGCCTTTTTCACATTGTTATCGGCAGGAATGTTGCCAAGATTTCTGACCTTCAGGTTCAAGAATTTAGCCAATGCCACATTGAGTTTTTGCGCTGCCTCTTGTGCCATTTCCGGTTTCTGGAAATTATTTATCAGTAAATTTATTGAAGATGTATTGTTAGACGATGCGATCACCTTGATGAGTGCATATGCGTCCACAACCGAGGTCGGTTCGGGCGTTGCCACAACAATTACTTTACCGCTGGCTGTTGCATAACCAATAATTTCTTTTGATATCCCGGCTGATGTATCAATAATAATGTGCGAATACCTGTTCCCGGAATTTTTCAGATCCGATATAAATCTCTGCTGGGTTATTTCGTTGAACGACGGATAATCAATGATTCCGGAACTGCCGCACAGAAGGCTCAGATTGGGATTGATCAAAACCAAGGCATCCTTGATATCTACTTCTCTTTTTAGAACATCGGAAAGTGAGAAGGAGGGTTTAATACCCATCATAATATCAATATTTCCAAGATTCGTATCAGCATCAACCAATAAAACTTTATGCCGATTTGCAGCAAGTTTTATAGCAAGATTCAATGCTATTAAACTTTTTCCCACTCCTCCTTTACCGCTTGTAATAGTGATCATTTCAGAAGGAGTGCCGGATGACTTATTAAAAGTTAACGAAACCATCCGGCGTAGGCTTGTCGCCTGGTCAACAATATTTGTCTGCTCAAACATTATGGGGAACTCCATAATAAATCATTTTTGCTATTTTTGAATTATTTGCGGTCATGATGTCGTCAGGAACCGTTTGTCCGGTCGTCAGATACGATACCGGCATTTTGTGATGATAGCACGTATTCAAAATCGATCCGATTGAAACCGCCTCATCAATCTTCGAAAAAATAAGTGAAGACGGTCTGAATATCTTAAACCTATTTATTATATCGTCTATTTCCTTTCCGTTAGTAGTAGCGCTGATTACGAGATGGACCTCATCTGCGTTAGCAGCGTCCAGAAGCTGGGCTAGATCTATTAACTCAGTTCTCTTCCGCTGGCTTCGTCCAATTGTATCAATGAATATTATGTCTTTGTTCACGAACTTATTTATCGCTTCCGGAACATCTGACGGTTCATATACAACTTGAATGGGTATATCAGCGATCAAGGCAAATGTGCGCAACTGTTCGATCGCCCCGATTCTGAACGTATCGGCTGAAATCAAACCAATATTCAACTTTTTGATCAATTTATAATCAGAAGCAAGTTTAGCGATCGTGGTGGTCTTGCCAACTCCGGTCGGACCGACCAAAGCAACTATTTTCGGTTTCCCTTCCCTTTGGCTCTCCATGTTATACGATAAAAAGTGTTTTGAAATATTATTCAATATTTTCTCGCTTATTGATCCCAGATCTGAACTATCGAAAGCTCCCATTCGATTATATGAATCGTTTATCAGGTCCGTTACTATTCTGTCATCGACCCCCTGTTTTACGAGATTTATATATTCATTTTTGAAATTATCGGGAAAAGCCGGAATATGCGAGTATTTTATCTGATCCGCTATCTCAAACATCTTGGATTTCAATCCTGAAAATTCGTCTTTTAAACCATAAATTTCAGTAAGGAATTCGGTTCGCGCAACGCCTGAATGTGGCTTTCTGTTATCAAACTCATTTGAAACTTTTTTAAGATCTGAAAAATCGCTTTGTTCCGGGGAGTAGGTGGCTGCTAAGGTGTTTTTAAAATCACCGGCAAAAGTTCTTGTAGTAGTTCTTGTATCTTCATCGATAGCGGCTGTGATCTCATAAATTTCCTTAGACCCAATATTCAATAAACCTGGCATGGGCACTTTCTTGGTATTCAGAATTATGGCATTCTCCCCTAATTCATGTTTCATAAGATATGTAGCTTCTTTTAAAGTCTTGCCAGAAAATTTTTTAATATGCATCTTGTATCTCCAATCTTCCTAAAAATTCTATTTCAGTTTCTGCCGGGAGTTCCGAAAATGATAAAACGACCACATTCTGAAAAGCTGTATGTATGAGGCGATAGAAATAAGGCCTGATGGTCGCCACGCACATTACAATGGGTTGATAACCGGCTACTGTCGCCAATTCGATGTTCTCAGTCAAACTTGTATGTATAGATTGAATCATTCCCGGCGACAAACCCAGACTGGCACTTGTCTCCCTCTGGTTTTGTAACGAGTTGGTGATTATCTGTTCCAGCTTAGGATCCATAGCTATGGCATGAATGATGCCATTTGAATCCTGATACAGCCGGGCAATTGTATCCGCCAGCGAATGTCTAACATATTCCGTGAGAACATCGACATTCTTTGTCACACGGGCATAATCTATTGTTGACTCAAGAATCGATGTCAGATCCCTGATGGGTATTCCTTCTCTCAGTAAATTTTGAAGGATTTTTTGTATTGTCCCCGTCGGTAATAGTTCGGGTGTCAATTCCTCAACGATCGCAGGATATTCTTTTTTCAGATTATCGAATAATTTTTTTGTATCCTGGCGACCTAATATCCTATGTGCGTTCCTTCGGAGCAATTCTTTAATATGCGTGGTCAAAGCTGAAGCCGGCTCAACTACAGTGTACCCCTGTAATTCTGCCTGGTCTTTTTTATTATAATTTATCCAGGTTGCCGGTAGACCGAAAGCTGGTTCCTTGACCCTTATCCCGTCAATCTGGTCATCCTCCACACCTGCATTAATAGCAAGGAATTTATCGACAAACAGAGCATCGGTTGCAAGGACATTTCCCCTGATCTTCACAATGTATTGGTTCGGTTCAAGCTGTAAATTATCTCTCACTCTGATCGGCGGAATGATAATACCTAATTCCATCGCAACCTGTTTGCGGACATTTGTTATTCTATTGAAAAGATCTCCTCCGTTTGCTTCGTCGACCAGAGAGATCAAATTGAAACCAATTTCCAACTCGATGGGATCCACTTGTAAATAATCTTCAATTTTTTCCGGAAGCTGCGGTGCCTGAGAGTCTTTACCCTTTATCACAGGTAGTTCGGCTTTTTTATCTTTGATTTTAACGTAACCCACAACTCCAGACAATCCTGACAGTACCAGGAAAGGAACCGCAGGCAACCCAGGAATGATGGCAAACAATAATAATACGCTAGAGGCAATTAGCAGTGCTTTCGGTTTTGTTAAAATTTGTCCTTTCAGTTCAAGGTCAAGTGAACGTCCGGATGCACTTCGCGTAATAACCATACCGGCGGCAGTACTGACTATCAATGCGGGAATCTGTGTTACGAGTCCGTCTCCAACAGTCAACAGACTATAGGTTTCCAATGCGTTTGTAAACGACATCCCTTTTTGAGCTAATCCTATGATCAAACCAGCTACAATGTTTATGAGAGTGATCAATAATCCTGCAATAGCATCACCTTTAACAAACTTGCTGGCACCATCCATCGCTCCATAAAATTCAGCTTCTCGAGCAATGTGTGCTCTTCTCTCGCGAGCTTCATTTTCGTTGATCAAACCGGCATTCATGTCCGCATCGATTGCCATCTGCTTGCCCGGCATCGCATCCAGAGTAAATCTGGCAGCGACTTCGGCAATCCTGCCTGCTCCCTTTACTATCACAATAAATTGAATTAAAAGAAGTATCAAAAAGATTATAAATCCGACGATATAATTCCCCTGAACAACGAAATTTCCGAAAGCATCAATTACATCCCCCGCATATGCCTCACCTAATATTAATCGAGTGGAAGAAATATTAAGGGACAGTCTGAATATGGTTAAAATTAGAAGTAAACTAGGAAATATTGACAACTCAAGAGGATGATTGATATGCAGAGCAACCATCAGTATTAAAATAGCGAGTGTAATATTGAGAGTTAGTAAAATATCCAGCACAAATGTGGGAACAGGAAGAATCATCAAACCCAAAATTACGACAATTCCGACAGCAAGCAGCACATCGCCGTGTGATCCCATTCGACGAAGTACATTCATTCCACCGGGATTATTGATATTATTTATAGCGTTATCCATTTTTTAGTTCAAACTGAATTCGTTCTTGTAATTTTTAATCCGGTACACATAAGCGAGAACTTGTGCAACTGCGTGAAACAATTTTTCAGGAATTTCCTGTCCGATATCAACAGTCTTATACAACATCCTCGCCAGAATTTTATCCTCGACCACAGGCACGTGATTATTGTAAGCAATTTCTTTTATCTTTTGTGCGATTAATTCTGCTCCTTTTGCGATCACTTTTGGTGCTCCCATTTTTTCAGTGTTATATTTTAAAGCCACCGCTATGTGTGTCGGATTCGTAACCACAAAATCGGCTGTAGGGACATCCTGCATCATTCGTTTATATGCAATTTGTCTCTGGATAGAACGGATCCTGCTTTTTATTAAAGGGTCCCCTTCAGTCTGCTTATTTTCGTCACGCACTTCCTGTTTTGTCATTTTCAGATCATGTTCGTATTCGAATTTTTGATATAAATAATCAATTATTGCGATAGCAAGAAATGCAAAACCGATTTTTAGTCCGACTGATATAGTAGAAGTTCCGATAAATCCCATTATTCCATAAATATCACTATCCATCAGGATCATCGATTCGGATATCGTTTGCTTAAGTGCGAAAAAAGCAACAATTGCGATAATGAATATTTTTGTAAGATTTTTTATTAATTCGGCATAGGAGCGTCGGGAGGCAAATATCCTTTTAAAACCGCTCAGAGGATTTATCTTATTCATTTTGGGACGGATTGCTTCGGGAGAGAACATGAAACCAACCTGTGAATAGCTTGCCACTAATCCGATCATCAATAATCCGATGGAAATGGGGGCAAGAGCTGTGAGTATTGATATAAAGCTGGTGAAAAAAATCTGATTGATGGTTGCGGAATTAATTTTAAGGGTTGCGGCATTAGAAAAGAACATTCCCGACAAGCTCATAATATGCGAAACCAGTGATGATCCGCCAAAGTACAAAATAAAAAGTCCGATCACAAGAATTGCTGCGGAATTCACGTCCATGCTTCTTGCAACCTTACCTTTTTTTCGCGAATCCTCTTTCTTTTTCTGGGATGCGGGCTCGGTTTTTTCCTGGAATTGTTCCTGATTATCTTCGGCCATAATTAAATCGCATTAAATAGTTCTAAAATATTATTTTCAAAATTCAATAGTAAGTTCCTGAATATATAAACCATCAAAGGAGCTGTCCCTAAAAGAACGAACAAACCAACCAAAATTTTCAATGGAAAACTGAGTATAAAAATATGGATCTGAGGCATAACACGTGAAAGAATGCCTAAGGCTAGATTTATCAGAAATCCGGTCACAATCATTGGTGCCGCCAACTTGACCCCGATAATGAATACCATTCCGACCAGTTCAACAATTTTCTCTGTTAGCACCTGGGTAAGGATAAGACCATCGATCGGAATTACTTGATATGTTAACTGAATGGAATGAATGACGAAGTGAT
>CAYTID010000024.1:0-26682 GCA_964437735.1 uncultured Ignavibacteriaceae bacterium | reverse complement strand
TTTTAATTTCAGCAGTCTCCAAGTATTTTAATACATCCTCCGTTCATTTTTTGCTGGGATATACTCATGTCGATATGAAATTATCCGGATATGGAAATCATATATTATTCGGCGCAGCATACGATCATTTGATAACAAACACATTCCATGTATTCGGCGAGATATCTGGGATGAAATATGCAGCCGATAATTTATCCGGCGAAATATTCTCTGTTATAATCGGCAGCGCTTATAAAATTAACAAAAATATTATAGCTGATTTATCTATCCGTAAAGGTTTAAATAATAATCCCCCGGAGTGGTTAATATCCGGCGGTCTTACAATAACATTCTAAATTAAGGAGCATTTATGAAATATTTTCTTAAGGTTTTACTTGCGGTATTTATTTACATTAATCCGGGTTTTTCACAGGAATCTTCGACGCAGGTCGGCGGATATGGTGAACTACATCTGAACGTCCCTGAAGGAACAGGGAAAAAAGAAATTGATTTCCACAGATTCATTATTTATCTGGGACACAATTTCAACGAAAAGTGGGCATTTTTTTCTGAACTTGAAATTGAACACGCGGGAAAAGAGGTTGAACTTGAACAAGCGTACATAGAGTACAGACTTTCCAAATTGATCGGTTTCAGAGCCGGTGTTCTTCTACAACCACTCGGCATAATAAATCTCTATCATGAACCGCCTACATTTCATGGAGTAGAAAGGCCTAATTTCAGCAAAAGCATTATCCCCACAACCTGGTGGGAAAACGGAATAGGGATATTCGGACATATCACCGAAGGAGTTGATTATACGCTGCAAGTAACTGCCGGATTAAGAGCTGATAAATTTAGCGCAAAGGATGGCCTCCGCGGAGGACGACAGAAAGCTATCGAAAGCCACATTGAGAATCCTTCTTTAGTGGGAAATATTAATTACACTCCAATGCCGGAATTAAAGCTGGGAACCGGATTTTATTTCGGGAATACCGTCCCTGCAAATGATATCAGAACAGGAAAGATTAATACAAAAGGGATGGTGAGCCTGGGAATAGGTCATCTTCAATACACGAGAAACAGGTTTCAGTTCACAGCAGAATACGCAATGATAAATCTGAATGACGCCTTAGAGATCAATAAAGCATACAACACCACTACAGATCCGATCGCAAAATCAATGAATGGGTTCTTGGTCGAAACTGCTTATGATGTACTCCCGTTAATTTGCGATTCCAATGAAGAATTATGGGCGTTCGCTAGATTTGAAAATTATAACACTCAGGCAAAAGTACCCGCAGGCTATACGGCAAACGAGAAATACAACAGAAATGATTTAACTTTTGGTTTCAGCTATAAGCCGGTTTATAATCTTGTAGTAAAAACTGATTTTCAGATTTTTGCCAATGCTAAAGACGGGTTCAATAAAGGGACCAAACAATTTAATTTCGGTGTGGGATATTTTTTCTTTTAAATCATATATAATTGTTCTTTTAATGCTGATATCCTGGGAGAATTTATTTTCCCAGGATATTTACGCAACAACGGTAGATCAGTCTGTTAAAAGGATCTTAGGAAATACTGTAAATTTATCATTCCATTCATTTCGGTTTTCTGAGAATGAAGTCAGCAAAATAAAGGCTTCTTCAAAAATCAAATCTATCCGCGACTCAATTAATCTTTATATCTGCCGCATCGACACCGACATTGTGGCATACGCATTTCTTGACGATGTAAAGGGAAAGTCTCTCCCTATAACATATTTAGTTCTTTTGGATAAAAATGGGACTATCTTAGATGTGGATATAGTTAAATACAGAGAAACCCACGGTTATGAAATATCAAATGAAAGTTTTCGAAAGCAATTTCACGGAAAAAGTCAGGATGAAACTCCAAGGTTCAGAAAAAACATACGGAACATCAGCGGGGCCACTATTTCTTCACGATCAATTACGGAAGGTGTGGGGAAAATATTGAATATTTTCTCAACCATAAAAGGATCTTTACCGCAATAATTAAATAGATGCAGGAAATAAAATTAAAATATCTTGACAAAACGCTCAAATTATTTATTACGTTTTTTTTAATTCTTCTCACCGCCGGATATGTTATCGGAATTGTGTTAATTGATCATAAAACTTCATTCCGAATTTCAGATATCTCTGAGGAATATGTCGGAACTCCGGAAGATTCGGAAAAAGAAGAGATAAAATACTCAAAATCACCTAACGAAATTTATATTTTTCTGCACAACCACATTATATCACTTACAATTTTATTTTTTCTGACTGGTCTGATTTTTTACTTCTCGTCAATTGTGTCTGATAATTTAAAATTAATTCTTCTTATAGAACCCTTCATCGCGATTATTACAACATTCGGCGGTATCTGGCTCATATGGAAAGTATCCCCATTATTTGCGTGGCTTGTTATTGTATCAGGCATCTCCATGTTCGCGTGTTATTTTATTATGGTATTTTTGATTTTAAAAGAGCTATGGTTAACAAAAAAGTAAATAATCGAAAATTTTTTGGAAGAAGGGATTTTCTTAAGCTGGCCGGAGTGGTTGCAGGAGGATCGATATTACTTAAAACTGATGTTTTCACCGGTCATAAATTGACCTTTTATAAAACCAGCTACTGCATGGGGAATGTTGTCACATTCGAGTTGAACCTTCGTAGGCCACATGATAAATTATTAGCCTCACTTGCCGTTGACGCAGCGATTACAGAAATGAAAACTATCGACCGATTAATGTCTGTTTATAATCGATCCAGCCAGGTGTCATTAATTAATACAAACGCCTATAACACTCCTCAAATTGTTGACGAGAGATTGACAGATATTCTGAAACAAAGTCAGAATTACCATAAAATCACAAATGGTGGTTTCAATATTATGGTCGGCCCGTTAATGGAAGTGTTTGGTTTCAGAGCGGACACAAAACCACTTACTTTGCCGGATGACAGTTCTCTCAGCAAAATATTTGAGGCTATAGAGATTGATAATCTTATTGTCAATGAAAGGTCTAATGAAATTACTCTGAACAATCCGGAATCAAAAATTGATCTTGGCGGGATCGGTGTGGGATATGCGATTGACCGGGCTGTAAAGATTTTGGCAAATTATGGTATTGATTCCGCTCTTATCAACCATAGCGGCGATTTGTTCGCGATCGGCTCGCCACCCGGGGAAGATTATTGGGAAATAGGAATCGTTGATCCTGAAAACACTGACGATCTCATCGGTACAGTAAAACTAAAAGACCAGGCGCTTGCTACATCGGGTAATTATGAAAATTATTCACAAATCAGTGATCAGAGATATGGACATATTTTTTATCCGGACAGTCTGAAACCATTAAATAGTTATTTAAGTTTATCAATTATAGCGCCTGCAGCAGTTGATTCAGATGCATTCTCAACCGGTTTTTTTGCATCAGATGCGCATATAGAGAATTTCTTTATAAATAAAAACGAAAAAATAAAATTCTTTGCGGTAACAAGCGATGGGTCAATCAATAAAAATAACAATTAATCGCAGCACAGTTTTTTTTTATTGACATTTAAAATAAAAACTCATATTATATAACTAAATATGGCACAAGAAGAAAATAAACCAAACGATAAAATTGAAATTCAAACAGTTACTGAAGAAATCGTTTATGAAGCTTTAAAGGAATGTTACGATCCTGAAATTCCGGTTAATGTTGTAGATTTAGGATTAATTTACGATGTCAAAATCCTTGAAGACTGGATCGGAATTAAAATGACGTTAACTGCACCGGGATGTCCTGCGCATACCTGGATTTCTCAAAATATCCGAAACAGAATATTACAGATTCCGGGAATAAATGATGCCGATGTTCGAATAGTATGGGAACCGTTATGGAGTCCCGACAGGATGTCGGAAGATGCAAAAAAAATTCTCGGATTACCATAGACTTACGGCTCAGCGGGTTTGATAAGTAGAGATCAGCTTTTCGCCTCCCGGCTATCTCAAGACTCTCAGTTCGCTGAGCTTTTTATTATTAAATATTGAACCTGAAAAATATTATATCCCCGTCTTCAATTACATAATCCTTGCCATGAATATGAAGTAGACCTTTCTCTTTCAAAACAGATTCAGAGCCTATTCTTACCAAATCATTCACTTTAATAACTTCAGCTTTTATAAATTTTTTTTCAAAATCTGAATGTATCTTCCCTGCCGCTTGGGGTGCTTTTGTTCCTCTTTTTATTGTCCAGGCGCGTAGTTCCTTTTCGTTATGTGTATAAAAAGTTATCAGATCTAATAAATTATAACCCTCGAAAATTATTTTATCAAGACCCGATTCTTTAATCCCCAAATCCTGTAAAAAAGATGTCCGTTCTTCGTATCGCATATCGCTTATTTCAGCTTCCATTTCACCATCAATTATTAAAAGCTTGGAGTCTCTCTCTGCTGCTAAATTTTCAACCTTATTTATGTATTCATTTCCCTTCATTATTCCTTCTTCATCGGTATTAGCGACGAACATCACCGGCTTATAAGTAAGCAAATGTAAAGTCCCGGCGAGTACTTTCTCCTCCTCGTCGAGATTCAGTAAAAACGCAGATTTTCCCTCAGACAAATGATTTTTTAATTTGTTACAAACCTCAAGAGAATGTTTTAAACTTTTATCCCCGGTTTTAATTTGTCTTTCTGTATCGCTTAATCGCTTGTCAATTGTTTCAAGGTCTTTCAGGATTAATTCGGCTTCAATAATTTCGATGTCCCTTTTTGGGTCTACATTCCCGTAAGTATGAATAATATTATCATTATCGAAACACCTGACGATATGCGCAATTGCATCAACTTCTCTGATGTGAGATAAAAACTGATTTCCCAGTCCCTCTCCCTTATTTGCACCTTTCACCAGTCCGGCAATGTCAACAAATTCGATATTTGTTGGAATTACTTTGGGTGGTTTTAAAGTTGCTGCCAAAATATCAAGTCTTTCATCCGGAACAGGAACGATGCCGCTATGAGGTTCGATAGTTGTAAATGGATAATTAGCAACTATGGCTTTTGCAGTAGTGATGGCATTAAAGATCGTTGACTTTCCGACATTGGGCAAACCGACTATACCGCAGTTAAAACCCATATGTTTCCTCCTAACAATTTAGTATTCGTCAATTGCTATATCAATTACAGATCTGATTTTTTTTAAAACATCAATTGGGTCGTACGGTTTTTGAACAAACTCTTTTGCGCCAGCTTTAAACATTTTAGAAATTGTGTCGGTTTCAAGAAAACCGCTTGCGAAAATTACATTTACTGCCGGATTAATTTCTTTCAATTTCATAACCATATCGTAACCGTTAAGTTTTGGCAATCCCATATCGGTGAGGACAAGAGAAATCTGTTTCGCATTAGCGGTATAAACTTCCAATCCTCCTAAACCATCCAAAGCGGTTAAAACTTTATACCCTTTACCAATTAAAATTTCTTTTATTAGATCGAGTAACATTTCTTCGTCTTCAACAATCAAAATTGTTTCATTTCCGCCTTTTATTTCAGTCTCTGAGTTTTCATTTTGTTGTTTTTCAATTTCTGTATCTTCCGGATTTATCGGAAAATATATATAAAATGTTGTTCCGATATCTATCTGGCTCTCGACTTCAATAAAACCGCCATGACTTTGGAGGATTCCATATGCAGTTGCTAATCCTAAACCTGTACCCTTCCCGAATTCTTTTGTTGTGAAGAAAGGATCAAAAATCCGTTTCTTAGTATCCTCATCCATCCCTGTTCCTGAATCTGTGATTGATACACATAGAAATTTTTTTTCTGATGTATCGGGAACGAGATGTTGAATTTCGTTACTCTCAACTACTTTTGTTCTGAATGAAATGAAACCTCCATTTAGCATCGCATCACGCGCATTGACAGAGAGATTCAGTAAAACTTGATGAATCTGATTATAATCACCAGTAATCATTGGAATTTTAGGATCTAAATCGAGATCAAATTGAATCGTCTTCGGAAATGTTTGTTGTAGCAAATCGACTAATTCTTTTATGCTTGTGTTAATATTCAACGATTCAACTTTTATATCTGCTTTACGTGCAAAAGTTAGAATTTGATTTACCAGTCCTGCTCCTCTATTCACAGCTTTTTTGATGATATCTGCACTGAGAACAATTTTTTGCGGTTTGTGCTTAAGCGTTTCGAGCAGAGAAGCATGCCCCATTATTATCGCTAAAATGTTATTAAAATCGTGAGCAATTCCGCCTGCTAGCGTGCCGACGCTTTCCATTTTTTGTGAATGTTGCGATTTTTCTTCGATCCTTTTCAGAGCTTCCTCGGCTTCCTTATGTTCGGTTACATCACGAAAACTCCATACACGACCTATAGCCTTTCCTTCGATCATTTGGGGAATCGAGTGTCGTTCAAAAACTTTTCCATCTTTGAATTCAAGGATATCAAAACTTTCTGCTTCTCGGTTTTTGTAAAGTTCTCTTACCTTCTCAATAAAAATGTCCGGATCTTTTAATTGGGCTAACATAAAATTCAAAGCGCGATTATCATCTTTGCTCGCGAGAATATCCTCAGGTATTTGCCAAAGTGCCTTGAAGCGTTTGTTGAAACCTGTTATTTTACCAGTTAGATCGACAACAAGTATACCATCGGTTGTAGAATCCAATGTTGCAATCAGTAGAGAATAGGACTCTTTTAGTTGATCCTCTGCATGTGTACGATCCGAAATCTCTTTAACCAATTTTTCTTTTTGGATAAAAAAATCCATAATCAGTTTTGCTATTCTGCCAAATTCAGTTTTTTCATTGTGCAGATTTTTGATCAAATTTGGATCCCCAGTTGCCAGACTTTGTGAAATAATATGCAAGGGCCGGTTGACGAATCGAAAAAGAAAGAATGAGATTGAAATTATTAATACAATTGATAAAATAATGTTTATTTTAAATTGTGTCTCTTTTTGTCTATCTAAGGTTTTTGCTATTACTACTTCAGTCATGGATTGAACGTCTATCACAGGCAAGCCGTCCCATCCCGGGAGCGATTTGAAATTCCGGATCTTAAATTTTTCGGATTCACCGGCGTCTTCAAGCGATGTTTTTTCACTATGAGGCAATAAATGAATTTGGCTTCCGGTAAACGAAGATATTTCTTTAAGAAATGTCTCTGTCCATATACGTCCTACAAAGAAATACCCTTCCTGGGGCGTCTTCCTTTCAACATCCATACTTTTATGTACTGATGCCCCGCTAATTTCAACCAATCCCAAATCCGTTAAAGCAAAAAAATGATAAAAGTTTTTTTTAAAAACAATCTTTTCAAGAATTGTTTTTGTAAACGGTAATTCATTGAGTTTATTCTCATCTAACCTGCTGGCCGAATACACCAAAGAAAAGTCGAGCCGATAAACCCAAGCAAAATCTGCATTATAACTCGGTAATGCACCTACAATCATCTGATTTGCCCATTTAAGATTTCCAGTATTAACAAAATCTACCATCTCGTCCCAATAGGTATAATCGTATGTTAGAGTTTGTAAACTTTTCGACTGAAAATCTATCACTTTGTCCAATAAAATTGAGTATTCCTGTTGTCGACTGGATAATAGCACATTAATATTATTTTGCTCAGATTGTCGAAGCAGGTAAATGCCAACAATCATCACCAGTGCGATTAGAGTTGTTAAAAGAATAATCTTATTTTGAATGTTTTTGAACACTGTTATAATTCTAATTCAAAGTTTACTCCAAAATTATGAGATGTCTTCCCTAATAATTCTACTACAGAACGATCTATCGTGCGGTTAAACTGAATATGAGGTGAAATAGTTATTTTTTCTGACAGAGAATAACTAAGAGCTAAATTAAATGTAACAAGATTGACCGTCGATTTTAACGCTCCGGTATAAATATCATTGAATTTTTTAGACGCAAATCCAGCGCTAATCATAGCAAACAAAGACGTGTTCTGTAAAATTTCTTTTTCATAGGAGATTCCACTTTCATTAAAATAAGCACCGGAATATTTTATGACATCGCAGTAAAAATTATTTACTAGCGTAAACTTTCCGAACTGATATGATAAAGTTAAGCCAAGTTCACCGGTGGGAGGTGAATCTTCCTGCTTGGGATAAATATAGTACATTGCGCTGGGTTCAAGCGATAAATTACCCCATAAGTACTGATAGGATAAAATAAAATCTATCTCATTACGCTTCACATCTCCGTGAATATCGTGCAAAGTAAGATTACTCCAAATTTCAAAAGTGAAATCAGATTTTGACACCCACACTGAAGGCTGCATAATAAATCCTTTATTGTAACTTATACCACGCCATAAATACGTTGACATAAAGTCTGATTTTAGTCCGTAATTTAATTCTGATTGGAAACTCGCTATTGTATCAGACTCGACTATCTTTGCTTGTACAAGTGAGAGAGGGAAAAGGCTGGTACAAATTAACAAGTAAATAAAATTTTTCTTTAATAATGACATAAATTTTACTAATCCTACTAATTTGTTTATTAATATTACTAATATAATTAAATTGATTTGCTATATCAAATGTTACGATGTATATCAGAAAATTTATATTCGATATATTTAGGTGTCATCTCAAAATTATCCCGGGACACATAAGGGGAGTTATCACAAGTGCCCGATTAAGAGTTAGCCTTCCGGTTTGAAGTTTTTAACTTCTTCTAAAATTGTACTGACAATTTCTTCCTCTTTTATTTTTTTAATCATTTCACCTTTTCGATATAAAATTGCCACTCCTTTGCCGGCAGCAATTCCGATATCTGCCTCGCTTGCTTCTCCGGGTCCGTTCACGACACAGCCTAAGAGTGCAATTTTGACAGGTTTCTTTACTTTTCCCAATTTTTCTTCAAGCTGTTTTACGATACCAAATAGATCAACCTCAAGTCGACCACAGGTTGGACAAGCGATCAGCTCAACATTTCTGGTAGCTAAACTCAACGAACGGAGTATTTCTTTACCTACCTCAACTTCTTTAACCGGATCATCAGTTAAAGAAACACGTATAGTGTCGCCAATACCGTCGGCAAGTAAAGCACCGATTCCTACAGCCGATTTAATTGTTCCTGTTTTTGTCGGACCTGCTTCAGTAACTCCGAGATGGAGAGGAATGTCGGTTTTGGATGCTATCAGACGATATGCTTCTATCATCAATTTTACATCAGTCGATTTAACAGATATTATAACATCCTTAAAATCAAATTCATCACAAATTTCAAGATGCCGCATAGCGCTTTCAAAAAGAGCTTCTGCGGTCGGATAACCGTATTTATTTAAGATATCTGTCTCGAGCGATCCGGAGTTCACTCCGATTCTTATCGGAATATTTTTTTCCTTAGCGGAATCGAGCACCTGTTTAATTCTTTCTTTCGATCCGATGTTTCCCGGATTTATTCTGACTTTAGCAACACCGGCATCTATTGATTGAAGCGCAAAAATATGGTTGAAATGAATATCCGCAACAACAGGTATGGGCGATCTCATCACTATTTTTTGCATAGCTTCCGCAGCTTCCTTGTCGTTAACAGTCACTCTTACAATGTCGCACCCGGCATCTGCGACTTCAATAATTTGTTTAACGGTTGCTTCGATATCGCTCGTTTTAGTTTTCGTCATTGTTTGAACAGATATCGGCGCTCCGCCGCCAAT
The DNA here is from genome assembly GCA_964437735.1 of uncultured Ignavibacteriaceae bacterium. Taxonomy (GTDB): domain Bacteria; phylum Bacteroidota; class Ignavibacteria; order UBA10030; family BY39; genus CAYTID01. Next base: position 17,016 of record CAYTID010000024.1, on the reverse strand, counting down.
CGGAACACCGCCGACTATGACTTTTCTAGTCTTACGGCGAATACCTAATTTATGTGTTTGATGTGAATTCATAAAACTTTAATTCAATTTTTTACTGGCTTCAAAAAGAATGCGTTTTTCTTCTTCAGTAAGATTTTGGTAACCTTCGCGACTTACCTTATCGAGAATTTCATCTACGCGTTCTTGTAATTCCTTTTTCTCTTTTTCCTGATCGATATCAAAGAAACGTGCATCGCTCATTTGCCCTGATTTTTTATTTGCCGGAACCGAATATTTATCCGATTTAACATAGAGATTCCTGAAATGATGCCACCAATTTTCGATTCCCTCACGCCTCCTATCCATCATTAATAAAATAAATCCGACAGCTGCTCCGCCGAGATGAGCAAAATGTGCAATCCCATCCTGAGTCCCGGTTATACCTGCAAATAATTCAAGCCCCATGAATAGTAAAACAAAGAATTTCGCTTTTATCGGAATGAAGAAGTATAAATATATCGACCTGTTCGGAAATATCATTCCATAAGCTAATAATATTCCATATACAGCGCCTGACGCACCGACTGTCGGGCCACCTTGTCCGAAAAGCGGTCCGATAAATAAATTAGAAATTCCTGCACCGATACCGCACAAAAGATAATAAATCAAAAACCTCTTTGATCCCCAATTATTTTCCAACTCCATTCCGAACATCCACAATGCGAACATATTAAACAATAAATGCATGAATCCACCATGCATAAACATGTAGGTAAATAATTGCCAGATACCAAAATGCTGTGATTCAAACGGGAATAATGCAAATAAGATTGTAATAAGATACTGTAACGGATACTCGCCGATTCTGAACATCCCAAAAAATAAAGAGAAAAGGAAAACTCCGACATTTAATATCATTAACAATTTAATTATTGGAGGAAAAAACTTGATACCTCCGAAAAAAGAGGGTCTTTGAAAATTATATGAACGATAATACGACATTTATAAACTTCCTTTTAATTGCATGTTATTTATTTGTTAATGCAAAGACACCGGGTAATATTTTGCCTTCAAGATACTCGAGTGAAGCTCCGCCGCCTGTTGATACATGCGATACTTCTTTTTCTAATCCGGCTTTTGCAATCGCGGCAGCTGAATCTCCGCCGCCCACTATAGTTATTGAACCTGAATTCGTTATTTTTGCCAGCGCTTTGGCAATCGCATAAGTCCCTGTTGCAAAATTATCCATTTCAAATACTCCCATCGGTCCGTTCCAGATTACAGTTTTGGATTTCTCAATAGCTTCTGTAAACAATTTTATGGTTTCCTTACCGATGTCGAGTCCCTGCCAGTCTTTTTCAATTTTATTTACAGGAACAGTTTTGCGTTGAGCATCATTATCGAATTTATCCGCGATAACACAATCGATGGGAAGGAGAAAATTAATATTTTTCTTACCGAAATCTTCGATAAGATTTTTCGCTAACTCAATTTTGTCTTCTTCAACCAATGAATTCCCTATCTCGTATCCTATTGCCTTATAAAATGTGTACGCCATTCCACCGCCAACTATCAGCGTATCCACTTTTGGCATCAGGTTTTGTATCACATCAATTTTACCCGAAACTTTTGCTCCCCCAAGAATCGCCGTGAAGGGCCTTTCGGGATTTTCGACAGCTTTACCCAGATAGTCAAGTTCCTTCTGCATTAAATACCCTGCTGCACACAATTTGATGAAGTGAGTAACACCTTCTGTAGAGGCATGTGCCCGGTGTGCGCTGCCAAACGCATCATTTACAAACAGATCACCTAAAGAGGCAAGTTTTTTAGCAAAATTTTTATCGTTTGATTCTTCCTCAGCATAGAATCGGAGATTCTCAAGCAACAGACATTCTCCTTCTTTTAAATCATTTACCGCATTATTTGCAATTTCCCCCACACAATCAGATGCAAATTTTACTTCCATTCCTAATAATTCCGATGTTTTTTTTGCAACCGGTAGTAATGAAAATTCCATCTTCGGCTTTCCTTTCGGACGTCCCAAATGACTCATTAATATCGCCTTTCCACCATCGGATAAAATCTTCCTGATAGTTGGGAGTGATTCTTTTATTCTTGTACTCTCAGTAACAATTCCGTTTTCTATCGGAACATTAAAATCAACACGGACCAGAACTTTTTTTGACTTTAATTGAACATCGTCAACAGTTAGTTTATTCATTTTTGAATCCTTTCAAGTTTCGTTTGCTATTTATGAAAAACGGCTGACAGGATTATTTCTGTAAGCCGCTTTTGTTTTAATAAAATATTGTTCAACCCAAAAAGCAAATTCCATTCTAAACAATAATTTTTATAAGATCAATGACACGGCAGGAATAACCCCATTCGTTATCGTACCAACCAACAACTTTTACTATGTTGCCGTTTGCCATTGTCGACATCGCATCAAAAATACATGAATGATCGTTGCCGATAATATCGCTTGAAACAATTTCATCCTCGCAGTATTCCATTATACCTTTAAGATAGGTATCGGCAGCTTTTTTCATTGCTTCATTGACCTGCTCTTTTGTAACTTCTGTTTCTAATTCTACTACAAAATCCGTAACAGAGCCATCCGGTACAGGAACACGAAGCGCAAAACCGTCGAGCTTACCTTTTAATGCAGGAATAACCTTTCCAACTGCCCTGGCGGCACCTGTCGTAGTTGGGATAATATTTAATCCAGCAGCACGCGCACGACGCAAATCTTTATGCGGTAAATCCAATACACGCTGATCGTTTGTGTAAGCATGGATTGTAGTCATGAATCCTTTTTTTATCTTAAAATTATCATGCAAAACTTTAACCATTGGTGCAAGACAGTTTGTCGTGCATGATGCATTCGAGAGAATAATTTCTTTACCTGTCAGAGAATCTTCATTTACGCCAAGTACAATCGTTCCGTCGATTTCATCTTTCGCAGGAGCAGTAAGAATTACTTTTTTTGCACCTGCTTTTATGTGTAATTCAATTTTTTCGCGCTTTGTAAATACACCTGTTCCCTCAATTACAATCTCGGCACCTAAATTCTTCCAGGGCAGCTGCGCCGGATCTTTTTCTGCAAAGACAGGATATTTTTTTCCGTTAACTATTATTGCATTTTCTTCCACACTCACAGTTCCGTTGAATTTTCCGTGAACAGAATCGTATTTTAAAAGATGAGCTAAGGTTTTTGCATCGGTAATGTCGTTAATACCGACAAACTCGATTCCGTCAACTTCTAATCCACGTCGAAAAACAAGACGACCAATTCTGCCAAACCCATTTATTCCAACTTTAATAGCCATTTTTATTTCTCCAAAATTTTGTTTATCAAATAATGTTTTTAAAAATTGTTTATATTATAGTGAAATTTACCAAGATTTGAATAGAAAGGCAAATTACCATAACTTTTATTATATTTTAAAAAAGTTCAACGGTGAAATTTTGAAGAATGTGAAACAAATAATAGTCGTCGGTGATAAGATATTGATAATACCGGAAGCCGATAGAGATAAAACTCCGCATGGTTTATATTTACCCCCGACAGTGAAGGAAAAGGAAAAAGTTCAAGGAGGTTATATTGCAAAAGTTGGTCCAGGATACCCGGTACCCAATCCACAGTTTATTGATCAAGAGCCTTGGTCAACAACTCCGAAAGATCCTGTAAAATATATACCTCTCCAGGCGGAAGAGGGAGATTATGCACTCTTTTTAAAGGATCAAGCAATCGAGATTGAATTTGAAGAGGAAAAATATTTAATAGTTCCTCAATCTGCCATATTAATTTTGATTAGAAGAAAAATCGTTTAAATAACGTTTCATCATGATATCCGGGTTAATATAATTTTCTTCAATGCAAAACATCATCCACATTAATTAAAACCTACGGCTGTCAGTCTCCTAGAAAAATACTCAAATTTAATATCCCGTTGTCAACTCTATTAGTTGTTTGGGCTTTGCTTTAATAACCAAATAAAAATCGGCGCACCAATAAGCGCTGTCACAGCTCCGACAGGTATTTCCGCCGGCGATATCAGAGTACGGGCAAGCATATCAACTAGTATTAAAAATATTGCTCCCGAAAAAAATGCCGAAGGAATAAGCAGTCTGTGATCAACTCCAAAAATCATCCGGTTAATATGCGGAATTATCAAACCGACAAAACCGATTATTCCGCTCATCGATACAGCCAGTCCCGTAATTAGTGAGGCACCGATATAAGAAAACAATTTTAACTTTTCCACATTTACTCCTAAATAAACTGCCGTCTCCTCACCTGATGCTATAAGATTAAATTCTTTCGAAAAAAAATAAAGGTTAAATGAAGTTAGTAAAATTAGAGGTCCTATAATCGAAATTGAAAACAAATCGGCATTCGCGAGGTTCCCCATTAGCCATAAAAAAGCATTTCCGGCTTGCTGGTGTTTCATTGTTATGAGAAATAATATTATCGCATTAAAAAAAGCGCCAACCATAATTCCCGTTAGCAGCAGCGTCGTCGGATCAAGCCGTCCGTACCGCTGAGAAACTGAATATACAATCAATATAACAAGAATAGAACCAAGTAATGATCCGAAGGGAAGGCTTAGAACAGTGAAACCAATTCCCAGACTCAAAACCAATACTGCCCCAAACGCTCCGCCGCTGGAAACACCAAGTATAAACGGTTCTGCAAGCGGATTCCGTAACAGTGCCTGAAATATCACACCGGCAACAGAAAGCCCGCCTCCCACAATTATCGCAAGAAGGATTCGCGGTATCCTTATCGACAGCAATATAATTCTGTTTTCTTCACGGATTTCTTTTCCAATGAAGAAATTTATGATTTCTCCGAAACCGATATTTACTGTACCAATATAAAGAGAAAAAAAAGAACTGATAATGAGAAGAAAAAACAGACTTAAGGAGACACTAATAGTTTTCCGGAATGTTAAATAGGAAATCTTCATTTTTTCTTGCGGTTACTTGCAACCTGCCACATCGATTTTACCAGATCCTTGATTCCGGCATTAGTCGCTGCAGAAATATAGTGTGCTGATTGGAATTTTTTATTTCCAAGTTTAATTTTTTTAATTTCTTTACTTAGATTCTCATCGGCGATATCTAATTTAGTAAATGCGAGAATTTGCGGTTTGGCAAGCATCTCTTTGTTGAAAAGTTTCAACTCGTTTATCAAAGTATTCAACGTTGCCTTCGGATTTTCATCTGTACAATCAACTAGATAAACAATCGCTTTTGTTCTCTCAATATGTTTCAGAAATTGAATTCCCAAACCTTTGCCTAAATGCGCTCCCTCGATCAATCCGGGCATATCTGCAACCACAAAACTATTATCATCAGCATAACGAACGATGCCTAGATTCGGCACTAAGGTAGTAAACGGATAGTCTGCAATTTTGGGTTTCGCAGCCGATATTACAGATATTAAAGTTGATTTACCTGCATTTGGTAAACCTACAAGTCCGATATCGGCGATAAGTTTTAATTCAAGTTCAAGAAATTTTTCTTCACCATCGGTTCCCGGCTCTGCAATTCTTGGCGCTTGGTTTGTCGAAGTTGCGAACTCTGCATTCCCCCGTCCGCCGAAACCTCCTTTGCATACTATTACTTCATCACCATCATTTACAAGATCAGCAATTATTTCTGATGATACAGCATCCTTTATCATGGTGCCGCAAGGGACTTTAATAATAATATCGTTTCCGCGTTTGCCGAATTTATTTGAGCTCATCCCGTTTTCACCGTTGGGGGCTTTATAAATTTTCTTATACCGAAAATCTAACAAAGTATTAAGCTGCCGGTTAGCTCTGATGATGACACTGCCGCCATTCCCTCCGTTTCCTCCATCCGGTCCGCCTTTTGGGACATATTTTTCTCTCCGGAAACTCACCATTCCTTTTCCACCATTTCCGGCAATTACTTCTATTTTTGCGTAGTCAATAAACATTATGTTCTCGATTTAGGAAAAAATTTTTGATATGTAATTTCTGTAAACCTGACAGCATCGGGAATGTAGGGATCGATATCATTCATAATAAATATTTCATCAATGTATACCGATGCGTCTTTCCACGATTTTGTAGCATTTAATTCAGCGATAGCATTCACATAATCATTTTCATTTTTACGAAATATTCTTTTAATGAATCTTTTACGTTCATCATTGCCGATCAATTCCTCCAAAGGAACCAAATTAATTTCTATACTTTCGGTTAGTTCTAATTTCGCCGTTTCAGGATCTTTTTTTTCTTTCTTGATTTCAATTTTAGGCTGCCCGAATTCTTCAGAATAATCGGTTTCATTAAATTCGAATTCACCATATTCCTTATGCAGGTCTTCCAGAATCGACCCAAGGTCAGTAAGAGAAATCGATTCAACATTTCTTTTTAATTCAATCATTAATCTATCTGAAATAGTTTTCAGACCTTTATCCTCAAAATACTTTATCAATCCTTTTGTTAAAATAGGTGAATGAATGTCTTGTGCACCAAAATTTATAAACTCGTAAATAGCCGTTACTATTTGCGCAATCTGAAAACCGTTTCTTCGTTTGATATATTCACGATCAGCTTTAAATAATATCGTTCGGAATTCCTGCAAATTTATTAATTGAATATTTTTTTCGGATATAAAACGAATCACTATCTCTTTTAAATAATTATAGGCGGAAAACTGATGAAGTGTGCTGATTACAGAGTCCGTCGACACCTGTGATGAATTATCGAACAGATAATTTGTCAAAGTCCAATGAGGCCTTACTAAATAATTAAAGCAGAGATGAACTGAGTCCTTAATTAATTCAAGGTAATCGTCCCTTTCGAATACATAATTAATTACAAGGAGTGAATTAATTTGATTTTGCAAACTTAGAATTTCGGGATGAGAATAATTGAATTTGCTGTTTAAAAATTTTCCATGCAGCTCTTCTTTCAATTGCAACTCAACTTCGTGTCTGATCAGTGTGCGTATCGGTATTGGAATATCGGTTGCCAATACTTCCTTTACACTTATCTTACCAGAATTTCCGATTGATCTGCTGGTTGATAAATTTACAATTCTTTCAATTTCTTTTTCGAACACAGTTTACTTGGGCCCCTTATTTATGATGGATTTGACTCGATCAATTTCTTTATGCGCTCCCGCTTTAAAATTTACGTCTATTCCGGGTCTATCAATTATTTGTTGATACATCGATGTTGCCTGATCAAATTTACCTAATTTTTCGTAAGATTGTCCGGCCATATAGAACGAGGTGGCAGTCCAATCAACTTTAGCTTCCCCTTCAACAAGATAAGGAACCTTCAGGAATTCCAATACAGCTTGCTGATAGTCGCCTTTGAAAAAATAACTTTCCCCAAGATTATAACGAATTTCAGCTTCATAATCGCGTGCTGCGCTGTTTAAAAGGTTTTCCAGATGGAAAATCGCCTGATCGTAATAACTAAGCTGCGTGTATAAAACTCCGATTTTAATTTGTTTTTCTGTTGCCGAAGGATCTTTGGGATATTTTTCCAAAAATTCTCTCGCCATTTTTAAAGAAGCATCGTACAGTTTTGTAGATTCATACGCTTCAATCAAATTTGTCATCGCATAGGATAAAATATCACCCGCTTTTTCTCCGCTCGCAATAATTCGTTGATAATATTTTATTGCCTCATCATATTTTTCCGTGTTATAATTTATATTTCCAAGAGCGAGGTAAATACGAGGTGTTGCATCAGATTCAGGCCATTTCTTCAGTATATTTTCATATTTTTTTATGGCGTCAGGAATCCTTTTATTCCATTCCAGAATTTTACCTAAGTAAAACTCAGCCAAAGGGGCAAATCGGGTTTTTTCATAATCCTCAGAAACATCCTCAAACACCATCTGTGCAGCGTTATAGTCCTTTAAGCGGTAGAATGATAAACCTTTTTCATATTCAAATTCAGCTAAATTTTCTGAATTCTTTTTATAATTCTTTGAAAATTCCACAATCATCTGCTGTGCGTTTTTAACATCATCTAAACGCAATCGTGACAGAATGATTCCCGACATGAAAAATATTTTTTCTTCCTGATTGTTAGTCTGTGAATGCAAAGCCGTATATATTCTTAATGCATCGTCATACCTTTCATTCTGAAAAAGCACATTGGCAATTTCTTTTTTATCGCCGACATCACCTTTATCTCCGGCGAGTTTATAATACAATGCTGCTGTTTCAATTGAACCCTGACCTCGTGCGATATTCCCCAGCGCCAAATAGACCTCTGGAATCCGCTGACGGTCAGGTGAGTTTCTTAAATAATCATTCAACAGTGGAACGGCTCTTGGTATATCTCCTTTATTCTGATAAGCAAGCGCCAAATTTAAAACCAAATCATAATCAATTTCTTCCACAAAAGGATTTTCAGAATCTTGATTTAATTTTGTCTGATTATATATAATTGCTTTGTCGTACATTCCCGATTTGACCAAAGCTTGCGAATACGATTTTATTCCTCCCAAAGAGATGGTAGTGTAATAATAATTATCCAATAAATTCTGAAGAATCTCCACGGCATCCTTCGAACGTCCGAGATTCATATAAGTGTTCCCAAGTAACTGCATAGTACCGGCTGTATAAATTCCTTTCGGAAATTTCTTAAGTTGTTTTTCCCATGAAGTGACTGCTGAATCATAAATCCCCTGTCGGAAATATATTTTACCGATATAATACAGCTCCTCCTCACCCTCTGGCAGGTTTCCATATTCAGTTGCAAGATTCTCGAATCCAATCTTCGCATCTTGTAACTTATCGGCATAAAAAAAATCCCTGCTCAGCGCTGCCATGATTTCGCCTTTGTTGGCAATCGGTAATTTCATTGATTGCGCATCATTTATTAACTTTAAAGCATCTTCCTTTTGTCCGATTCTTAATTTAAGGTTCAGCAAATTATTCAGCACATCACCCGTCAGGTCGTTTGGTGAAGTTGTTAAGAGGAAATCCTCATAAGCTGCTAACGCTAAAGAAACAAAACCGGTATCTCTTTCAGAGAGAACATGATATCCTTTCCCGATTTTATATCTTGCATCATGTAATTTTTTCCCGCTAATCCCATGAATAATCGCTGATTTGTAGAATTCCACAGCCGAATGATATTCCTTCAAATCATAAAAATATATTTCAGCTAATGCAAACAGTATGGCAGATTTTTCAATGCTATTGAGATAATTACCAAATGCTTGTGTCAGCTTGACAATTCCTTGATTCAGGTTTTTCCCTTCAAACAATTTTATTTGTTGAAATTTTTCTTTTGCAATTATTCCCTCTTCATTCGAAGGATAAAATTCTATAATCTCTTCATAAATCCTTAACGCTTCTTCCCACTCGCCTCTAAGTGTATGACATTCAGCAATGGCTAATTTTAAAACACTTGTTTTTGGGGAACCCTGGCGGCTTCGGATCGCCTCTTCATAATTACTGATTGCCCGTTGATAATCTTTCAAAAAATTTCTAAATAAATTTCCAACACGTTCATAAGCATCGGATTTCCCTGAGTTTTCAGGATGTTTTTGAATAAATTTCAAACAATAATCTATTGATAATTCAATATTCCCCCATTTTTCTGCTGAAATAGATGCCTGAGCATACGCAGCCGATTTCAATCTATCGTCATCATTATCGAGGGATATAATTTTATTGTACCAATTTAATGCTTCTTTATAATTACCGAGCATTCTTAATGATTTTCCTGCCCAGAGATAACTACTTACTATTAATTTGCTTTTAGGATATGATTTTTCAAACTCATTGAAGATATTAAAAGCCCCGTCATAATTTTTTGAAAAATATAAGGTTTGTCCGAGTTCAAAATTAGCTGATTCTTTAATTAAGTCGGCTGCTGATTTTTCAGCTAAAACTTTCTTATAACTTTCCGCTGCTTTTATATATTCGCGTGATTGCTTTTGCAGTCGGGCGATTTCCAGATACGCCTGCGGGACAAAAATCGTCCCTTTATAATTTAATGCAACCTGATCTAATATTTTTTCCGCATCGGAAAAATTACCTAAAGCGTTTTGTATTTTTCCGCTCAAGATCAGAGCGTCAGGTTTGTACTTTCCTCCAATATCAATAACTTTTTTAATTTCAGACAGAGCCAGGTCAATATTTCCTTCGTCGATATAAATTTCGGCTAGGGAAATTCTGGCGCCTTGTGTAAACTCCGAGTTCGAATGATCCTGAAGAATGATCCTTAAATTCTTTTTAGCATTTATTACATCATTGTTTTTCTTAAAACATTCGGCAGATTTAAGTAAAGCTTCCGGTACCAGAGGGCTTTTAGGATGGAATATTTTAACCCTCTCAAATGCAAGCGCAGCTTCTCTGAAATCATTCAGGGCGCTGTATGCCTCACCCGTCATCAACCATCCTTCGGCAGCTTTCGGATGGTCTGAATAATTAAGTGCAAAATTTTGAAATACTAAACGTGCTTCTTCAAACTTGCCCAGTTTTATCGCAGCTAATCCGGTAAAAAACCTTGCCTCAATAGTTTGATTACTTGACGGGTATGAATTAATAAAATTTTTAAATTGATCAAGCGCTAATTCAAACATACCATCATTATAAAGATTGACTCCAAGTTTGAACTCGGCGTTCTCCTTTGTATCCTGAGCGAATATTATTGTTGAAAATAACAATAACGTTAAAATACTTTTTGTTAGCATGTCATTATCTCATCATGGTACTATAAAACATTTATTTAAATGTAAAATAAATAATAATGTTCTCCAAACTTAAAACATATCACACAATTTATTCTTTGTATCGATTTCAAAATTTTTTAACCAGCTTAAGTCTTCCAATAAGATAACTAGCCTGCCGAAACTCTCAGCCGTCTTTGAAAGATATTCAGTTTCAAACGTTTCTTTTACCTCAACGTTGAAGCCAATAGCGCTATTTCTTAAAATCTCTGCAACCGATTCCAGCTTTTTCTCGAATTCTATCTGAAGTTTATCGAATCCTTCAATATTATCAATTCCCTTTTTTATGACATTCAGTGTATTATGAAGAAATTTGCTGTAAAATATCAAATTATTAATCGAAGAAATATCATTTTTACACTTCAAATTATCAAGAATCTGACTCACGACATACTTGTAATTAAATTTTCTTTGGTATATTTTTTCTACTAAAGAGAGGAGGTCGGTCAATTTCTGATTATTCATAACTTGATTATTTTTTGATAATATACCAGAACATTCAAAATTATGCAAAATAAACTAAAGAGGTCATAAATAATTCATCTGCCGAAATGTCACGAATTGGTTTCAATTTTATTAATTATCATTTTTATTCTGTTTTTTGATTTGTCTTTTTGTCAGTCTTTTTGTATATTGAGCATCGAAAAATTATGCTATTTTCCCTAATTTAATGAAAAATAAAAAAGTATATATTGAAACTTATGGTTGTCAAATGAACGTGGCGGATAGTGAGGTTATTATTGGTTTGTTACAAGAAGATGGCCATGAATTCACAGAGAATATTCAAGATGCAGACGTAATATTAGTCAATACTTGCAGCGTCAGGGAAAATGCCGAAGGACGCGTCTATGGGCGATTGGGTGAATTTAAAAGACATAAATCGAACCGTCCTGAAGTTGTAGTCGGAGTGCTTGGTTGTATGGCAGAACGTTTCCGCGATAAAATTTTTGACAAAAGGAATAACGTTAATTTCAAAAACGGAATCGTTGATATCGTTGTGGGACCCGACGAATACCGGAAACTACCAGAATTAGTTTCAAAAGCATGGCATGGAGAAAAAGGAATTGCGGTACAATTTTCGCGCCTTGAAAATTATGAAGATATTACTCCAATCAGGAAAAACGGTTTCAGTGCATGGATTCCTGTTATGCGGGGATGTAACAATTTTTGTTCCTTTTGTGTTGTTCCGCATACAAGAGGAAGAGAAAGAAGCCGTTCAGCTAAAAGTATTTTGCAGGAAATCCGGGAATTGTCCGAAAAAGGCCTTAAAGAAATTACACTACTCGGACAAAATGTTAATTCTTATTATAATGAAGATACCGATTTTGCGGAATTATTACGGAAAGCCTCTCGCGTAAACCGAAACATGAGATTTCTATTCACCACCTCTCATCCTAAAGACTTGTCCGACAGACTAATCGAGGTGATAGCAGAGGAACCGAACATTGCCAAATATATTCACCTGCCTGTTCAATCAGGTTCTGACAGAATTCTCGATTTGATGAACCGAAATTATAATTCAGATCATTATTGTAAACAGGTAGATAAAATTAAAAACCTAATCCCCGGAATTTCTTTAACGACAGATATCATATCCGGTTTCCCGACGGAAACTATAGACGACCACCAGATGACTTTAGATTTGATAGAAGAAATAAAATTCGACGGAGCATTCATGTTTGCGTATTCACCGAGAGAGAATACTAAATCATACGAAATGAATGACGATGTTCTTTATGAAGAAAAAATCAGCCGATTGAATGAAATCATCAAACTTCAAAACAAAATTTCTCTGCAAAACAATAAAGCTCTGATTGGTAAAAGTGTTCAGGTATTAGCTGAAGAAAAAAGTAAAAAATCAGATATCGAATTAAAAGGGAGAACAAATACAAACAAAAAAGTCATATTCCCTGCATCTACAACAACTATCGGTGAATATGTAACGGTTAAAATTAGTCATGTTAATTCTGCCACGTTATTCGGCTGCGTATCTGAAAATTAAATATAAAAGGGGATCTCATGGTAAAAAATATTTTCTTTATTCTGATAATCACAATAATCAGCGCTTTTTGTAACCAGGGACTGGCTCAAGATACTGATCAACGGGTATATAATTATGTTAAGCTGATCGAAAAGGGCGAAATCGAACGAGTAACAGTTGAATCCGAAAAATTGATATCAGATAATCCGAATCATCCCGGAATTTTATATTTGCGAGGAAAGCTATCCACTGATGGGCTTGAATCATTAAAATTGTATCAAGGCATTTTAGATAATTATCCAAAAAGCGAATGGGCAGATGATGCATTATATCATACCTATCAATACTATTATGCTGTGGGATTGTATAAAACCGCAGAATTAAAAATGCTCAGACTAAAAAAAGAATATCCGAATTCACCATATTTAAACATTAACGATTCCACCGAAAATCAGAAAACTTTTGATGACGAATTCACCCTTACTGACAATGTAAGACAGGACACTATGGAAATCCCGATTAATGACAATAAATTACCCGATACTGTAAAATCTGAACCTCCCGTTATTAAACTTGAATCGGGAAATGATTATACTATTCAAGTCGGGGCATTTTCGACTCAGCAAAATGCGGAAAAACAAAAATATTTCTTCCACGAAAAACGATTTCAAACAGAAATTGTAAAAAGGGTCAGGTCAGGAAGAGAATTATTTTTAGTTTGGGTCGGAAATTTTACAAGTACAGAAGAAGCAACGAAAACCGCTGTTGAAATAAACCGGAAGTATAAAATCGAAACAATTATTGTTCAAAAATATTGAATCAAGATAAAAGATATAATCAACCTAAACTTCTCATTTCAAATTTTCAGGAAACACACAGAATTATCGGGAAGTCGGCGCTCATTAAAGAGGTTGTCAACATCGTTAAACAGGTTGCTTCTACCGACATCACGGTTTTGATTACCGGAGAAAGCGGAGTAGGGAAAGAAGTAATCGCAAAAGCGATACATGCTACAAGTCTGCGCGCTTCAAAACCTATGATTAGTGTGAACTGCGCTGCTATACCTGAGGGCTTAATTGAAAGTGAATTATTCGGACATGAGAAAGGATCATTCACCGGCGCTCACGATGCGCGAAAGGGATATTTTGAAGTCGCAGACGGAGGAACAATTTTCCTGGATGAAATCGGTGAACTCCCCATAAATACTCAAACAAAGTTTTTAAGAGTACTTGAAAATGGTGAGTTCATGAGAGTTGGATCAAACATGACAAGAAAAATTTCTGTCCGGGTAATTGCAGCAACTAATAAAAACCTTGAACATGAAGTGCTTCATAAAAATTTCAGAAATGATTTGTATTTCAGATTGAGGTCGATTAACATCCATATTCCGCCACTTCGCGAAAGAGTTGAGGATATACCTCTACTGATAGAATATTTCACTCAAAATTATGCAAACACAAACAATATTCATATCGAAGGATTCACAGATGAAGCAATTGCAGCTTTAAAAGATCATCCTTGGCCCGGAAATATCCGCGAACTTAAAAATGTAATCGAAAGCAGCATTGTTATGAATCAAGGTAAAATTATCGGATTCGGAGATATTCAAAAATTTCTAAAGGAATTCAGACACGATGAAATCGACAATGTCCCCCACGTTAGAAATTTGCCTGTTCATACTCATAAAACACCGGAACAAGTTGAACGGGAATTAATCTACAGAGCTCTCCTGGAGATAAAGAATTCAGTCGACGATATTAAACAGTTTATTGACAATTATTCGGATAGTAAAACTTACATAAACGACAGCGTAGAAATTAATAACACAGATGATGACCTTGCCCTGGATGAAATGGAAAAAAAATACATAATCAAAATGCTAAAAAAATATCACGGGAATCGGCGTCTGGCTGCAAATAAACTGAAAATTAGCGAACGAACTCTTTATCGAAAAATTAATGAATACGGTTTGAATGATAAGGTTTACTAAAATAATTACTATCATCGTAATTTCGATTATTATGATCGTTTTAGACGGATGTTATTCTTTCAAGGGTGGATCAGTTCCCGTACACTTAAAAACGATTGCAATCCCACTTTACAACGACCAGAGCGGATTTGGGGAAGCAAATCTCAGAGAAATTTTTACAAATAAAACCATCGATCTGTTTATCAAAGATAACAGCATGCAATTGGCTGATGAAAGAACTTCGGATTCGATACTGGAATGTGCGATACTTGCAATACGCGATGAACCTCTTGTTATTGAAGCAGGTGAAGCAGTTACAAAGCGAAAAATAACAATAACTGTGCGAGCAGTGTTCAAAGATATGAAACTGAAAAAAAATATTTTCGACCGACAATTATCAAACTGGGGTGAATACGATCCGACCGGCAGCCCGGCAGCCCGGCAACAAGCCATCACCGCAGCAATTGATAAAGTCGCTGAAGATATTTTATTAGAAACAGTTTCAGGTTGGTAATCATTAACTTATAAAGGAAAAATTTAATCATTATGTCTGATGCAATTATAATTACTTATTTTATATCATTAACAATATTATTCTTTTTCGGATCATCCGGATTTTTTATGGTTTATCAATATTTCAAACATAAAAACAAGAAATCGGAAAAATTACCCGAACTAAATGAATTCCCTCTGGTAACAATTCAACTTCCTTTATATAACGAACGGTATGTAGCCGAACGGATCATTGAGGCAGCATGTAACCTGGCTTATTTACCGGAAAATCTTGAAATCCAGGTTCTTGACGACTCAACTGATGAGACAACAAAATTAGTCGCCGAGTTGGTAAATAATTATCAGCAAAAAGGGTTCGATATAAAACATATTCACAGAACTAACAGACAAGGCTTTAAAGCAGGAGCGCTTAAAGAAGGGTTGGCAATTGCTAAGGGAGAATTTGTAGCAATTTTTGATGCGGATTTCATACCAAAAGCTGATTTTTTATTAACAACACTTCCCTATTTTATAAATCAACCCAAAGTCGGTATGGTACAAACTCGGTGGGAACATTTGAACAGCGATTATTCACTCTTAACACGAGTGCAGGCAATGGCGCTTGATGGTCATTTCGTAATCGAACAAAATGTAAGAGATAAAGCCGGTTTCTTTATCAATTTCAATGGTACCGGTGGAGTATGGCGAAAAGAATGTATTTATGATGCAGGTAATTGGGAAGCAGATACATTGACAGAAGACTTAGACCTTAGTTATCGCGCTCAGTTAAAAGGTTGGAAATTTATTTATTTAAATGACGTTACAAGCCCGGCAGAATTACCATCGGAAATAAATGCTTTAAAATCACAACAATTCAGATGGACCAAAGGAGCAATTGAAACTTCATATAAAATTCTCCCAAAAGTTTGGAAAGCGGATATTCCCTTCAAGAAAAAAATCTATTCAACTTTTCATCTCACCGGCAACATTGTGTTCCCTTTTATTTTATTAGTCGGAATATTGAATGTCCCGCTTGTTTTTATTAAGCATCAGGGCGGATATGAAAATTATTTTGCTATCATGGCAGTATTCGTCTTCGCTTTTGTCGGCTCATTCCTCTTTTACCTTTATTCACAAAAAGACATTTATCCCGATTGGCATAAGCGGATACTATTATTTCCTTTATTCATGGCAGGCAGCATGGGATTTGCCATAAACAATACTAAGGCAGTTATCGAAGGGATTATCAGAAAGAAATCTGAATTCGTGCGTACTCCTAAATATAAAATTGTCAATAAAAACGAATCATGGGTCGGAAAAAAATATACTCCGGCTAAAGTAAGCTATACGGTTATATTTGAAGTTATGCTTGCGCTTTATTGTTTCTCAGGTGTGATTATTTCCTTATACTTTTTGGAAATAGCGGCTGTTCCGTTTCAATTGTTATTTTCTTTCGGTTATGGAGTCGTAGCATACCTTTCATTAAAACATGCCTGGCAGAGTCGTAAAATCAGGATCGCAGCTCAAACTCAGGTTGTTGTAGAAAGTCAAAAGGACAAAGTCTATAATTCAATAAATTAATTTTTTATTACCATGACGATTTTTGAAATTGAAGAACGATTAGCGAAGGTTCCGCACTCCCCGCTTGCTGTCCGGTTAGCGGGTTTGTATGTAGTGCGTGGTAAATTAGATGTAGCATTCAATCTTTGCTTTGATGCTCTTGAGCGTGAACCTGAGTATTCTACACTTTATATTGTTCTGGGGAGATGTTATGCCGCAAACCATATGTACGATGAAGCTATTTATTGTTTAGAAAAGGCTTCGTCGATCATTCCCGATTCCCGGTTAC
>CAYTID010000023.1:0-27165 GCA_964437735.1 uncultured Ignavibacteriaceae bacterium | reverse complement strand
CTACTATATATCAAAACTTATTCTGGGCATTTATTTACAACATTATATTAATACCTTTAGCTGCTTTTGGACTACTCGATCCTATGTTGGCAGCGGGAGCTATGGCGCTTAGTTCCGTATCGGTTGTGAGTAATTCTCTTCTACTCAAGCGGACAAAGATTTTTGAGTAAGCAAAAAAAAGAGCATGATTATCATGCTCCTTAAATTCATACGAACAATTAGTATAATCTAATATGTATTTGGGGGTGAATCGGCTTCATATTTTGACGGACATTTTGTTAATATTTCTGTCGCGTGAAAATAGCCCTCTCCGTATTTTCCTTTAACAACAAGACTTGTCGCTATTTCAAAATTGTTCGGTTTGGCACCGTCGAAAATGACTGGTAATACTGTACCGTATTCATCCTTCAAATAAAAATTAAACTGTTTTTTTTCTAGATTAAATGAAGATGGTTTTTCCTTTTGCCACTCTCCTTTTACTTGCATTTTTTTTGTGGTTGACATTGCTTTACTGAACGAGCCATATTCAACATTGCTCTCAAAAAACGATGATGCTCCAAAAATCAACGCCATGACTATAACAATCACAGCCGCGATAATTTTTATATTCATATTTAATTATTCCTTAGTAATCATTTTTTCAAGTTTTTTAACTTTATTATCTAACGATAATAAATAGCCAAAGATTCCTAACCAGCAAATAATAGCGATTGCCAAAACAATGTATATCGAATAATCTGTTGAAGATTCCATTAGTTTTCCTTAATTCTTTTAATGATTTTTTCTAATTGTAGTAATTTTACTTTAACCCTAAATATCCATAAGTAAAGTCCTGTAAATCCGGCTAAAGATGAAAGAAATATGATAAGAAAATTTAAACTCATTTTAACCTTCACATCCGGGTTTATGATAGGATCAGGATGAAGGCTGGAAACAACTCGAGGCATAATAAAAACAAAAAAAGGGACTGTAAAACCGGCTATTATTGCGTATACAGCAGAAAGTGAAGCTTTTTTCTCATCAACCTCTATTGAAGATCTTAATGCGAAATAAGCGCCGTAGATCAACAAAAGTATAAAAATCGATGTTTGACGCGGATCCCAGTTCCAATAGGCTCCCCAGCTAAATTTAGCCCAAATAGCCCCTGTTATTGTGGCTAATATGCAAAACACGAAACCTAATCCTGCCGCTGTTGAGGATTTTATATCATAAGTCAGGTCGTGCTTTTTAAGGTACAATATCCCATATATAAGTGACGAAATAAATGCGATCACTGCTACCCATGCCATTGGGACGTGGAAAAACATTATTCTGGCTTTTTCACCTAAGCCTTGAACCAAAGGTAACTCATACCAATTTACAGGCAGTGTAACCATCGGAAAACCAAATGCTGCTATTATTACAACCGATAATCCTAAACCTAAAACTAATTTATATTTCATATTATTTAAATCTTATTTGTTTAGAAGATACAAAATTTAATAAAATCTTCCAAAAAAAAAGAAAAAAAAGCCCCCCCTTTTTCAATCTTTCCAAATATAATCGAATAATAAATATGAGACAGCCGTAATAACCACAAAATACGATAATAGCATCTTGATATCTGCCGATGCTTCCTCAAACGTTGCTCCTTCGAGAGCTAATTTTGTTGAATTAATTACTGCAAGTAAAAGTGGTAACAATATCGGGAAAGATAAAACAGGATATAAAGTCCCTTTAGTGTTTGATTTTGCAATAATCGCAGCTATAATTGTTGAAGCACTGGCTAAACCAAGTGTCCCTAAGCATATTGTGGGAATAAATATTCCTATGTTTTGAACAGAGAATTTCGGAATCAATATGAGAAATAAAACAACTGTAAGGAGGTTAATAAGAACTAATAATATTAAGTTGAAAATTAATTTTCCGAAATATATAACAGTGGGATGAGCAATCAAGTGCAATGTCATCACTGTGCTGCGTTCTTCCTCACTCACGAAAGTCCGTGACATGCCGGACATTGCTGAAAAAAATATTACAATCCACAGCATCCCCGAAACAATTTCAATTGAGGGTGATTCATTTGCAATAGCAAAAAGTATTATCGACAGAGTAGTTATAACAAACATTAACAAGGCATTAAGTGCATAGCGGGTTCTCAATTCCGACCGGAAATCCTTTAAAAATATTGTTAAAGTTGAGCGAATAAATAACGAATTTGTCATAAGTTCTTTCAATTACTTCCTAAGTCAATCACCATATCGCCTAATGAAATGTCTTCTTTTTCATTGGTTGCGATTATTGTGATCCCCTGTTTTTGTTGTTCCCGTACGATATCGTAAACGATAGATATTCCTTCATTATCAAGATTTGAACGAGGTTCATCGAGTATTAATATTTTCGGTTTATGAAGTATCGCAAAAGCATATTTTAACCTCTGCTTCATACCCGAAGAATAATTACGAACTAAATCCTCCCTTCTGTTGAATAAATTTACTTTTCGCAGTAAGTCATCAAATATTTCCCCCGCTACATTCAATCCCCTTACTTTAGAAAATATTTTCAGATTTTCAACAGCTGTGAATTCCTCATACATTTGCAGATAAGGCGATACAAAGCCAATATGTTTAAACCTATCGTAAGCAGAAATATTCTTATTATCAATGATTAAGTTAACTTTTCCGGAGGAAGGTGAAATTAAGGATGCCACTATTTTTACTAAAGTCGATTTCCCGGAACCGTTTCTTCCCGTTATTACAAGTGTATCATAATTCTGTATCGAAAATTGAATCCGGGAAAATATCTCACGATTATTATATATCTTCTGCAGACTGACAGCTTCGAGTTTTAAACTGAAATTATTTTCTGATAATTGCGAATTTCCCGACATGTTCTTTTCCATCGATTTGAAGTGTGAAAAAATATATTCCGCTTCCCGGAATGTTTCCATTATTATCCTTTACATCCCATACTATTTTCGGCTCGAATGTACTCAAAATAAACTTCTTCGAAAATATTTCTGCCATATCGGATGTATAAATACTCAAGTGCGCATTGTTGTTTCGGATTTGTGGAAGTTGAAATTGTATCATCCCTTGATCTTCAGATATATAAGGATTCGGGAATACCTTTATTACATCAGTTACATCTCCCACTATTGTGCTAATCGTCCAATTAGTTACATCAGGGACGGTAAATTTGGCAAATAAACCGGCATGAATTTCCTTTGCCGTGCCATCACCGAAAGTTGTGAAATTCACTATAAATGGATAGTTCACAATGTTACCGGCTGATGCAGCCGTTATATTAAGATTTGAAATTATTGATGTAATCTGATTACCTCGAAAAAGCAGTGGTAAATATAACGAACTTACGGTCTCAAGATTGTTTGAATAATCTCTCGAATTTCCAATTAACTCTATTGATTGTTTCTCTTCGATTAGGGGATACTTTGAAGCTTCGGGATAATAATTACCGGTTATGGATCGGCTGCCTGTAAAATAATTCCATTTTGAAAAGTCGATAAAAGATTGTTGAAAATTATAGTTCACCTCAAACAATGCGTTGTTTGTTGCAGTTATATTCCCGGAGTTACGCATTAATTCCCAAATTCGTTTAATAATATTTTTTGAAAATTTATTTTCAAGATATTTACCCCAAATTGCCCGACTGTATTCAATGAATCCATCGGATTTTATGAAGGAAGCATCGGGGTCAGCAAAGTGTCCGCGTGGTATTCCTGACAAAGTTTTGATATATTGGTAATAGTCGTTGACTCCATCATAAATGACATCCTCAATCCATGTGGATGTAATTTCATAAAAGTATCTGTCATTATTTCTGAATCCATAACTCCCTAATTGAACAACATGATGGAATTCGTGAGCAGCGGTTACCCGCAAACCCGGAAGCCCTCTGCTGGATGAATATATATCTTTATAGTCGTTATCGATTTCCACATAAGAAGTATACCTCAAAGGATTTTCATTCGGATCAATCGGATTGGGATTTGGTATCGTTTGACCATACAAATCATTTCCAAGCTCAGTGATAAATACATTATAATGAAAATTCCCCGATTCAAATGGGGGCGAAATATATCCCATTTGATTAACAATTTGGTTATATACATAATTGAATATATCTGCCGTTGAATCAACATATGCCATAATTATGCGAGTAGAATCTTCCCGATTTCGTACCTGACTAGTATCATCTAAAACTCTTTTATTGCTGGTCGTTAATAGGGATGGTGTGTTTATTCCTGATGTATCGAAGTAAATTTTAAATACTCCACTGATTTTTGATCTTTGTCGTGAAGGCGATTTTAGGATCGTCAAAATTTCACTTTTGTTTACATCCGACATTTCTGAAAAATTTTCCAATATTTCAAATATCGTTCCAAGGGCACATTTAGGAGACAGGTTTGATTCCTGGTTTAACGCAGATTGAGTAACATGTTTATATTTTTCCGATAACTTGTCTATATTTCTCTCACTTAATTGAGAATATACTGTTATCGAGAAAAATAAAATCACTATCGTTAATGTAATAATTGTACTTGATGTTCTCATCATTGTTGTCCAAAGATTATTTTCAGATAACCTTCTTTGTCGTAAATCAATGCAAAGTCAGGGATACCGTCTTTATTAAAATCATTAATCGCCATTCCTGAAATTCCTTCAATGCTCATCAACCGATTTTGCGCAGAAAAACTTCCGTCACCTTTTCCCAAGTATGCCTGCAATGTTCTTGTATGCGAATTAGATACTACAATATCGAGTTTTTTATCATTATCGATATCAATAAATTGCAAATCGTTACGATTATTCAGTTTGATATTTTTAATTTTTTGATACGGACTGGAATAAGTTGAATCGCCTATGTTTTTGGATAAATACAATTCAAGATTCCCCGGTGAATATATAACCACGTCCTCTTTATCATCTTTATTGAGGTCTTGTAAATAAATTGCGGCATTCCCTGAGGATGAATCTTTATAAGTAAAATATTTTCCCACTTCGATAACCTTTTTTTGTTTATCAAGCTGAGTGCTCACGAATTGATAAGTGTTATTGCTAAGAGATTTAACAAAATAATATCCTTTTCTTTCGTTCTCACTGTCTACTGTTGAAGTAACACCAACAATATTATTTGTGAATATTTTGGTAATTTCCTGTTCTGTGTATTTTGTTTTAGCAATCTGGTTATATGTAAAGATGCGATAATAACCGTTTATATTCTCAGCCGATGCCACCTGAAAATTCAGTAATTTCTTTTCGTTCGGAAATTCACAACCAAAGATAACAGGGTTTATTAAACTCATTATTGAATATGTTGAGAAAGAATAATCATCAGTTTTTACCTCAGAAATTGATAATTGAGGTGAATTTTGATGAGTTGTGAGTGCAACGAATCTGTTTTTATCGAGTTGTAAAACATTGAGTGTTATTGGATTGTCAATCGCTACATTAAAGTTTATCGGTCCGTCAAATATACCATCGGTATTTTTGAATAAAGAAAGTGAGCGTGAACCTCTATTTGCAACCAGAAGACTTAAATACCCGTCATGATTTAGATCAACAGTTGTAATTGCTGAAGGTTCAATTCCTGTAATATATCGGATGCTAGAAGTATGCGAAATGGGGATACCGGAATTGAGAATGACTGATACTTTTTTTTCAAAAGAATTGGATAGTACGATGTTATAATAAGGTGTTGTCTGGTGGCGAAATAATTGGATATCGTCAGGTTGTTTACCGGCGCTGTATACAGTTCTTTCGATAAAAATACCATCATCATCTTTTTTCCATACAGAATAATATTTTTTTTCTTTGTTGAATAATATTATCTCAACTGAGCCGCTGTTATTTAAATCTGCAACTAATGTTTTATCCGGGGGGAACAACAGTTTCATATTTTGTAGTTTTGAGAAATTGCCAAACCCGTCTCCGAAATAAGTTTCCATGATAAACTTGTCCTTAAAACTGATCACTAAATCAATATATTCATCGCTATTTAAAAAAGTAGGAAAAACAAAAACAGGTTCATCGGCAAACGGCATAGTGGCTGGTAAACTATATCTCAATTTTGCATAGGCAGTGAATAACATTATTTCGTTTGTTATCCAACTTGTCGCTATAAGGTCAGGTAAATTATCGCCCTGAAAATCAAACACATGAATAGACGAAAAAGAATAGTCAGACAAAATATTTTGCGGATATTTAAATGAACCGTCACCATTTCCTAAAAAAACGGTAATGCCCGCAACACTCTTCCCGAATAAAATTAAATCTGCTTTTCCGTCACCACTCAAATCTGATAATTGAATTTCATCGTACATTTGCTCAAGATTATATTTCCATTTAAACACAATCGTGTCCTGTAATTTACTCAAATATATTTTTACACCCATCGGATTAGAAAATAGAAATGCTAAATCTGAATTACCGTCATTGTTTATGTCGGCAGTCGCAGCTTTAATAATTGATGATTCAAAAATATATGGTTTTATTGTGTATTCATGAGAATTTTCAACTGCATATAAAATTGAAAGATTTCTCCGCCCGAAAGATGCAATATCATCAATATGATCGCCGTTAAAATCTCCTTTCAATAAATTAATACAATTATTCCCGACGGAGTAATCGTGAATAGTCGAAAAAGTCGTGTATCTTTGTTGTGGATATGCAACGGTATATTTTATCGTATTGAGAACAATTAAAGTAATCAGAATATTTCGGTGATAACAATTCATACCACTAAGTATATTAACCGCAATTTTCATTATAAGATACTAAGCACTCCCTTTTTTCTTTCTATCCAATCTCCTTTTTCTTCTAATTAAAGCTTCCTTATATCTTCTCTTTTCTTCATCTGATCGCGGAATTATTTCATTTATTTGGACGGGTTTCCGATTATCATCCAGAGCAACAAAAGTAAAATAAGCCTTATTAGCTATCTTTGTTTCCCCTTTAAATTGGTCTTGTTTTAATACAAGAACGCCGATTTCGAGAGAAGTTTTGAAAGTCCGATTCACCGATGCTTTTAAACGAACAATTTCGCCAAGATGAATAGGCTCATGGAATGATATTTCATCAACAAATGCCGTTACGCAGACTTTATTTGTATGTATCTGAGCAGCCATGCCTGCGGCAATATCCATCCAATGCATCAATCTGCCTCCAAGCAAGTTCCCAATCGTATTCGTATCATTAGGCAATACGAGTTCTGTCATTTCGACCTGTGAATCTTTGACGTATTTTTTCATACCATTATTGCTTTAATAAGTTTAGGACTTCATTTTTTTGTTCACTGTTCGGATATTTTTCGAAGAACTTTTCTGCTGTTATTTTTGCATCTTCGGCTTTTCTTCTTTTGATTAATGATTCAATCTTTCCAACGTATGCGCCTTCTGCATATTTACTGTCGTGATAATATTCCAGCACATAATCAAAATAAATAGTGGCTGATTTATAATATTCCATTTTCATATAAAGTATTGCGCTTTTATATTCTTTTTCTGCAAGCCTTTCCCGAAGTTTGGAAATTCTTTCTTCGCTCAATGCAACTAACGTATCATTAGGAAAGTATTCGATAAATAACTGATATTCGTCTATCGCTTTCAAAGTATAACTTTGATCAAGAGGAGGTGTTGGTGATAACATATCGTACGCGTAAGCGATTTTATATTGCGCCAGAGAAACGAAAGGACTAACAGGCATATTTCTTTTTAGTCTTTCATATTCATAAGTTGCGAGTAAATATTCTTCCCTATTCAGCCGACATTCACCAAGATAATATTGGGCATCATCTGATTCGTTACTTCCCGGAAACTGTAAGGTAACAATCGAAAACTCATTTATTGCTTCCAAATAATTTTTTTTGTTGAATTGCTCTATTCCCAAAGCAAATCGCTCTTCGGCTGATATATTCTGCTCAATCTTTGAAGAACTACATGCGCCGATCATTATTGATATAAACATCAATATAAAATATTTCATTTTGATTTGTCCCAATTTTATTAACTCCTGATTTTAAAAAATAAATAAATTATTACTGCGGTGGTTGTCGTAATTATTATAGGCGACAATATTTTACTAAAAAAAGATCCCGTCGGAATATTTCCGATCGTCGATTTAATATTACGATTTTCTATCGTAGCAATTTCATCTGCAATAACTTTATCGGTATAATATTCATTTAGATTATCAGAAATTATTATTTCCTTTTCTCTTGATACTTTAAAATATAATCCTAAATGAATTTTACGGGTTACAATATTTTTTCGAAAGAATCCTTCTTTTCCGATTGAGGTATACTTAACTGACAGATCAGAAAAAATAAATTCATAATTAAAATTCTGATCACAGTATTTGTTTTCCATGATTCTTGTTTTTCCATTATTAGATAAAGTTTTTACCAAAACACCTTCTACGATCCAGGAGTCTTCGATTCTTGTAAAATTTATGCATATTGTATCTGTTGTTGGTGCTAATGAAACGATTTTTTTTGCGATATTCTCAGACAGAATTTCAATAATTTCTAAATTTGATTTCAGAGGGTGAATTCCCTGTCTAGTTTCAATCGTGTTGCAATTAATATTCCCGAAAATTAATATCCCGGTAAAAATTATGAAATAAAGATATTTCGTTTTAGTTATCAATATTATTTTATTTTGTCAATAATTTTAAATATTGTTGAAAATGTGGCAATAATTTACAAAAATAATGGGTGTTTTCAAAAATGATCACTTATTTAATTCAAATCAATCATTTTAATACCTTTAATATAGGTAATTGTTTTATCCTGTTTTAATGATTTAATTTTTTCAAACTTTTCATTTACACGCTGAAAATTGTCATAAATAATTTTTATATAAGTTCCAGCTTGTTCATTAGTATCGAATATTTTTAATTTTTCAACTTCTTTCCTGACATTTTCAACCGGTCCTGAAATGTTGCCCACAACTGATGCAATAACTTTTTGCATGATTTGAAGCCGCTTTTGAGATATCTCATAATCAAATAATTTTTGCTTCATTCTGAAGCGTTCAAGGACTTCATAGATAGTTTTTGGAAGCAATGGGGATGTGATTTCCTCTTTTATAAGATATTCCTCAACATTCTGCTTCATAACTTCAACTGCCAGGTCAAAATCCTTATTTACAGTTAAAAATATTATGGGCAGTAGAATTTTTTTATCCTGTAATGTTTTAGTTATTTCCAGACCATTCATCCCGGGAAGAAAATAGTCCATCAAAATAACATCAATATTTTTATTACTTTCTACCTCATTAAGAGCGGCTTTGCCGTTATCTTTCCATATAACTATAAATTTTTCCGGCTCTTGTTTTTTTAAAAATATTTCGACAAGACGGGCGAAATCTTTATTGTCTTCAACTAATAAAATTACTATTTTCTCGTCAATCATTGATGCCTCTTATATTTTTTTCAACTTTTGTTAATGTAAAATAGAAAGTTGTTCCAATTCCTATCTGTGATTCGACCCATATTTTTCCATTATGCATTTCAATAATTTTTTTAACAATGGCTAGACCTGCTCCGGTTCCTTCATACGCATCACGGCTGTGTAAACGTTGAAAAATAACGAAAATCTTTTCAAAATAATTTTCTTCAATTCCGATTCCATTATCCTTAACAATATATTCAATCGTATCCTGATCTTTTTCTATATACGAGATCTCAACGCGGGGATTTCCTTTATCGTTAAATTTTATTGCATTTGAAATTAAATTTCTGAATAATAACTTGAGTTGGGTTTCATTACCATAAACTTCCGGCAATTTTTCAGGAACAATGATATCTACATTTTTTTCTTTAATTGAATATTGCAAATCTATTTTTACCTCTTCAAGCACATGATTAATGCTAACTACTTTAAAAGACTCCTTCAATCGACTTAATCTTGATAATGTTAAGAGGTCATCGATTAAATTTTTCATCCTACCTGATGCTTGAACGATTGAATTAATAAATTCACCGCTTTCTGATTTTAAAATATCAGAATTTTCTTCCAACAATATTTTGGAATAACCTTCGATACTTATTAAGGGTTCTTTTAAGTCGTGCGAAACAACATACGTAAAATCATCTAATTCTTTATTACGCCTGCTAATTTCTGATGATTTTTGCAAAGTTTCTTCGTACAATCTTGCTTTTTCCAGCGCAATTGCAGTTAAACTCGCTATATTTTTTAATAAATATATTTCGGTATCTGTATAGTAAGTGTCTGCTTCCAATTGAAAAATCATCACTCCCAAAACCTTGTCTTGCGTTGCCATCGGTAGGTATGTAACCATATTTCCAACAGGATTATATTCTTTAAGTATACTATTCTTATATATCGAATCCCATAATACAGATTGTGGCTGAATAAATTGCTGCTGATTTAAATTGGGTATATATATTTTTTCACCTCGTACGTTCTTGATATGAGCAGCAATATTGTACGTACCGTTTGCTTCATCCACCAAATTTATTGATAACTCTTTATAACTTACCAATGAAGAAATCTTTTCGTAAATAACCTCGATTACCTGATCAAGATTCATCGTCGCAGTGAGTTGTTGGCTCAAGTCATACAGCACAGTCAAGGTCGCAATCTGTTTTTTCAGTTGATCGTACAATTGGGCATTTTCGACTACAGATCCAAGCTGATTCCCTATAAGAGCTAACAGATGATGTTCTTCAACTGAAAAACTGTGTGGTTTTTTAAAAAATATATCCAAAACACCGATAACTTTATCAGCCGATTTCAACGGCACTGCTCCCATCGCCGATACTCCATATGTCTTTACAATTTCTCGTAGCGATGGACTTAGATGTTCATTCTGCAATATGTTATCCGAAATAAATATCGGTTCAATATTTTTATATGCCTTCCAACTTATTGTATCTTCTAATTTTATTACTACTTTAGGAACAGATAATATTTTATTAGAATCGACTGCTCCTTCGAGATATAAATCACCAGTATTAAAATCCGCTATCAGCATAAACAGATAATCTGCTCCGATTACCGATAATATTCTCGGTAATACTGTATTTAATAAATCTGTTATATTTAAGGAAGTCGATATACTGGAAGATATCACGTTCAAATTAAGTAATTGATTATTTCGCTTTTTTAATTCAGCCTCAGTGTGCTTTAGTTCTGTGATATCGTTCAGGTTGAAAACCAATCCCGTTCTCTTTCCTCCAATAACCATAGGATTGATTGTCAATTGAAGCACTATAAACTCATTTTCTTTTTTATAGTTAACTTCTTTGATAAATGAATCAGAAATTCCGTTCAAAATGTTTTTTGAAATATTGAATAATTTTTCTGTGAATATTTCATTCGGGAGTATTTCAGATATTAATTCGCCAATTATATTTTTTTTTGATCGTTTCACAAGTCTTCTCAATAATTCTTGAAACGATTTATTTGCCTCATTGATTTTAAAAGATTCATCTACTGTAAAAACGGCATTATTGATTGAGTTCAGCAAATTATGGATATATGCAGCATCCTCGGTAACCTGTTTAAACAATTGGAACCGGTCGATTATTGGTCCGATTTGTTCAACAAATAATTTAATTTTTTGGAAATCAGTATCGGAATATACTTTCTGATTCGTTGAATATAGGTTTAATGTTTTTGTGACTTTATTTTTCGAGAAAATTGGATAAGAAATTATAGATAAATATTTATCTTCAACATAATTATAAATAATACATTTTTCATCAATACTCGCGTCTGAGATTAATACTGATTTCCCTTCGGTATAACAAATATTCGAAATGTTAGATGTTCTCTCAACAATCCTTCCTCCAGATGTGGTATCCGTTTCCCTATCGTAACCGGCTAATATTTCAATTGATCTCTGATCATCGTTTAGTATACCCAATTCGATAAAATCATAATCGACCAGATTATTAATTTTTTCAGAAAATATTTTAAATATTGATCTAAAATCTTGAGTTTTATTTGCCGTTTGAATTATTTGATTAATGGCTTCGATCTGATTATTGCGTTCAGCCAGTTCGATTTCCATTTGTTTTCGTTCAGTAATGTCTCTCACAAGATTAATCATTGCGACAGGTTTGCCGTACGAATTCCTTAGCAGTGTTGTACTGATACTCATTGGAATATGCCTGCCGTCTTTCGTTATCCAGGTAATGTCAAAGTCGTGAAGAAAATTTTTCTCTCTAATTTTTGATATCCAAAGCATAAATCGGTTCATTTCGTCATCTCTCAACCATGGATATGGAAAATGTTGTCCGACCGCTTCAGCTCTTGTGTATCCCATAATGGTTTTAAACTGCTTGTTGACTTCCAGTATAGAACCCTGGAGGTCAGTCATCACAAATATATCCCCGATGGCGTCAATCACGTTTTTTAAGAGCTGTTCAGAAATTTTTAAATTCTCTTCAAGGACTTTTCGTTTTGTAACGTCAGAAACGAAACAAACAACTCCGTTAATATTTTTATCAGTAGTTTCCAGAGGCGAATAACGAATCCATAAATAGCCTTCGATATTTTTTTCTGTTATCGAGTATCTTACATCTTCTGAGGACTTAGTTTGTCCGCCTAAAGCCAAAACTGTATTCTTTTTAAAATCTTCGCCAAATAAATTAATCGGGATAGAATTAATATTTCTCCCTAAAATATCTCTTCTCGGAATGCCCGTGATGATCTCCATGGCTTCATTCCATTCGATGAAATTTAAATCCGAATCGAAAACAAATACTCCTTCTTTAATACTGGACATTACAGATGATTTAAATTTCTCGGTAGTTCTGAGTGTATTTTCTAAATTTTTTCTTTCATTAATATTGGATATTATTCCATAGATCGAATCAATAGCTCCGATTTTATCACGCACTAAACTTATCGTATCACTTATCCAAATGTATTCTGCTTTACCTTTAGGCAAAATGCGATATTCAATTGTATTGGATTTTTTAATGTTATCTAAATTAGCATTCCGCTGCAATACATATTTTTTGTCATCAGGATGGAGTATACCGAGAAGTAATGTTTTATTTTTTCGAAAATCTGCGGGTTGATATCCAAAAAGTGTTCCGACATTGGGGCTTATATAGTTAAACATTTCGTTGAGGTTTCCGATGTACAGAACTTCAGGAATATTCGTAATCAATCCTTCCTGCTTTTCCAAAACATTTAATATCCCGGTAAAGTGCGTCGCATTGCTAATCGCGGAACCTATGTGTCTGCCTATACTTGACAATAAAGAATTCGTATAATTATCAGGTATTATTTTACTCGTAGAACCTAAAAGTACGAATCCGTTTGTATCATTATTCGATATCAGAGGAATAAAACAAATAGTTTCAAAATTAAATTGACTAAAAGTGGAACGGTGTGGAAGAAAACTTGGATATGATTTTAGTGAAACCAAAACCGATTCGTGAGTTTTTTGGAGATATCCTCCCACACCCGATTGGGAGTCAAAACAATTGATTTTCTCTATGAGATTTTCTTCTAATCCCAAATTTGCTTTCAATAAAAAATTATCATCAAGGTCTTTGATATAAAATGCGCCAAAATCCCATTTTAGATACTTTAGTATCGTTGACAGGCTTTTCTGCGTGATTGCTTGTATTTCAAGACTGGCTCCGACATCCCTTAAAATTTGATCCAATAAATTTAATTCATTTTTCTTTATCCTTAAATCATTTTTAAGATCAACTTCGCCTTTTAGATTTCGATAACTTTCAATACTATAAATCTCTCCTTGAATATTTACATTTGAAGAAACCATTTCAACCGGAAACGATTCAGATTCTTTTATTTTTGCATCGAATACATGTACAGATAGCGGATTTTTCGATTTCACTTTATGTTTTTCATGATAACCTATATCAGTCTTTGCTATTTCGAATAATTGTGCCTCCGGATTAATATTAAATAAAGTTTTGAAGCTATTATTCGCCAAAACGATTTTATTATCTTTCGAAATCGTTATGGCTACCGGCGATTCATTAATTGTCGTGAAGTATTTTTCTTTCTGTACTGAAAGGTCATTTATACGTTTTCGGAAATCTGATATATCAGAAAATTCTATTTGCAGCAATTTCTTTTGCTTTAATATAATTACCGAAAATATAACCTGAAATATACTCTCCTCTTGCTTTCCGAATTTCAGTAAATATTCAGAACTTTCCTGACTGCCAGATTCCATAACTCTGGTTATAATCTTCTTAACTTCTCTTATATGTTTTGAGGAAAATATATCATTTAAACGAAAGGACATTTCCGTTTTTTCGGGCGGTAGTAAAGAAATGAATCTTTGGTTCGCAAATATTAATTTATCTTTATCGTATAAAACAATTGCAGAGTTAGTCGTATTAAGAATATTTTTATATTTTTCTTCGCTTATATCTAATTCAGCTCTTAATAACTCGATGTCTGACGTATCACGGATTAATACTGCAAAAAGGTTATCGCCTAAATTATTAAATAACAAGTCAACAGGAATTTCCTTGTCGTTTTTTTTCTTTAATCGGGTTGAAATGAATAGATTTCGCTTGTTTTTCAGCTCAAGTAAGAATTTAAGAAAAGTATACCTTCCCGCTTCCGGTAGAATATTTTTTATAGCAATTATTTTTAATTCATCGACGGAATACCCTAAAAGTTCCGCACATTTTTTATTCGGTTCACGGAAGTCTCCGTAATAATCAAAAATAAAATATGGTTGTGAAGAGCTTTTAAAAACTTTAGCATATAATAAATCGTTGTTGAAAATATTTCGTGGATTATATAATCCTGTTAAATTATCTGTTAATTCAATTAGTTGGTCAGGAGGTTTGCGCAAATTTCTTGATTCCAATTTCAAAGGGAAAAATCGGTTTAAAGAATATTTGTTTCGTGAATGCAATAGAGTACAAAATAAATCTTCTCCCTGCCGGTGAGTATCTAAGGAAATAGTCGGGATATCTTTAATTCTGCCTACTAAATCAAAAGAAAATCCTTCCTTAGCCAGTGTAGTGAGCAAAAAAGCATTTTTACTCGAAGTGAATTCAACCAGGAATTCAAAATATTTTATCAGATTTTTTTCACTATTAAAATATTTTTTAAAATGTTGAAGATCGTCGCATAGTACTATGCTTGATTTAGGTATATTTTTCAGAAAGGACCTTGCTTTATTTACCGCACTCTTTGGGAGGATTCGCTGTTGCTTGAAATCCAGGATATCCTTTTTATCAAACTTGTCATAAATATTATTAATATCACCTGATACAGTCAAAAATTTGGCTGTAATTTTGGAAGACATTAATAAATCCGAAATAAAAGAATTCAGATCGTTCGTTTTTGTACTTATAAAAAGTAAAGAGTCACCGAAATTTAGACCCCCTAGATACTCAATAAATTTTGGATACTGAGAAAATATATTTTGCGATTTCATTGAATAATGTAACAAAATTGAAATTGTTTATCAAATAATAAAAGAAGTTATCACCAAAGTGTGTGAATCATGTAACACTTAGAAATTAACTCATACAGAAAGTATTTTGGCTTCGAAGTATCCGTAAAGAGCCTCAGACAGCCGCTGTAAATTGCCTTCCCTCATGTTGTAAATCCGGCTAAGTTATCTTCTCTCTTGTACATCGGTATTGTCCATAACATTCTTTAGAATTGAAATTTCTTCCCTCCAAAAATCGGAAAAAACTGAAAATTTACTGGGGAGATAATCTACTTTTCAGACTTCTTCAAATTCTGTCAATTTTCGATTGTTCTTCAACGTTAGGTCAAATAATGTGCCGGTGACGAAGTTATTCTTTATGAAGAAAATAACTTATTCGCCAACTTTAATAATGCTTTAAGAGAATTTCTTATTTTAGCAACCAATGATTATTTTAATAAATTTCTGGAAATAACTATACGTTGAACCTCAGATGTACCTTCATATATTTCAGTAATTTTAGCGTCTCTGAGATATCTTTCCACCGGATAATCTTTTACGTAGCCATATCCGCCATGAATCTGTATTGCATCGAGAGCGGCATCCACAGAAACTTTTGATGCGAAAAGTTTTGCCATAGCAGAAGCATGTCCGTAATTCTGCCCTTCGTCTTTTAAAGCTGCCGATTTTATTGTCAATAATCTGGCAGCTTCGATTCGTGTTGCCATATCAGCAATTTTAAATTGAATTGCCTGAAAGTCGGATAAAAACTGATTGAATGCTCTTCTCTCTTTTGAATATTTTATAGAGGCTTCGAGCGATGCTTGAGCAATTCCTAAAGCCTGAGCAGCTATTCCAATTCTGCCTCCGTCTAAGGTCTTCATCGCAAACTTGAATCCGAATCCTTCATCACCAATTCTGTTTTCTTCAGGAATTTTGCAATCTGTAAATGCTAATGAAACCGTATCGGAACTTCGGATTCCGAGTTTTTTTTCTTTCTTTGCAACATCGAAACCGGCGTATCCTTTTTCTACAATGAATGCGCTGATTCCGCGAGCACCTTGAGTCTTATCAGTTGTTGCGATTACTATAACAACGTCAGCGTTGGCGCCATTCGTAATAAAATTCTTTGTTCCATTAAGTATATAATGATTTCCATTCTTAATTGCGACTGTTTTTTGGTTTGAGGCATCGCTCCCGGCTTCCGGTTCTGATAGAGCGAATGCTCCTAATTTTTTTCCCGTAGCTAATTCCTTTAAATATTTTTCCTTGTGAAAATCTGAACCCCATTCATTAATTCCATAACAAACAAGTGAATTATTAACCGACATAATCACTCCTGCAGAAGCATCGACTTTAGAAATTTCTTCCATCGCCAAAACATAACTGACGGAATCCATGCCCGAACCATTATAAATCTCGGGAACCATCATACCCATAAAGCCAAGTTCGCCCATTTGCTTTACAGCCTCATATGGAAATTCTTCTTTTTCATCACGCTCAGCAGCAGATGGTGCCAAGACTTCTTCTGCAAATTTCTTTGCCATGTCTTTTATCATTAATTGAGTATCGGAGAATGCAAAATTCATATTTTTTCCCTATTTGGTTTGTGTATAATTATAAAAGCCTTTTCCGGTTTTTCTGCCATAATTCCCGGAGGCAACCATTTTCTTTAAGAGTGGACAAGGTCTGTATTTGGAATCACCCAAACCACTGTGCAATACATCCATTATTGCAAGACAAACATCCAATCCGATAAAATCTGCAAGTTGTAATGGACCCATGGGATGATTCATCCCGAGTTTCATTACGGTATCAATAGCTTCAGGGGTAGCGACTCCTTCCATCACACAATAGATTGCTTCATTTATCATTGGAAGTAGTATTCGGTTAGCCACGAAGCCGGGATAATCGTTTACTTCAACCGGAGTTTTTTCAATTTTTTCGCTAAGGTTTTTTATGATTTCATAAGTCTCGGAGGAAGTCGAAAGTCCGCGTATAACTTCAATGAGTTTCATCATGGGAACAGGATTCATGAAATGCATTCCGATTACTTTATCCGGTCGTTTTGTAGTCGCCGCAATTTCAGTTATTGAAATTGACGAGGTGTTGGTAGCTAAAATAGAGTCAACCGGTGCGTTCTCATCAATTGTTTTAAAAATACTCAACTTTAATTGTTTATCCTCTGTTGCTGCTTCAATAATCAAATCAGCACTCTTGACTGCATCCACTGTCGATATCACACCTTTAATATTGGCAAGTGTTGCAGATTTTTGTTCTTCGGTTAAAGTTCCTTTTTTAATTTGCCTATCTAAATTACCGTTTATAGTTTTTATTGCACGATCAATATATTCCTGCTTTATATCGTTGACTAATACATAATAACCAAACTGAGCAAAAACATGGGCAATACCGTTACCCATCGTTCCGCCACCGATCACTGTGATATTTTTAATATTCATAAACTTTCCTTCCTATATTTTTTCTACAATAAGTGCACTCGCCTCACCACCGCCGATACAAAGTGAAGCTAAACCACGATTAGCATTACGCTGTTTCATTGCATGAAGAAGTGTTACAAGAATTCTCGTCCCGCTGGCACCAATTGGATGTCCGAGAGCAACCGCGCCGCCATTTACATTAACTTTATTTGCATCTAAACCTAAAATATTATTTACAGCGAGTGCAACTACTGCAAAGGCTTCGTTTATTTCGAATAAATCGATTTCGTCTTTAGTAAAATTATATTTTTTCAAAACTTTTGTTATTGCATCAGCCGGTGCGGTTGTAAACCATTCGGGCTTTTTTGCATATGAACCGTAGCCGACTATTTTCACTAAAGGTTTTAATTTCAATTCATCAGCTTTTTCTTTCGACATGACAATCACTGCTGCTGCACCGTCATTAATTTTCGAGGCATTAGCGGCGGTAACTGTACCGTCTTTCATAAAAGCCGGTTTCAATGAGGGAATTTTATCAAATTTAACTTTTTTTGGTTCTTCATCTTCATTGATCATAACCGGATCACCACTTTTTTGAGGAAGCGAAACGGGCACAATTTCTTCTTTGAATAATTCTTTATTTTGCGCTTCCACTGCTCGCTTATAACTCATGATTGCGAATTCATCCTGCGCTTCACGAGGAATATTACATTCTTTCGCGCATAATTCAGCCGCATTACCCATATGATAGTTATTATAAACATCCCACAATCCATCTTTGACCATTAGATCAAAAATTTGTCCATGTCCCATGCGATAACCATTACGAGCTTTATCAAGAGCGTATGGTACGTTCGACATGCTTTCCATCCCACCTGCGACGATAATATCTGCATCACCCAGAGCAATCGCCTGCGCTGCGAGCATAACAGATTTTAATCCCGAACCACAAACTTTGTTGATCGTCATTGTTTGAACTGAGTCGGGTAGTCCGGCAAATATAGCCGTTTGACGTGCAGGTGACTGTCCAACACCTGCTGTTAACACAGAGCCCATTATTACTTCATCTACCAGATCTTTCGAAATATTTGCCCGCTTAACTGCTTCATCAATAACAATGGCTCCGAGTTGTGTGGAAGATAATGAACTTAATGATCCTCCAAATGCACCGATAGGTGTTCTGACTGCACTAATGATTACTGCTTCTTTCATATTTTTCCCTTTTCTCTAGGATAATATTAATGGTTAACATCATTTTAAATTATGTGTAATAAATTTCTGTAAATTTCCCTGCCGTAGTTGATTATTTGATTTCGGGAAATTTTAGATGCCTTTAAGAACGTTTGGTTGATTGAAAGATAATACTTCTCAAAAAAATATTTTTCCTGGTGGAATACGAATCAATTTACTTTTTATCAGAGACAAAATCAAGGATATAATAAAAAAAAGTCCTCATAAAAGAGGACTTTCCAAGTATATTTATTAGCTATTCATCACTTTTAAAAATTCTTTGTTGGTTTTAGTTCCACGCATCTTTTCGAGTACGAATTCCATCGCTTCAACAGTCGAAAAATCGCTCAATAGTTTTCTGAGTATCCAGATTCTGTTCAATTCGTCCGATTCGAGTAGGATTTCTTCTTTTCTGGTTCCGGATCTGTTGACATCGAATGATGGGAAAATTCTCTTATCACTTAATCTTCGATCGAGAATTATTTCCATATTTCCTGTACCCTTGAACTCTTCAAAAATAACTTCATCCATTCTACTTCCGGTATCGATAAGCGCTGTGGCAATTATAGTTAAGCTGCCACCTTCTTCGACATTACGAGCTGCACCGAAAAACCGCTTTGGACGATGCAATGCATTCGCATCAACACCTCCTGAAAGAATCTTGCCGCTGTGAGGCACGACAGTATTATGGGCTCTGGCTAAACGAGTTATACTGTCTAAGAGAATTACAACATCTTTTTTCGCTTCAACTAATCTTTTTGCCTTTTCCAGTACCATATCAGCTACCTGAACATGACGTTCCTGATGTTCATCAAATGTCGAGCTAATAACTTCAGCCTGAACGGACCTTTCCATGTCAGTTACTTCTTCAGGTCTCTCATCTATCAATAAAACAATTAAAACAACTTCAGGATGGTTTCGTTTAATACTATTAGCAATTTTTTGGAGTAAAATTGTTTTACCGGCTTTTGGCGGAGATACGATCATTCCTCTTTGCCCCTTACCTATCGGAGCAAGTAAATTCATTATTCTCATAGAGTATTCACCTGGAGATGTTTCCAAATCTAATCGTTCCAATGGATAGATGGGTGTGAGATTATCGAATAATGTTCTGTCTCGCATAACTTCGGGATTTTCACCGTTAACTGCTTCGACTTTAAGAAGGGCAAAAAACCTTTCACCTTCTTTGGGTGGTCTGACTTGACCGTTTACAGTATCACCTGTACGTAAGCCAAATCTTTTAATCTGAGATGGAGAAACATAGATATCATCAGGTGAGGGGAGGTAATTATAATCGGATGATCTCAAAAAACCGTAACCATCCGGCAATACTTCCAATACTCCTTTGCTGAAACCTACACCATCTTTTTGCGATTGAACTTCCAGAATTTTAAAAATCAAATCCTGTTTTCGCATTTCGCTGTAGCCGACAATATTCAGGTCTTTTGCAATAGTTGTAAGTTCAGTAATTTTTTTAGCTTTCAAATCAGCTATGTCCATTGGCATAATTTTACTTTTCTAAATTGTTTAAAGATTAATTTTATTATTGGAGTTTCTCTTCCTCAATTGTAACACTAATTAACGGGGTTGGATCGATTTATTTCTTGAG
Organism: uncultured Ignavibacteriaceae bacterium; assembly: GCA_964437735.1. Taxonomy (GTDB): domain Bacteria; phylum Bacteroidota; class Ignavibacteria; order UBA10030; family BY39; genus CAYTID01. The sequence continues at coordinate 6,476 of CAYTID010000023.1, read as the reverse complement.
TTGATTACATATTATGGAAAGAAACCGGAATTGTTATTTTCTCTTCTAAATTCTGAATAAATATACATCCTTTTGATTTTAAAGTCAAGCACGCGGAAAATATTTTTGATATATTTCACCTAACACATAGTGTGATCCGCAGATAACAATTACATCATTATCTCCAGCATATTTGCGTATTTTGTTGATACCTCCGCCTATGTTAATACCATCGATTGCAGGGATATTATACCTTTTACAAATCCGCACTATGTTTTTGCTATTCATAGCCCGATCGATTTCAGGGGCACAGCCAACTATCAATTTCACACTATTTTGCATTGATTTTACTATTTTATCAACATTTTTATCTTTCATTACTCCAAACAGTAATACCGGTGAGTGTATACCAAATTGGTATAACGTATCTATTAATTTAGTGAAAGCCTGCTCGTTGTGCGCAACATCTGCAATTATCAATGGTTTTTTGGATATTACTTCCAATCTGCCCCTGAATCCTGTGAATTTTCTAATATTTTTTAATCCGTTTTTAATTGAGTATGGTGTAATCCGTTTCCTTTTCGAACTGTTTAAATAATTTATGGCGGTTAACACCAATTGAATATTTTCTAACTGATATTTTCCCGGCAATTCAACTTCGATATTTTTTAAATATTTTTTACCAAATTTAAAATCAATTTTTTGTGAAAAAATACTGGACGAAAGTTGTTTTATACTCGAAACCTTCTTACTCTCAACTAAAACTGATTTATTTTTAAAAGCTGTTCTTCGTAACACACTCAGCGCTTCAATGTTCTCAACTGAGGTTATGCACGGAATCCCCTCTTTAATTATTCCGGCTTTCTCAAATGCAATCTTTCCTAACGTATTCCCTAATTGGTCCATGTGATCATAATCTATTGTAGTAATAATTGATAAAATCGGTTTCACAACATTTGTTGAATCTAATCGTCCACCCAATCCTGTTTCTACTATGGCAACATCAACTTTCTTATCAGAGAAATATTTAAATGCGATTGCTGTTGTGGCTTCAAAAAAAGTTGCATTCAATTTATTGATTACCGGGAGAAGTTTTTTTGTGTAATGAATAATATCTTTATCCGGTATGGAATCTCCATTTATTCTTATTCTTTCATTAAACTTGACCAAGTGGGGCGATGTGTACAACGCTGTTTTATATCCTGATGCTTTGAGTATAGCTGCCAACATTGCAGCTGTCGAACCTTTTCCGTTAGTACCGGCAATGTGAATTATTGGATAGTTAATATGGGGATTATCAAGAAATGTCATCAACGCTTGGATATTATGAAGTCCAAGCTTTATACCGTATTTCTGCAAACTGTATAAATATCGTATAGTATCGCTAAATTTTTTCAATGTGTTTATAGCTAGTTATTAAGTAGTGATTTACTTTCAGAGAGGTTTAATGACCCGATAACTGATTGAAAATCGTGAATATTATTTTCAAGACAATATTTATCCAAATCAATTTGGATTTTTATTGCCGAATCAGGATAGATAAAATTTCCTGTCCCCACCTGAACAGCTTGTGCACCGGTAATGAAAAATTCCAAAGCATCTTCCATATTTAAAATTCCACCTATTCCTATGACCGGAATTTTCACAACCTGCACAACTTCAAATACTTTAGCTAATGCAATCGGTTTTATTGCCGGTCCTGATAATCCGCCCGTTATAGTTGATATTTTCGGTTTTCCTGTTTTTATATTTACCGCCATACCTACAAGCGTGTTTATCAAAGACACTGCATCTGCTCCCTCTTGTTCTACAGCGACCGCCAAATCAGAGATCTTTGTGACATTAGGTGTCAGCTTAATGATCAAGGGTTTATTTGTAATAATCCTTAATCTTCGTGTAATTTCAGCGGTGGCTTTGACGTTCGTTCCGAAATTTAAACCCCCTTCTTTTACATTCGGACATGAAACATTAACTTCATAGGCACTTATACCATCTTGAGATTCTAATATTTTGAGAACTTCACAATATTCGTCAATTGAACTCCCGGCAATGTTTACAATAATATTCGTCTGATATTTCTGTAATAATGGGAGTTTTTCAATAATAAATCGTTTAACACCTATGTTTGCCAGCCCGATTGAATTTATCATTCCGCTTGAAGTTTCTACGATCCTTGGCGGTGGATTTCCTTCTCGGGGTTTAAGTGTCAGTGACTTCGTAATAAGGCCACCCAACTTATTTATATCAACTAAGTCGGTACATTCGTCCCCATATCCGAAAGTTCCCGAAGCAACTAAAATCCTTCCTCGAAATTCTATGTCTCTTATTTTAAACAGGCTTCCCATTATAAACTAACGTCATCGATATTAAATACCGGTCCATCAACACAAGAAAGAAAATATTTGTTAAAATCTACATTACTCTGTACTGCACAACCCTGGCAAATTCCAATACCGCAAGCCATCGATGTCTCTAATGATACTTCACATTTAAATATATATTTTTCTTTTAATTTGTTCATTGCTATGAGCATAGGTGATGGTCCGCAAACATATGCTTTAATATTTTTTATATTATTTTTTAGATACTCCTCCTCGAACAATTTTACTACACTACCATGATATCCTTCCGAGCCGTCATCTGTTGCTGTTTTTAAATTTATTAAACGGTTTTTTATGAGGTAGTTTTTATTTTTTGCACCCAACAATGTTACAATATTTTTATTTTGATTTAATAAGGTTTCGGACAATAAAGGAAACGGAGCAACACCAATCCCGCCGCCAATCAGAATAGAAATGTCCTCCTCTTTATCGGTATTAAAAGGCTTGCCCAATGGGCCTAAGATATCTAGAGTAGCTCCTATTTTATTTTCTGCAAGCTTATACGTTCCTTTCCCAAAAATACCGAAAATAATTTCAACCTCCTCATCTTCAACAAAGTGAATGCTAAATGGACGTCGTAACAAAGGGATTGTCGAATTTTCTATTTTAATATTTATAAATTGTCCTGGTTTGGCTGATGTTGCTATTGAAGGAGATATAAAACGAATTTTTATAACATCTTTTTTAATATTTTCAATTGATGTAATTTTGTAGCGACCTAAATTCATGTCAATTTAAATATAAAATTAATCATCAGGTCCCTGGAAATCATCATCTCTGTCATCACGATAGTTTCTATCTCCTTTTTTTCTTCCCGATTGCTCTCCATCGATATCGTTTGATCCTTCCGGCAGATTATATTTTGGAGCAGGTGGTGGTGGTGCGATTATTTCTTTGATTGTTGCATATTGAGATAAATTCGAAGTATCTTCTGCAACTTTAATTTTTCCAATAATATTATTCGAATACATTGAACTCGGGTATTTATCAATTAATCTTTTGTAGTAAAACTTTGCACTGTCTGTATTAAATACATTATTTTCGTACAACCACCCGATTGTATACAGAGCTTGTGGAGCATAATCAGATAATGTATCTTTTTCATAGATTTGATTTAAAACTGAGAAGGATTCCTTATACTTTTTTTGGTCTGAAAGATTGATCGCGTTTGAATACATTTTTTCCATTTCCGGAATTTCAACCGTGTAATCAATTCCCATTATTTTTCTGACTTGGTGTGCGTATTTTGTTTCAGGATAATTCTTAATTATCATATTAAAAAAAGAATCTGCTTTAACGCTATTTCCTTTGGTTCGATTGATTTCGGATAATGCATAAAACGCACTTGGAGCAAACATATCGATAAATATACTACGCAACACAATATCAAACCAAAACTCTGCAGAATCGGGTAAAGATAAATCCAGGAGAAATAAAGTTGCTAATTCAAATTGACTCTTTGTGAGCAGAAAAAGGGCACTATCAGATGAAATCGGTTGAATCACCGGAGGATTGGTTAAGGGTTTGTTATCCGGCTGATTCTTGATCTGGTTTCTTAATTCTTTTTCTTCCTCATCCATTAGCAAATCGTTTTCATCTCCGGATTTATTTCCTTCGCCCTCTTCCTCATTTTTGTTTGCGTGCAAGTTTAATTCATCTTTCTTTTCAACTTTCGTTTCACCTTGATTAGGATTCAAAAGTGTATCAGGTTCTGATTGTATATTCCTGAGAACAGAATCCTGATGAATCGCGAAATAAAATAAACTGTCGTAATTTCTGATATCTCTTTGATATTGGATATATTTTCCAAGCACATCAGATTTTTTTACTGCCATTTTGAAAATTTCACCTTGCGAGGTTTCCGACTTTGCTTTATCATAGTAAAATTTGGCTTCAGAGTAATCATTTAATTCTTTTTCATAGATTAATCCTCTGTTATAAAAACTAATTGATGCGGCTTCGGATCGTGCATAAAGAGAATCAACAATTTCATAATGGTCAAATGCGGACTCATAATCGCCCATGGATCGGTAGACATTTGCATTTTCTAAATCGATCTGAGATAAGAATTCATTATTCGTAATATCATTTTTTATATCATTCAGATATTTGAAAGCCTGATCGTGATTCCCCAATTGAATAAGCGTCCGTATATACTCCATTTTTCCATAATATTCAAAATTAATTTCTTTTGCATTATCGAATGATTTATAAAAAGAATTACTTGCGAGTGGGATATTGCCAAGCCTTAAATAATTTTTGCCCAGATAGAAATATGCAAATGCTTTAAGATTTTTGCTAGCTTTTATCTCAGCAGCTTTTTTGAATGCTAAATCTGCTTTATTAAATTCTTCTTTTTCATTATGACATAAACCTAACAACATGTATCCTTGACAGGCAATATCTCGTTCGCCTTGTTCAAGTGATTTCTCAAGAAATTTTTCTAAATAATTTCGGCTGTCAATAAAAGATTTTTTATGATAAAGCGCTTTTGCATGGAACAAGTGTGCTTCCCAGTAGTATGAACTATTTGGAAAATTTTCAATCAATTCTAAAAATTTTTTGATAGATAGGTCATAATCATTCATGTAAAAATATGATTCTCCAATCATCATAATCGCGTCATCTACCCATCTGCTTCGCGGGTATAACTGTATAATTTTCGAACACTTTTCTATCACGATATTGAATTTCGTCCGGGCAGTTTGATTGATTATATGTGACGAAAAGTAATTGGTATCGAGAGACTTGGAGGGATTCTTTTTTAATTCTTCTAATGCTTCATCAAACGATTTTCGGGCATTGTAATACGTATTAAAATACCCCAGGGTGTTTTCGTATCTCGTTGAAAAAAATTCACCTAACGGACTGGAACAGCCTGATAAAAACAAAGCAGTTAGTAATAAAATTATTTTTTTCATTTTTTTATATATTTTTTGCAAATAATATTAGCGAATATTTAGGGAAAAAGCAATTTAAGTTAGTAAGGGAATAATATCAATTTCAACTAATAATGGAATTAAATTATAAAAATCTTTTACACTTATTACAACTTTTCCTGTTTCATATTTTGATTTTAGGATTAATTTATTCTTTGTTATAGATATAATTTCAACAAGTTCAATACCTTCAATTATTGAAAATTTTACATCAGATTGTCTGAATGGAATTTTAATATTGAATTTATTTAAAGTTTGAACCTCGACTGTAATTGTCGAATATCCATCAGGAAGCAGATATTTTGGCTCATAAGTGACATTCGTTTTATCTATTTTGAAGAACATCGCCGTATAGTATATAATTCCTAAGGATAAAATGAAAAGAATTATTAATTTAATTTCATTATTTTTCATTATCGAATTGAATTAAACCTTTTCTAATATGAATCGTCCATATATTGAAACAAAATCAATTTAACAAATAAAAGGAAAATATACCATGAAACTAAAATCATTATCGTTGTTAATTATCTTTGGAATTATCATTATGTTTGCTTCCGCTCTTTACTCTCAACAAGAAAAAGAAATAAAAATAATGAAGAAAAAAGGTGATAAGGAATTCCAATGGACCGGTGAAGACGAAAGAGAAATAATGAAACACATTGAGGTTTCTAAACCTAAGAACATGATGGAAAAATTAAACCTTACCGAAGATCAAAAGAAAAAAATGGAAAAAATGCATTTTGATATGCAAAAAAAACAGATTGACGGTAAGGCAAAAGTAAAAACCGCCGAAATTGAATTGAAGGAATTATTCAACGCCGATAAGCCGGATAAATCTGCTATTGAAAAGAAAATCAAAGAAATTTCAGACTTAAAAGGAAAAATGCGTACGAACCATGTTGATCATTGGTTTGATGTAAACAGCATTTTAACTCCTGAACAACAAAAAACGTGGAAAGAAAAATTAGACAAGCCAATGCGACACAAGAGGTTGAAAATGATGAATGACGGCGATATGCATGATTTTTTCATGAAAGACTTTGATAGACCAATGAGAAAAATGCACATGAAAATGGAGTGCGATAATTAATAATAAAAGGTAAGCCTTAACAAAAAAGGGGCTGTCTCAAAAGTGAGTCAGCCTCTTTCATTTTTTTATAGGAAATGAAACTAA
>CAYTID010000022.1:1231-27434 GCA_964437735.1 uncultured Ignavibacteriaceae bacterium | reverse complement strand
GCTCCATTTGCTGCTAAAAAATTCCAGCCCGGTCAATTTTATCGTTTGCAAAATTTTGAAAGTGAATCGGTCTGGATAGAAGATACCCAATTAACGATGGAAGGGCTTGCATTAACAGGTGCCTGGACAGATGCTGAAAAAGGACTGTTAAGCATGATAGTTCTTGAAATGGGGGCTTCATCACGGTTAAGCGCTTCTTTAAAAACCGGTCAGAAGCTTGTTGTTATGGGCCCTACCGGCACACCTACCGAAATCCCGAAAAATGAAAATGTACTTCTCGCAGGCGGAGGACTTGGAAATGCGGTTTTATTCTCAATCGCAAAAGCATTAAAGCAAAGCGGAAATAAAGTAATTTATTTTGCCGGATATAAACAGGGAGAAGATTTATTTAAAAGAGAAGAAATCGAGGAATCCACCGATCAAATTATTTGGAGTACAGATTCCGGCAAAGAAATCAAACCAACAAGAAGTCAGGATTCCCACTTTAGGGGAAATATTGTTCAGGCAATGAAAGCATATGGTGATGGTTTAATCGGTGAAACGTTTATTCCCTTACCGACAATAAACCGAATCATAGCCATCGGTTCAGATAGAATGATGGCAGCTGTAAAAGACGCGCGGCACGGCATTTTGGGACCCTATTTCACGAATCATATCGCAATCGGCAGTATCAACGCACCGATGCAGTGTATGATGAAAGAAGTTTGTGCGCAGTGTCTTATTAGGCAAGTCGATCCGGTAACCGGCAAAGAATCAAAACCCGTTTTCACATGCTTTAATCAGGACCAACATCTCGATGTGGTCGATTTTCAGAATTTGAACTCGAGGTTAAAGGTAAATAGTGTTTTAGAAAAAATCAGCAATAAATGGCTCGATTATTTGTTAAAGAAATAAACATTTCAAATGAAATAAAAACAGGTTAGCATCATATGAGTGTAAACAAATTTATTAAAAAACTTGTACCGAAAAATGATAATTTTTTTCTCCTTTTTGAAGAGGATATCGAAAATTTGAATTATGCATGCGAGACACTACTTTTAGCTTTTCATTTTCCTCTGACGGATGAAAATCGAAAGAAATTAATTGAAATCGAGGATATCGAACATAAGGGAGATATGATTACCCATAGATTATTCAATGAGATTAGTTCCTCTTTTGTGACTCCGTTTGACAGGGAAGATATTCACATGCTCGCAGCGGCACTCGATGATGTACTGGATTATATTAAGGGAATTTCAAAACAAGTTATACTATACGAAGTTAATAATTTCCCCCCCGATGGCTTAAGAATTATTGAAACTCTTCATGAATCTGTGAACGAACTTTGTAAAATTATTCCGCTTTTGAGAGATTTGGATCATAAAGATGAAATCCTGAAGGGTTGTGTACATGTTAATAGCTGCGAAAATAAAGCGGATGATATGTTCGAGGCTGCGGTCGCAACTTTATTCAAAACATGTAAAGACCCAATTGAGTTGATAAAAATTAAAGAAATTCTAATGGGTTTGGAATCGGCAACTGATAAATGCGAAGACGCTGCGAATGCAATCGAAAGTATAATTATTAAAAACGCTTAATTTTTTTATGTTGGAATATACAATCTTTTTAATTTTTTTAGCTCTTGTTTTTGATTTTTTAAACGGGATGAATGATGCCGCTAATTCGATTGCAACAATAGTTTCAACGCGGGTTTTGTCGCCACGTTTAGCTGTAATATGGGCGGCATTTTTTAACTTTGCCGCTGCCGGAGTTTTTGGAGTTCATGTTGCCACAACTATCGGCAAAGGCATAGTAGAATCGAATGTAGTGGACCATGAATTGATATTGGCTACACTTATTGGTGCAATAATTTGGACGCATCTTTGTACACATTACGGTTTACCAATAAGCGTTTCACACGCACTCATTGGTGGTCTGGCAGGTTCAGCAGTTGCTAAAGCCGGTTTTGGATCTCTTATTAGTGCCGGTTTAATAAAGATCGGTATATTTATAATTCTCTCTCCTGTCATAGGCTTGATACTGGGTTTGATATTTATGATTATAGTTACATGGTTATCAAGCAAAAAGACGCCATCAAAAGTTGACAAAATATTTCGGATAGGACAATTAATATCATCTGCTGCATTCAGTTTGGGACACGGAACAAACGATGCTCAAAAAACTATGGGGATTATTGCCATATTGCTATATACAGGAGGTTATCTCGGGGAAGAATTTTATGTGCCTCTCTGGGTTGTTTTATCCGCACATACGACAATTGCATTAGGGACACTATACGGAGGATGGAAAGTAGTAAAAACCATGGGAATGAAATTAACTCATCTAAAACCGGTGGGCGGCTTTTGTGCCGAAACTGCAGGAGCATTTGTTCTGGCCGGGACCGCAATGGCAGGTATCCCCGTCAGTACCACACATACAGTAGCCGGTGCCATCATGGGCGTTGGAGCAACACGCCGTCTCTCAGCCGTTAGATGGGGACTAGCCGGTAAAATTCTATGGGCATGGATTTTAACAATTCCGATTTCCGGTCTGGTTGGTTATGGAACTTTTGAATTTGTCGACTACATTATAAAATTATTTTGAAAATAAGAATTTTATTCGGCAAGCAACACATCGAAGAATAGTTTTCTGCTACTCTTTAATTAATTTCATATATTGAATAAAGAGAAGATTTTAAAATGAAAAATGCTCCGTCATTACAAGAAATTCTGAAGCAACACACCAAAAATGGGAAATTATATAAAGAATTAGATAAAAATTGGATATTATGTTACTCCTGCGGACACAGATGTAAAATAAAACCGGGCAGTGACGGAATCTGTAAAGTCAGAACAAACGAAAACGGAAAATTACTTGTCCCTTGGGGTTATGTAAACGGATTGCAATTAGACCCTATCGAGAAAAAACCTTTTTTCCATGCTTTGCCCGGCTCCACCGCTTTGAGCTTCGGTATGGTCGGTTGCGATTATCATTGCAGCTTTTGTCAGAATTGGCTCTCCTCTCAGACACTCCGTGATCCTCACGCGGTTGCGCATATTCAAGTTATTACTGCTGAAGAAATTGTAATGATGGCAAAACAAAATCAAGCTCATATAATTACAAGTACTTATAATGAACCGCTTATTACTACTGAATGGGGAGTTGAAATTTTTAAGCTTGCAAAAAGGTATGGAATGGTGACATCGTATGTTTCAAACGGCAACGGATCACCTGAGGTATTAGAATATTTGAAACCATATTTAGACCTGTTCAAAATCGATCTAAAGGGATTTAACGACAAGCGTTATAGAGAATTAGGCGGAGTTTTACAAAATGTGCTTGACACTATCAAGATGGCATTTCAAATGAATTTTTGGGTTGAAGTTGTAACACTAATAGTTCCGGATTTCAACGATTCAGATGAAGAGATAAAAAACATTGCTGATTTCATTGCTTCGGTTTCAACAAATATCCCCTGGCATATCACGGCATTTCATCCAAATTATAAGATGACCGATCGAAGGAGTACACCAGCCGGTTCATTATTAAAAGCGATAACAATAGGAAAAAATGCCGGATTAAAATATATTTATGCGGGCAATTTACCGGGAAAGGTCGAGGGCGGGGAAAACACTTATTGTCCTGCTTGCAGTGAATTGATCATTGAAAGAATCGGGTTTCGGGTATTGAAAAATAATTTAATAAATGGAAAATGTAATAGTTGCGGATTAACTATTCCGGGAATTTGGAATAATTGAGGATATTAAAACGGAGTATCCTCGTCGGAGGGCGAAACCGGCATCAACTGTTCGTATGTATCAAATTTCCAATTATCAAAACCTGCAAACTCCTTTTGAAAAGCAAGGTGTACAATACCCGTCGGACCGTTACGGTGTTTTCCCACAATAATTTCCGCAAGTCTTTCGGTTGGTAAAACGTTTCCACTCTCGTCCTTGATGGTTTCAATATTGAACATAATCGGGCGATGAACAAACAATACCACGTCGGCATCCTGCTCGATAGCCCCCGATTCACGAAGATCCGCTAAAACTGGTCTTTTATCTCCGCCTCGGGTTTCCACAGCCCTGTTGAGCTGTGACAATGCAATAACCGGTATATCGATTTCTTTTGCGAGCGCTTTCAACGAGCGTGAAATCATTGATATTTCCCGTTCCCTGCTTTCCATGCTTTTCGGTGCGTGAACTAATTGAAGATAATCTATTATTATCATTCCAATATTGTGTTCAGCTTTTAGTCTTCGCGCCTTTGCCCTGATTTCAAGTATCGATAAATATGGAGAATCGTCAATAAATATTTTAGCCTCGGCAAGGCGCCCGACAACTCTGCTCAAATTTTTCCATTGTTCTTCGGGTAACTTACCAGTACGTAATGCATGAGCGTTGATTCTCGCTTCGGATGAAAGCATCCTAGTAACAAGTTGCTGTTCCGACATTTCAATACTGAATATGCCGACTGAAGTTTTTTTGGCTTGATGTAATGCAGCATTTCGTGCCAGCGAGAGCGCAAAAGCAGTTTTCCCTTGACTGGGTCGTCCGGCGATAATGATTAAATCAGAATTCTGGAATCCGCCTGTAATATTATCCAGATCGATGAAGCCGGTCGGTACACCCGTTATTCCTCCATGTTTGCCGTGAATTTTTTCCAGTGTGTCAAATGTTTCAAACAAAGCTTTCTTGATCGGTGTGGCGCTTTTTTTTAATCTTTGTTCAGATATTTGAAATATTTTAGTTTCCGCCTCATCGAGTAAATCAATGGCATCTTCTGTTTCGTTGTATGCACGTGAGGCAATCTCAGAGGAGGTTTCAATTAATCCTCTCATCAATGCTTTTTCTAAAATTATATGAGCGTGATATTCGACATTCGCCGCCGTAGTTACCTTTAAAGTCAAATCAGTAATATAAATCGGGCCGCCGATTTCATCCAAAGTTCCCCTTCTCTTCAATTCTTCTATGAGAGTAACTGAATCGACAGGTTCATTCCTTTCAAAGAGGGCTGTAATGCCTTCAAATATTTTCTGATGTGCAGTTTTGTAAAAAATATCCGGTCTTAATATCTCTAATACTTTAGGTACAGCTTCTTTTTCAATTAATGCTGCTCCCAAAACCTGTTCCTCAACATCTACAGCTTGCGGAGGAATACGTCCTTCGTGAATTTCGTTGAGATTAAAATTAATTTTTCGTTTTTTCTTAAATTCCGCCATAATCATTGATTAAGATTATTTAATTCTTCATACAATTTTCGAAATTTCTTCATGTCTTCCCATGCGGGTTGCTTCCAAGCAGGATTTCGAAGCAATGCCGCAGGATGATATGTAACAATCAATTTTGTACTTTTATAATCGTGTATATTTTCTCTGAGCCTGCCCAGTGAAGCATCAGTATTCAATAACCATTGTGCAGCAATGCGCCCCAAGCATATAATGATTTGAGGTTTAACAAGATCAATTTGTTTTTCCAGATAAGGGGTACAAATTTCCATTTCATTCATTATCGGATCACGGTTTTGCGGGGGACGGCATTTAAGTATATTACAAATATATACTTCTTCACGAGTGAATTGAACAGCAGCTAAAATTTTATTTAATAACTGTCCGGCTCTTCCGACAAACGGTTCACCTTTTGCGTCTTCTTCTGCACCAGGCGCCTCACCTATTAACATAACCTTTGCATTCGGATTTCCTACACCGAACACAAAGTTATCTCGGGTTTCTCCAAGACTGCAATTTAAACAAGATGATATCTGTTTATTAAGTGCCTCAAGTGTTTGTGCGGTCTTCCAGATTATCGGTTGTTCTGAAACTTTTCCCGATTTCATATCTCTGTCAGATGTATATATCGTTTTCCCGAATAATTCTTCCTGTTGCATAATATATTTTTTAACATCATCAAGTAAATTAATAATTTCTTTATTTAAAGTAGTCATTAATTATTTAATTTTCAAAATGACATGGTCAAGTATCTTATTTGCAACATCGTATTTAGACATGACCGGTAATTTTATCTTTGAACCGTTCCTTTTCAGGATTGTAACTAAATTCGTATCTCCCCCGAGCGTATTACGATGCGTCAGCGGATTATTTAAGACCAGTAAATCTAAATTTTTCTCTTTTATTTTTTGTTTCGCATTTAGAAATTCATTATCGGTTTCCAATGCAAAACCAACAATTATCTTTTTATCTTTATTCCGTAAAGCGAGCGAAGCCAGTATGTCTTTAGTTTTTTTCAATTCAATCGTGAATCTTCCCGCGGGTATTTTATTTTTTTTAATTTTTTGTGCTGAGATCTCCGTCGGAGTAAAATCAGCTACCGCTGCCGACATAATCACAACATCGCTATTGTCAAAATTCTTATTTACAACCCGGAACATTTGTTCGGCTGTTTCAATTTTTATTTTTTTAACACCGTTCGGAGTTTGAAGAGCAGTAGGGCCTGAAACCAAAACTACATTTGCGCCACGCCGCATTGCTGCTTTTGCTATGGCATAGCCCATTTTCCCCGACGACTTGTTACCAATAAATCTAACCGGATCTATCGCTTCATACGTTGGTCCAGCCGTTACCAGAATATTAACATCTTCTAAATCATTCTTGCTTTTATTTAAAACTTTGTCAACTTCTTTAACAAGTTTATTGATTTCCGGCAATCGTCCTTTTCCAATGAGACCACTTGCCAATTCACCGACATCGGGATTAATAATTAAACATCCTCTATCCTGCAGCTTAAAAATATTCTCTTGAGTAGCCGGATATTCCCACATAAACGTATCCATTGCCGGTGAAATTGCTAACGGACACCGAACAGATTGTGCCATAATTGTTACAGGATTATCGGCAATCCCAAATGTAATTTTAGCAATTGTATTCGCTGTTGCCGGAGCAATTAAATAAATATCCGCCCACATCCCAAGATGAATATGCCACGTTCCCGTATTGACTATGCTTTGCGATGTATCGGGAAAAGTTTCTGTGATAACTTCATTTTCACTGAGAGCGGATAAGGTAACCGGATTGATGAATTCAGCCGCAGCCCTGCTCATTACTAAGCGGACTTCAGCCCCTTTTTTTTTCAATTCTCTGACAAGGAAAGGTATCTTATAAGCCGCGATCCCTCCTGTAACACCGATTAATATTTTTTTGCCCTTTAACAAAGTTGATTTTATTGTTCGTCGGTTTCTTCTTTGTACCGGAATACCAATTTATCAGAAAGGAGTTCATCAATAGCGGCAGTCGGAGGTTTTACTCGTTTTTCAAACTCACTGGCTATTTTTAATTGATCAGGATTGGTTATTGTTTCCATAGGTTCAGTTTCATCAACTTCTTCACTCATTATCTTGCTCTGAACCAGCTCTAACCGCTGATTAAATTCTATCTTTTGCTCTTCGTTTATCTGCTGAGCGCGTTTGGATATAACGACAATAGCTTCATAGATATTTTCGATCTTATCCTCCAAGGTATTCAAGTTAATTGGTTTTAATGACATCGGTAATCCTTTATTTTTTTTTATTTATTTTACAGTTATTCAATATTATTTCCTCGACCTCAATAACAGCTTTTTCGAGATCTTGGTTCATTACTACATAATCAAAATATTTCTTTTTGTCGAATTCCATTTCCATGCGTTTAAGTCTTTTCGAAAAGGTTTCTTCACTTTCTGTTTTACGATTTTTTAAGCGTTCCTTCAATGCCTCGACACTCGGAATGTCAATAAAAATCATCAGTGAATCATCCGGATATTTTTCCTTAATTGATAAAGCTCCGAGAACATCAATATCAAATATCACCAGCTTTCCGTTCGCCAAATTACTTTCGACTTCATCGACTAAGGTCCCGTAATAATTATCGTATATTTTTTCCCATTCTACGAGTTTATTTTTCTGTATGAATGTTTCGAATTGTTGAGTAGTCAAAAATTTATAATCAACTCCATTGATCTCGTTAGCTCTTTTAGGGCGTGTAGTCGCAGAAACAGAAAAATAAAAATCTGAATACATTTTCAGGATTTCTTTTACAATAGTTGTCTTTCCGCAGCCACTCGGCGCTGATATCACGACTAATCGTTTCGGGTTTTCTTTATTCAATGTTTTGTATCTGTTCTCTTATTTTTTCTAATTCTTCTTTTATTTTCACAGCCAAGTGAGATATTTTAACATCATTCGATTTTGAACCGATTGTATTGGCTTCGCGGTTTAACTCCTGAATTAAAAAATTCAATTTTCTGCCGGAAGATTCTGAGCCGTTCATTAACTCCTTAAAATATTTGCAGTGAGTTTTTAAACGAACACATTCTTCAGTCACATCAAGTTTCTCCGACAGCATAATTATTTCCAGTTCAATTCTTTTTTCAACGACCGGATCGAAATCTGAAATCAGCTTATTCACTTTTTCTTTCAATCGTTTTCTTTCAGCATTTGCTTTCGCGGGGGAAAGTTTTTCGATCATAGAAATAGTTTTTTCAATATAACTAACTCTTCGATTCAAGTCTTTTTTTAATTCGTTTCCTTCTTTCTGCCTCATCTTAACCATACCGTCCAGAGCCTGGTTAATGGCACGCACACACAACTGCCACTCTGCCTCATTGTCCTGTTCGACATCCTGCGATTCAATAATTTCACTGAAGTGCATGAGGTGGTCGATCGTAATCTTATCGTCTAATTTTAATGCTATTTTTAAATCGTTTAATAGCCGGTAATATTCATGTGCAGCTTTTTTATTTATCGAAAGCGAAGGTTGTTTCTCACTAGATACATCAAAATTTATAAATACATTTATCTTTCCCCGCTCCAATTTTTTTTGGACGATTTCCCTGACTTCATTATCACGATGAAGATGATTTTTAGGAAGCCGCGTTGTCAATTCCAGGTACCGACTGTTAACACTGCGAACCTCAGCGATTACACTTTTCCCGTCTTTGGATACTTCTGAATGTCCGTATCCCGTCATACTTGTTATCATTAATTACCTTAAAAAAATACTGAGATTGAATGAAAATAAATATAATTTTCAAATTATCGGAAATAATTCCTAAAATATTGAGGAATTATATACATTTTTAGCGTTTTTTCATAAAGACTTGTCTTAACTTACGAAAAATTTTTGCATAGGTCAAGGAGATTATTTTTTACAAAATTTTTGAGAAAAAATTTTTTTTCGGTATATTTGGCTGGGTAAAACAAATAAGAGAGCTTATGTTAAATCACTTTATTACTCTTCAAAATCTCGCAGATGCATTTCATAAAGAATTGAAGGAATCTTCTATAATAGAAATATTCACTCAGCAAAAAAATGAATTGATAATATCCATTGATTCAAAAGAATCACCGAAAAGTTTAATTATTTCAATAAATCCGCAGATGAATTTCATTTATATGCGTGAACAAGTTGCACGAGCGAAGAGAAATTCTGTAGATATATTCCACGAACTTATTAATCATAAAATAAAAAGAATCCAATCCCACCTCTATGAAAGGATACTAACAATTTCATTCGATAATGGCAACAAACTTGCTTTTAATTTATTTTCATCAGCAGCCAGCAACATTTTCCTTATAGATCACCGTAATATCATTACTAATTCTTTTAAAAACAGTAAAAATTTTATAGGAAGCAATTTTTCGGACGTCCTGCCGGCAAGCCAACACCATACCGACACATTGTTAACGGATTATATAACTTTTGAAAAATTATTGTTAGAAGATAAAAATAAAACTACATTCAGCGCATTAAAGAAAATTATGCCGTTTCTTGGTTCCACTTTTACGAGAGAAGCACTTCATCGATCAGGAGTAGAAGATAAAATTCATTCCGGAGATTTGACTGTTGGGGATTGTAAAAACATTTTTCAAAAATTAAAAGATATCTTTATTGAATCAAGCAAGCCTATTCCTACAATTTACTACAGCAATGAAACTCCTCGTGTAATTTCAATGATAAAACTGCAACACCTGAGTGGCTCACGGTTGGAAGAATTTACGAATGTTAACGATGCAGTAAAAACTTTTATCATCAAATCTTTTAACATCCATAACATCGACAGTGAAAAAAAAGAGCTTTTGATAAAAATCAAAAATGAATTAGACAAAGCAATAAGAACCGAGAAGGCTATCAGCAATGAATTGAACGAATCGCAGAGAGCCGAAAATTATGACCATATTGCCAAGGTTATAATGTCAAACCTTCAGCATCTGACAAAAGGAACAAAAGAGATTGACATCGAAGACATATTTCACGACAACCAATTAATACACATAGTTCTCGATCCCAAGCTGACACCTGCAAGAAACGCAGAACGTTATTTTGAAAAAGCACGTAAAGCACGAGCTTCATATAATGCGGCAGTTAAGCGACATGAAGATATTAAAAAAGAACTATCCATTTTAGAAAAAATCCTTTTACATCTGGATAATTGTATGACAAAAGATCAACTGATCGAATTTAAAGAAGAATATGAAAATGACCTGCGCAAAATGCATATCATTGCATCGAAAACCAAATCGGAATTGCCACCGTTCAGAATTTTTACAGTCAACGGAGGATTTGAGGTCTGGGTTGGTAAAAATGCCGCAAATAACGATCTCTTAACTATGAAGTATGCGAAACCTCACGATCTTTGGTTCCATGCAAGAGGCTCAAGCGGTTCACATGTCGTGTTAAAAGTCGGGAATAGCAAAACACAACCTGGCAAAGAAGCGGTCAGACAAGCGGCTGCCATAGCAGCTTACTACAGTAAAATGCGAAATGCCTCTAAGGTACCTGTTGCTTACTGTGAAAAAAAATATGTTCGCAGACCAAAAAATAGTCCTGACGGAACCATAATTATGGAGAGGGAAAAAACAATTTTCGTCGAGCCTGAATTACCGGCTTCCTCAGATTAAGGTTAGGATTTTTTTATACAATTGTGATTAATAAAATACCGACACTCACTGCAATTATTTTTGTTATGTTCAAAGCTGTTGGATTTAATTTTATTTACAGATTGTAAAATCGTATCAGCAAATTCATTAATTTCGTTTTCTGAAAAATCAATACTTTGAGGCTTATCGGGATATTTTGTGAATAATAAGTTTCCCGTAACATTCTTCTGGCTAAATAACCTGCTTATAAGTAGAGCATAAAATCTAAGTTGAGCTAAATACTTCAGAGTCCTTTCCTTGATTGAACTCAAAGGGATATTGTCCGTTTTATAGTCGACAAACGACCAATTTTCACCGTTTTTGTATAAGAAGTCTATCGTCCCGGTTAGATAATCGTCATAAAAAACAGTGTTGATTGTAAATTCAGTTCTGAATTCTTTCGAACTAAAAATATTTTTAACGAATTCCGATTCGTATAAAACCTTTAATACTCGAAGTATTGAGTCGGTTTTTTCACACTCCGCTATTCCAATCGGGGATTTCCTGAAACAAAATTCCGATATAAAGTTTTTTAATTCAGATTCATCGTAACTTTGATGTTTCTCAAGAATTTCGTGAAACAATAAGCCGGTCAATTCCCCTTTTAACAAATCATCCGGATCCTCATTTTCATCAAATTTATAAACAGGTTTATTCTGTTCAGGTAAACCCAGTTTATATTTTAAATAATACTTTACCGGACACTCCAAAAAAGTTTGTATTTGGGTCGCTGAAAAATAATCTTTGTAAATTTTTCCAATTAATGGCTCAATATACAATTCATCCAAATTTTTCTTTGCGGGAGTGAGTTTTGAATAGTCATTATGGAGTTCGATATCGTCGCCGTTAAGTATAATTCTGATCAGCAGATCGTGATTGGAATCAGAAATTTGATACGATTCATCAATTCTTTCTAAAGTTTTTACCGGCAAGTTTTTAAAATTTAATTGACCAGTTTCAACAGTTGTCTTGTCGATATTTAAACTATTTGTAATCCAACCAAAATATGATTCACTCTCTTCGTTATCATTGCCTGAGAAAATCAAAACATCTTTTGCTCGGGTACATGCAACATAGAAAATTCTTTTTTCTTCAGCAATGTTTTTTACTCGTATCTTGTGTTTCAAGTATAAATACGTCAGAGGTTGTATTAAATCAGCTGAATCCCCTTCATTGAGTATCTCGAATCCTAATCCGACTTCATTATCGAAAAACGGTTGTGAATCGTAACTGAAGCCGCTATGGCAGAATGGGATAAATACAACCGGAAATTCCA
The DNA here is from genome assembly GCA_964437735.1 of uncultured Ignavibacteriaceae bacterium. GTDB lineage: Bacteria > Bacteroidota > Ignavibacteria > UBA10030 > BY39 > CAYTID01. The sequence goes on along the minus strand of CAYTID010000022.1, from coordinate 15,271 downwards.
ATCCTTTAGCAGAGTGAATCGTCATTACCTGCACTGCATTCCCATCCACATCGAGATTTGCCTGCCCTTCCCTGTTCTCCACATCAATCAAGTTTTTTAACCTTTCTATAAAATCAAATAAATTCGTAAATCCCTTTCCTTCGAACTCTCGTGCAATTCTGAGTAATTTTTCAATATTTAACCTGCTCTGTTCACCATGCGAAATCCCTGCAATTGTTCCGAGCCAACCTGTTTGTCGGATAATACGCTGAACGAGGAGCGGAATCGGCAACCTATTGGCATATTGAATATTATCTGTAAGAATGTCTACACACCTTTTTAATTGTTCAGAAGCAGTAGATTTTTCAGAATATATTTTTACTTTAGACCAAAAATCTTCAGTTTTTTTGATTGAAGCAATGCTGAACAATTCTGAATCCGAGATAGAGAAAAAAGGCGATCGCATGATTCCTACTAACGCAACATCGTCGTGATTGTTTAACAGAAATTGAAAATAATTAAAAAAGTCGTATATCTCTTGTGTCTGATAAAATCCGATCCCGCCGGTAATAACATAAGGGATACGGTATTTATTCAGATGTTGTTCTAATATTTTTAGATTGTTTCGGCTTCTTAATAATATTGCCGCATCTTTGAATTGGAAATCATGTGGGTTTTCCTGTTTATCGTATATTTTATATTTATCCTCATATAACTTTAAAATTCTTTTTGCGATCATCCCGCATTCTTCAGAAACCAATTCCTTCGTCGTCTTCTTTTCCTCATTCCCATTTAAACTTTCTGATTTGAGTACCATTAATTCCACGACACCGTTTGCAGAATTACATCTTCCTTTTATCAATTCTTCGTAGTTTACCTCGAATTCATATCCCGATTTTCCCATAATCTTTGAAAACACAGAATTGACAAAACAAACATTATTTGTTAACAGTCGGAAACTTTCACCTAATGTAATCTGACCTTTTTTTTCTTCGTTGGTTGATTGAAGTTCAACATTTTGCCAGCTAAAATCGAGATCGGGCTTTGCGTGAAATAAAATATCCTCTTTTGTTTTATTAAATATTTCTACCTCGGCATTACGAAATGCGTAGATCGACTGTTTAGGATCTCCGACAATAAATAAATTTCCCGATTTCAAATCATTTAATAAAGGAAGAAATATTTTATATTGAAGGAAATTTGTATCCTGGAATTCATCAATCATTATGAATTTATATTTTTCGGATAATTTCTCCGTAATTTCTTTATTCTTCATTAATTCACGCGCTTTTAACTGAAGGTCTTCATAATCTAAAAAACTTCTCTCGTTTTTTTTCCTTTCATAAATATTTTCCGCATCAGTATAAAGTCGAAACAATACTTTCGTTATTTCTATTAACTGCATTTGCTTAGAATCTCTCTTCGGATCGAGAAATCCATGAACCAAATCCTTAATAGATTTCCAGAAACTTCCGAGTTTGAGATTTGCCTGCGCAATATCTGTTTCGTCAACCTCTTTAACCAGAATATTTTTTCTTATCGTCAAATCTTTGGTTAAAAATTCGGGAAAAAACTTGTTGAGCGTATCTAAAACGTTTTCTTCAAAAGCCTCCCCTTCCCTGATTTTTATTAAGCTTTGAAAATGGTTTTTTTTATCAGGCTTGAGATATTTGCTAATATATTCAAAATCGGTTTCCCAGTAACTATCATTAATAATTCCCACTACATAATTTTGGATTGTTTGATTCCACTCATGTATAATCTTATTGGGTTCATTTGCAAATATGGAATCGAATATTCCCGAACCATTATCCTTGTTTTTTATCTGTTCCCTCTTCAACAACAGAGACTTTATAAAATATTTAAATTGATTTTTCTTCAACAAGCGTAATGCTTTTTTAATATCTTCACAATTTTCAGGCGCTTGGTTTAGCAAGGCTTTATTCAAAGCTTCATCAATTGCTTCATTTTCAATTACTGATTTATACATTCCCTCCAATATTGAAAATCCAACATCGATCTCGGCTTCAACAGGATAATGCCTTAATAATTTTGCACAAAAAGAGTGTATGGTAGAAATATTACTAAAAGATAAGTGATCTCGAATAAATTCAATTTTCTTTAATTGATCTTGGTTCGTCTCATTTATCAGTAGATTGTCAATTGCATCTGATATTTTCTTTTTTAATTCTGCGCCTGCTTTTTCAGTGAAAGTTATAGCGACTATTTCCTCGGTCTTCGTTTCAGTATTCAGCAATATATCCAGAAATCTGCTTACTAAAACCGTTGTTTTTCCCGAGCCGGCATTTGCCGTAACAGATAAATTGCGGCTGATGTCGTGAGCTTTTTTTTGACTTTCAGTGAAAATAGTTTTTGCCATTTTTTAAATATTCAATTAATGATTAATATTAAAGAAAGTAGGAGAAAAATCAAAAAAAAAGGGGCTGACTTATGAGACAGCCCCTCGTATGATAATTTTATTTAGAACCTGTATGTCAAGGTTGCAATAATATTATGAGTTTTTATTGATTCATTTGTTCTGGAAGTTTTATCGTAGTTAACATGGAATGTGTCCCAGAATCCATACGCATACCCAAGATCGATTGCAACAGAATTTTGGACTATGAATCCGGCGCCGGCAGTAATATATTTTCGTGCAAATGAAGCAGGATCGCCGTCATATGGTGAAGGCAAATATGCAAATCCCCCACGTACACGTGCGCCTGTTCTGCTGAATTCATACTCGAATCCCCCTTTCAAGTTGAGTGTTTCCCTGAAAATTTCCTTGATATCTGTATTAAAGCGGATTAATTCGTCCGTAGCATTTTGAAATTCCATTTGTGTCCAATCTGTATATTCTATTTCGCCTGTTACCAACAAATCATCAAACATATATGTTATTCCACAGCCAAAAACAAATGGCGATACTATATCGTATTTTGTTTTATCTTTTGAAGAACCGCCGGATGGATAATTATAGTTATCTCCATTATCAAAGAAACTTTCTCCCTCGGACGTGAAAGTTTCTTCGACTGTCAGCCAAGAAGGAGTTTTAAAAGTTATTCCAAATCTCATTCTGTCAGTATAATTGTACAAAAATCCGAATTTGGCTGAAAACCCGCTGATAGAAGCGTCAATTGTTTGATCGATGAATAGTGATTTAAAATCGAACGGATATCTTGCAACATTGTAAATATCATGTAAGTCTTGTTCAACATAATTGCGTTGCCAGGTATAAGAACCGCTCATTAAATTCAATGAACCACCGATAAAGAGGTCTTTTGCGGCTTCTACTGCCATACCAACACTCCAGTTATTCATACCGCCGCCTTCAAGTATTTTTCCGCTTTGTGTAACGCTATCCTGAATCGGACTATAGAACGCGTAACTGTTCGGGCTGAGAGAATCGACATCTGCCAGATATAATTCCCATGCAAGATTTCCCCTCGGTTTTTTTTCTGTGCTCCTTCCGTGAGGTGCATAATAATTTATGATTGAACTAACCGGATTGAATCCGCTAAATGAAAGTGCCGAAGAATAATCGGTTGTTCGTTGATACCCGGCTGCGAATACCAGACTTCCGGTTGTTGTTGGAAAAGGATATGCTACTCCAAAATTATTTAATTTTGTTCTACTGTTAGAAAAAGATTTATCATTATTGTAAAAAGTGCTTTTATTATTCAGTGATAGGTGATTGAAACCCATTGAAAATTCTGACATCTCAATTAAACCCAATCCGGCAGGATTCCAATAGATTGCAGAATAATCATTTGATATACCCGAATATGCCATACCCAATCCAAGAGATCTGGCTCCGACTCCGATGCCGCTGGAGGAATATCTAAGTGCATCCTCCGGAAATTGTGAGTATGAATTAAAAATAAAAATAAAAGTAAGTATCAATACAGAAAATGTGGTTCTTGTCATAATTATCCTTATAAATTTCGTTTACAATTATCTTCCGCCACGCGTACTACCGCCGCGTGAGCTACTGTTATTATCATTGCTGCCACTTCGGCTATCGCCCCCTCTGGAAGGCGATTGCGACGGTGGTGCTGCAGGCGCCGGTGATGATGAAGCCGGAGGCGGTGGTGGTACATATGATGGTCTCGTATCTTCAGAACGTGAACCTCCGCGATCATTTGAACCGCCACGTTCAATTGTGCGCCCTGATTCATTCCCTGATGGTTGTGATGGACGTGTGCCTCTGGATTCGCCATCGTACCTGTCGCGTCTCGAACCACTTCGTGTCGCATCACCTTTTCTAGCACTTGGCCTTTCTCCTGTTCGCGGTGAAACACCTCTTGTCGAACCATCATTCCTTGAAGGTTTTCTGACGTTAACAGGTGAATCACTTTGCGATCTGCCGCTTGAACCGACAACACCTACGCCACTCGGTAAATCACTTCTTCCATGCCCGGCTGGTCTTCCATCACGAGGTTGATCTATATCTGCCCGACCTCCACGCGTATCGCCAAAATCGCGATTGGTTCGTGTGATTGTTTTTCCACCACCATAATAACCAGAACCCCAGTAGTAATAATACGGATTGTAATAATTATAATGGTTATAATGACCGTAATAAACCCACGGAGTACCGCAAACCCAGGGATCGTAGTACCAGTAACGATCGTAAAACCATGGATCATAATACGCGTAACTGAATGCTACAGAAGGCCAATAATACGATGGATAGTATGATGAGAACATCCAACGGTGCCTGGGATACCAATAAGCGCCATCGTAATAGTAATTGTTTATCACAGCCGCTCTATCGTCGTATTGGTATTCGTTATCGTTTTGTGAATCCTGAGTATATTCCTCACCCGAATATTCTTCTGTGTATTCGGGACTTTCATTCTTAACTGTTCCAAGCTGAGTGTAACACCCTGATATTACCAGTGCAAAAATCGCCACGAATATTGTAAAAATTAATTGTTTGTATTGCATATTTTGCCTCTAATCATTTAATGTTTTTTCATCTTTATAAATAAACAACATAAGTGCCATTTTAATTCATTTAGGATACGAATTATTATTGTCCAATCTACGTAAAAAAATTACTTTTGTCAAAAATTGAATTGGGAGTTGTAGATATATTTCAACAAATTACACGTTTATTGTAGTAAAATATATACATTCAGAATTTTCCGGTATATTCAACACTTATTGTCCGATTGCCGAAAAATATATTTTCTTGATTTTGGATCACGTCTTTTAAATTTATTCCTATAGTAAATCCTTTACCGAACGATCCTTTCAGAGAAAAATTCAAAAAACCTCTCCCTTTTCCGAGAGATTTGAGATCCGAGTCATTAACACCTAAATTGTATTCGCCATTTACGGATAAATATTTACCGATTGACTTTTCGATGCCTAAGTACACATTCAAATCTTTATCGTCAGACCGCTCAAGGGAATAATTCATCCCACCATGTATACTTAAAAAACCCGCTACTAAAAAATTTTTACTCGTAACTAAATATAAGCCGGGAGATTTAATTTTATAACGGTCCAAAGAATCAATATAATTTTCTTTACCCTGTGAATCGAACCCGAATGCAATAGCTGGAAGAATTTTTGTTTCGTCGAGAGGTCTTATCTTTAATTGCATACCGGGTAATTTATTCCCTACAAGTTTTTCGGTACCAATCACATTAACAGCTCCGTATGATACACCCAAATTGATAGTATTCAATAAACCGATTGAAAATCCAACCAAGAGACCACCGCTTTGATAAAAATCCGTATCTATTGCATATGAATGACTCCCTATGATACCTGCCGTTGGCATATCAACGATATACCGCGGCTCAAACACACTGCCGGAACCGGCTGTCCCCTGCGCCGGCAAATTCTGAATAAGACACAGTATCAGTATTAAAATTAATAATTGTTTCAATCAGTAATTTTCCCTATTTGATGTTTAACGATAAGCGGCTTTTTCAATATCCTTGATGGTTTCGAATTTGTTCGGGGGTTCAAGATATTTAGCTAAATATTTATAAATTTTTAAACGAATTTCACGAGCCTTTTTAACATCCAATCGGTCGAATGAATGTCCGCCGGGCAGGTCCTTAAAAATTTCATAATCAAATTTTTTTCCCTCTGCTTTCAGAGATTTAATCAAATGTTCAACTTCAAGAACATTAACATCTTCATCGTTTGTGTTTGTATGAATAAGCAGCGGAGTTTTTAGTTTATGGGCATTCCAAGCCGGCGACCGTTTTCGGTATTCAGCTACATCGTCACCTGCAGTGTTCCCTATATGATATTCTGCCGAAAAAAGTTTTCGGTAAGAATCGTCCTTGTAACCCATCCTTGCTATTAAATCGCTGACAGGAACACCTGCATAAGCGACTTTATAATCATCCGGATGCTCAAAGATCGTCAAAAGGCTTATCATCCCACCATGACTCCACCCGAAAATTCCAACCCGGTTTTTGTCAACGATGTCATAATTCTCAATCATATACTTACCACTAGCATGAACATCTTCAATTTCGAGTCCACCATAATCAATTTTTTCATAATGCGATTTGCCGTACCCTGTACTCCCGCGGTATTCAGCCGCGACAACCAAATATCCTTGAGCAAGCAATTCTTTTACAATGTGTGTGTAATAAGTAGTGAAACTGGCGTGAACACCTCCGTGAGGAAATACAATTAAAGGATACTTCTTATTGTAATCGACATTTTTTGGAATGAAAACATACGACCAAAACTTTACAGGATTTCCGGCACCTTGTCCAGTGGGATTTTTTTCTTTCGCTAAAGGGGGACCGGTCATAAACACTTTATCTACAAAAGCATGATCCCCCAATCGATTGTACCATAGAATATCATCAATTCCTTTCTCAAGCTCGTCAAGTCGATGTTCTAATTTTTCATTGTAATCTTTTAGTGACTTAATTTCTTTTCTTAAGTCGGCATTTGAATCCTGCGCAAAATTATTATTTGTAAAATTTAAGAAGAGAAATAAAAAATAAATAAATATTTTTTTCATAGCTATCTTATCGTTCTTTATATTTTTCTTGAGAAAATATAATAAAAAGTTTATTCAAATGTTTCATTTTTGTATATTGTAATTAATGGATAAACAATAATTCAACATATGGATTACACTAAATTAAATCCCGAGTTAATTAATCTACTCATAAATATTGTCGGAAAAGAGAATGTCAGTACTGACAAAGAGACACTGGATATTTATGCGAAAGACGAAACAGAGGACTATTCATTCCCTCCTGAAGTCGTTGTAAAACCTTTAAAAACCACAGATGTTTTAAAAATATTAAAATTGGCTAACGATTATAACATACCTGTGACACCAAGAGGTGGTGGCACAGGTCTTTCCGGCGGCGCCCTGCCGATTTACGGAGGGATATGCCTGTCTATGGAAAAATTCAATCGCATAATTGAAGTCGATGAAAAAAATTTTTTCGCGGTTGTTGAACCGGGTGTGATCACTCAAGTTTTACAAGAGGAACTTGAACGGCGCGGTTTATTTTATCCTCCCGATCCGGCATCGAGAGGCAGTTGTTATCTTGGAGGCAACCTCGCAGAAAACGCCGGGGGCGCACGGGCAGTAAAATACGGAACAACAAAAGAATATGTTCTTGGTATTGAAGCCGTGCTTCCAACCGGTGAAATTATTGATACCGGCGGATATGTTTTGAAAAATGTTTCCGGATACAATTTAACACAGTTGATTATCGGAAGCGAGGGAACTCTCGCTGTAATCACAAAAATTATTTTAAAAATTATTCCACAGCCAAAATACCGGAAGGTAATATTGGTTGCGTTTAATTCCTTCGAAGATGCAGTTACTGCGGTCACATCAATATTTCAATGCGGTATAACACCTTCGGCGATTGAGTTTATCGAAAAAGCTGCAATAAAAGCATCTGAAAGTAAATTCGAAAAGAAATTCCCCAACGGAGATGCTGAAGCGCATCTGCTTATTGAAGTAGATGGAATTTATGAAGATGTGTTAATCAAAGATATAGAAGCGATTGCAGCGGTTGTAGAAAAACACAACTCTCTCGATATACTACTTGCAGAAGAAAGACAAAAAATCGAAGATTTATGGGCAATGAGACGAAGTATAAGTGAAGCTGTGAAATCAATTTCGGTTTATAAAGAAGAAGACACCGTTGTCCCCAGAGCTAAACTACCTGAACTTATTAAGGGTGTTAAAGATATTTCGGCTAAATATGGAATTACTACAATCTGTTATGGTCATGCAGGTGATGGTAATGTACATGTGAATATACTGAAAGACAAGCTGGATGATGAAACCTGGGAGAAAAACCTGGACACAGCGATCCGTGAAATATTCCGATTAACAGTTGCTCTTGGCGGAACAATTTCAGGTGAGCACGGTATCGGATATTCACAAAAATCATATTTACCGATTGCATTATCTGAGATCGAAATAAATTTAATGAAGGATATTAAGAAGTTATTCGATCCGAAAAATATATTAAATCCCGGGAAAATTTTTTAATATTCTATTTTTTATTTTTAATTTTCGATTTTCTTTTGAGACCCACGGATCATCTTTAATATAAAATCTCCAATTGTGTTCAGAGCCGTTACTGATGCCGATTCTTGAGCTTGAACTAATTTTAGATTTAAGATTGGAGATTTTTGAATTCTTTATTTGACCAATCCATATTTGTTCTCCGCACAGATCAGTCCCGTTTTCATCTCTTCCAAGTGCGAATGCCTCACAAACTTTTGCCGGACCGTTAGTCAGATTGTATGGGTTTTTGGAAAAATCAATATCCCGAAGCTTTTGCATGATTTTTATGTTTTCTACAGGTTCAACAGCTCGAATCAACACTGCACATCCACTCCCCTCAATCTCCGTTACTACATTACAGCAATAGTGCATTCCGTAAGTAAAATAAACGTAAAGATGCCCTCCTCTGTTAAACATTACTTCATTACGTTTAGTCTTTCCTTTATAAGAATGACTTGCCGGATCATTTTCGGAGCGATAGGCTTCAGTCTCAACAATCTTCCCTATCAGAATTTCTTTCTTGTATTTCCGAATGAGATATTTACCGAGTAATTCCTTCGCCACGGTAATTGTCGGCTGAAGATAAAACGACCGCGGAATTTTTTTGAATTTATTTATTTCAACGCTTTGAGAATTCACGTATTATTTTATCGACCTCTTCTTCAGATATTCCACTTCCCAGTACTTTTCCTTTTCCGTGTGTCGATTGATCAGCAATTTTTGTTACCGGATGTTCAGTTTCTTTTTTCCATACCGGAATATTACCCGCTCCTTCACGCAACCGCCTCTCAATCTCTTCCGTCCACGTCTGTGTCGATTTTGTATATGGTTCAATAGTTGACTTCTGCGTCGCTTCTTGAAAAACATTCCTTCCGTCATCTTCAATTTTGTTTACAGGTCGTGTTTCAAAAACCAACCGTTTAATATTTATCAAATGTTTAGCGGAAACATTTTCAGAAACTATCGAACCGCCCAGAGTTCCTGGACCGAGTGTAAGCGACGGAAGCATTTCGTTCGTCCCGCCTACCGCGCCAAAAGCTGATTGTGTATTTACCAAAATTCTTGAGGCAGGTTTTTCAAGTGCAAATTTCATTATGATATCTTCATCTTTTGAGTGTATCACCATGGAGTGACCAATTCCGCCGAATTCAAGAAGTTCAATACATCGATGACATGCATCCCGCCAATTTAATTCCGTGTAGAAAGACAAAACTGGCGATAATTTTTCGCGCGACAACGGAACATCAGAACCAACTTTGTTTAATTCTGCAATCAGAACCTTAGTGTCAGAAGGAACCTTGATTCCGGCTTTTTCCGCAATGTAAATTGCAGGTTTACCAACCATCTCGGCATTCAATGCCCCTTTTTGGTTGAACATCATGCGCGAAAGTTTTTCCTTGTCTTCTCCGTTGACAAAAAAACCACCCAAATTTTTACACTCTGCAACAACTTGTTCCCTTATCGGAGAATCACAAATTAAAGCTGATTCAGTTGAACAGAGAACGCCGTAATCAAAAAGTTTTCCGGTGATAACATCTTTGACTGCTTTTTTAATATTCGCAGTACGTTCAATAAAAGTAGGAACATTTCCGGGACCGACACCATAAGCAGGCTTTCCTGAACTATACGCAGCTTTTACCATTGCTCCGCTTCCTGTCGCTAATATAACTGAAGTAAATTTGTTGCGCATTAATTCGTTTGTACCTTCAAGTGTCGGATGCATCATACAATGGATCAATCCTTTTGGCGCGCCTGCTGCTTCTGCGGCTTCGCGCATAAGCTTGGTGGCTTCGAGAGTGGAGTAAATCGAGCGCGGGTGAGGACTTGCAACTATTGCATTCCTTCCTTTTAGAGATATTATTGCTTTAAACATCAAAGTTGAGGTCGGATTTGTTGATGGAATCAATGCCGCAACAACTCCCATTGGTTCGCCTATTTCAACTATTTTTTTGTCCCGATCTTCACGAATTACACCGACGGTTTTTAGTTCTCTGATAGATTCCCAAACACGCATGGTAGCGAATTCGTTTTTTTGTTTTTTATGTTCGGGATTTCCGAAATTAGTCTCCTCATAAGCCATTTTACCTAACCTCTCGGCTGATTCATACCCTGCATCAACCATAGCTTTTACGATTTTATCTGCACGCTCCTGATTGAAAGCACGGAACTCCTGAACTGCCTCGGAAGCTTGTTGTAATAATTCTCTGACTTCTTGAATTGATATTAAATCTTTGTCAAATGCCATAAATATCCTTAGGTTTTATATTATGTTAAATCCTTGTTTTTCCATAAAAACAAATTTGTTTCTTCATTTTTTTCACGTATTAAATCCTCGCCGCTATATTCATCAATAAATACCTCGCATGCCCATACTTTCGTGCCCGGCATTAAATGTCCGCCAAACGAATTACCGTCTTTATCGCCAAGAGTTAAATGGGCATGAACAAAAGGTTTGTTATCACGCATGCTAATATTTCCGGTGCAATTCAGAATTTCATAACCGGCTTTTAGTTCTATATTTTTGTATTCAAGTAAATTCTGGTCGTAATAACCGATAACCGCTTCTGTTACGGCCCCGAGAGCTGTTATTTTCCCCACACGGATATCTTCCTCAATAACAATTTTAGTCAATGATTCGTATAAATCAAAATCTTTTGCTATCGCTCCGATAAACGTTCTTTTATATTTATATTGCGTCCTATACATTTTTCAATTATCAATGATCAAAGTTCATTGTTTATTGCTCACTGCTCATTGTTTTCCAATCCAAGTCCAAGTTGTGAAATGCTTTTCCGTTTATATCCGAAATGTTCATATGCCGTTTTCGTTGCTTCGCGTCCGCGTGGTGTCCGTTGGATAAATCCTTCCTGAAGGAGATACGGCTCATACACTTCTTCAATCGTGCCCTGATCTTCACTGACTGCTGAAGCCAGAGTTGAAAGTCCAACCGGTCCGCCGTTGAATTTATCAATAATTGTTGTAATGATCCGCTTATCCATGTCGTCAAGCCCGCGACTGTCAACCTCGAGCGCTTCTAATGAATAATCAGCGACACTATTATTAATAACTCCTTTATGTTGCTTGAGATTTTTATCTGCCTGAGCAAAATCGCGGCACCGTTTTAAAAGACGGTTTGCAATTCTTGGTGTTCCTCTTGATCTGGATGCAATCGTATTTAATCCCCCATCATCGATTTCCACATTTAAAATTTCTGACGACCGCTTAACTATTTTAGCAAGAACTGAAGCATCGTAGTAATCCAGTCGGTTAGTAACACCGAATCTTGAGCGCAGTGGCGCGGTTATTAAACCGGCGCGGGTTGTAGCTCCTACGAGTGTAAATTTCGGAAGTTTGATTTGAACGTTACGTGCATTTGGTCCGGTATCAAGCACAATATCAATAACAAAATCCTCAAGCGCGGGATATAGATATTCCTCTACGATAGGATTTAGTCTGTGAATTTCATCAATAAATAAGATATCGCCTTGATTTAAACTTGTGAGTATTCCGGCCAAATTATAAGGTTTATCGATTGCAGGTCCTGATGTAATTTTAATATTCGTTCCCATTTCTGCCGCTATTATATAGGCAAGCGTTGTTTTTCCCAGCCCCGGAGGTCCGGTTAGAAGAACGTGATCAAGTGTTTCTTTGCGGTTTCTTGCGGCAGTAATAAAAATCTTAAGATTATTTACAATTTTTTCCTGCCCGGAGAATTCATTGAAATTGAGAGGACGGAGAGTTTGATCAAGCTCGACTTCCCCCTCAAATTTTTCAGGTGATGTAATATCTGATTTTCTCATACTTTGATATGAATTTATTTATAATTTTGACAATTTCAAAATGAATTGCGATATTGAGTTGAAAATAAAAACCGGAGTTTGACTATGTTAAAATATTTAATCATTTGCATACTATTTTTATCGATCGCTTCTTATTCTCAGATAACTATACAAGCCGGAGGAGGAATCGGATTTGTAATGCCTTCAGGAGATTTTAGCGGTTCGACAATAGACTATTACAACGGGACGCAATACGGTTTGGCAAACGGTTTTAATCTTCACGGAAAAATTCGTGTAGGATTGTTAGGTGTAGGTTTAAAAGGTGAGGTCGGTTATTCCGACTTAAGAAACAGTGGTAATTATAAATCGGGCGAAGGAAAAATTGAAATCAAGCAACAGATAATAACTCTGAAAGCCGGGCCTGAATTTCAAATTAATATTCCCTTGTTGCCTGTGAAACCTTATATCGGCGCAAACCTGGCATTAAACAATTTCAGCGGTGAATCAAAATTTCAAGGGGTAAGTAAAATTTCATCAGGAACCTACACGGTGGAATCCGCTTCACGATTTGGGATCGGATTTGAAGGAGGCGCTATTGTAAAACTTAATCCCCTTATGGGTTTGGATATCAGCCTGCAATATAATATGATGAATCTGGCAGGAAAAAACTGGACAGATAAGAATCCGGCAAAGGATGAAAGAATCGATACCTACCTTGCCTTAAACGATGATAAAGATCCGTTATTCGGTACTGATGATTCAAAACATGTCGTATCGGGCACGCGTTCGATTAACTCAATATTGCTGACTGTTTCACTGATGTTCGGATTATAAATCTTAAAATAGTATTCGATACACTATTACTTCCTAAAAACAGAAGAATCCTTTAGGACTAAGTACAACACAAGTTGAAATTGCGTTTTCGAAACGTTTCAAGTTCCGAGAACCAAAATATTTAGTCAACTCATACTTAGATTTTTAGATATGGAATAACATCCTCCAGCTCTGCCTGTGCAAATCCTCGCAACCGCAAAGCGCAACTGTCGCACTCCCCGCACGCGACATCTTCACTCACATAACAGGACCAGCTCAGGTGCAATGGCGCGTTTAATTCTACACCTTTGACTATTATCTGAGATTTTTTCAAACCGATAATCGGAGTCTCAATAATAATGCTTGTTTCAGGCTTCGTGCCTGATTCTATAACCTTGTTGAAGGCATCATAAAATTCTTTCCTGCAATCAGGATAGCCTGACGAATCCTCCTCTACCGCTCCGATAAATATTTTTTTCGCGTTAATTACTTCAGCCCAACTGACCGCGACCGATAAAATATTGGCATTCCTGAACGGAACATAAGATGTGGGAATTTCCTTCCTTTCCAAATCCGCTTTCTGTATTGGAATCTTTTCATCTGTCAGACTCGATCCGCCTATCGACTTTAAATGCTCGACACTTACAACAAGACGCAGGCTTACTTTGTAATAATCAGCAATATCATTGAATGCCTTTAATTCCCTCTGCTCAGTCTTTTGACCGTAATTCAAATGCAAAAATGCCATTTTATAATTCACATTTGCCAGCGCGGCAGTTACGCAACTATCCATCCCCCCGCTTACAAGCACAACCGCTAAATCTTTTTTGTTATTAGTCATTGGTCATTAGTCCGCCCGTAGCGGATTGGTAATTGATAATTGGTACTTAGTAATTAGTAATTAGTAATTAGTAATTAGTAATTAGTAATTAGTAATTAGTA
>CAYTID010000022.1:0-1131 GCA_964437735.1 uncultured Ignavibacteriaceae bacterium | reverse complement strand
AGTAATTAGTAATTAGTAATTAGTAATTAGTAATTAGTAATTAGTAATTAGTAATAGATAATTGATAATTGATAATTGGTAATTGGTAACACCTATACATCTTCTAAATTCCACATTTTACTATTTACATTCTTATTTTAAATTTTTCATTTTTAATTTTAAATTTCTTCATATTCCTCTTGTATCCGGAGCCCAAATATATTTATGAAGCTGAAGCTGGAATCTGACTTTTAATTTATCTTCTAAAATCCATTCCGCCAAAGTTCTCGGATCGAGAGCACCATATACAGGCGACATCAATACGGTACATTTATCCGGAAGTCCGTACACGCGGATTTTTTCCTTTGTCCATTCATAATCATTCCTGTCGCAAATCACAAATTTAATTTCATCCTCTTTTTTTAGATAGGATACATTTTCCCAGTAGTTGTTTTTCTCCATACGACTGCCCGGACATTTAAAATCCAGTATATTTTTAACCCGCGCATCAACATCTTTTATGGAAATACTCCCACCCGTCTCGAGAAGCACATCAAAATCCTCGTCACATAACTTTGTCAACAAATTTTTTACATTGCTTTGAAGAAGCGGTTCTCCGCCCGTAATTTCAACTAATTTACAGTTATACGATTTTACCTTTTCGATTATATCATCGATGCTGATTTCAGTTCCTTCTTCGAAAGCATAAACTGTATCGCAATATGTACAGCGCAGGTTGCAATAAGTCAGACGAATAAAAACGCACAGCTTTCCTGAATGTGTCGATTCTCCCTGAATACTGAAGAATATTTCGTTGACAATAAGAAAATCAGGTTTTACTTCTAAAATTTTCGTTTGTACCATTTGCCGAATCTCTTTGGTATTTTTTTCTCATTATATAATAAATTATTGGCGGAATGAAAAAGATAATCAAAATCGCAACACCAAAATAGTAATAAAACATAAGACTTAATATCAGGCTAATAATCAGAAATATAATTGAATACAAAAAACTTTTATGATTAATTTTCATTATTCCGGTTTTTATTTAATATAATAAAAAAGTCAGCAATTTGCGGACTTAAAAAGGGATAGATATATCTATAACCTCCAGGAACCCCCATGACCCAACAAACATTTAAAAACTAAAGG
>CAYTID010000021.1:0-27472 GCA_964437735.1 uncultured Ignavibacteriaceae bacterium | reverse complement strand
TCATATTAAACACAACAGCACAGAAAATAAACTAAGTACGGTTCCGCGCAATATCATAGTACCGATAGATGAAAGTTTCATCGGGGAAAGAAAAGTTACTTGTTAATCCAAAAAATATCTGGAAGCTTCGCCTGTCGGCTATTTCTTATTCTAACCGGGTGTCAGACAGAATAAAGTTGGTTTGCAAAATAAAATATTTAACTATAATCAACAGAGCGTGTGGTTTTCTTCCGGCTGGTGAATCTGATGTTTTCACTGATGCGAGTTTCTTACTCAAGGGCGAGAGGAGTTTGTCCCGGTTGATTTTAGCGTTGATTATGTATAATGCTTGCTTACTCTGGGTTTTGATATGCTTCCCAAAGTATTCATTGGCGGTTTGTGTAAATAAATCGATATTATTTATCTTTTTATTAATTTTTAAGAAGTTTCATAATCAAATCCGGCACTTGGCTTGTGGGCTTACAAAGGAAGATTTTCGTATATGAAGTTTGTTGTAGATAAAAATATACCGTTTGTGGAAAAGGCATTCAAATCCCTTGGCGAAGTCTCGTTAGTCCAAACTGGAGATTTCACAAATAAATCCGTTCGCGACGCAGATGTGCTTGTCGTACGGTCAGAAACAAAAGTAAACAAATCGCTACTTGACGGAAGCAGTGTAAAATTTGTTGGCACGGCGACTATCGGCACTGACCATCTCGATCTGGATTACCTTGCTTCACAAGAAATTGCATTTGCTAACGCACCGGGATGTAACTCCAACTCGGTAAAAGAATATGTTGTTGCCGCTCTTCTTTATCTTTCCAACATGAAAGATTTTTCTCTAAAAGGGAAGACAATAGGTGTCGTGGGGGTTGGTAATGTTGGGAGTAAAGTCGTTAAAATCGCTGAAGCACTTGGGATGACAGTCCTTCAGAATGATCCACCGCGCGCACGTGTAGAAAATAATCCAAACTTTATTCCACTTGATGATCTTATGGAAGCGGATGTACTCACATTACACGTTCCGCTTACTAAATCCGGAAAAGAAGCGACCTATCATTTATTCGATGAAAATCGAATTTCAAAAATGAAAAAGGGTGCTGTACTAATTAACACTGCCCGGGGAGCAGTTATAGATACTGCTTCACTCAAGAAAGCGGTGATAGAAAAACAACTTGCCGCAACTATCATAGATGTGTGGGAAAATGAACCTAATATTGATACAGACCTTCTCTCATTAGTAACACTCGGAACTCCGCATATCGCCGGTTATTCGCTGGAAGGAAAAACCAATGCAGTGAGTATGGTACGCGAAGCTGTCTGTAAATATTTCCGAATCGAATCGCCATGGAATTCGATTGAAGAAATTGGAGAGCATCAGGGGGAGAACATTATTCTCTCGGGGGATGTATCGTCGACAGAGAAAATCCTACAATATATTGTGAATCGGTGTTACAATATCGCTTTTGACGACGAAAATCTTTCAGGTATATTAACACTACCCAGCATCTATCGATCTGAATACTTTAGAAAACTCCGTACAGCTTATCAAACGCGGCGTGAATTTACGAATACCACAATTCATCTCCCGACTAAATACGAATCACTTAAAGAAATTATTACTAAGATTGGTTTTAAATGTATCATAAATAGAAGATAAATTGCTCGCGATATTACCGACAAAAAGAAAATTGAGGAAGAACGAGAAAAAATAATTATCGAACTACAAAACACTCTAAATGACAACAAGACTTTAAGCGGATTATTTCCGATCTGCGCAAATTGTAAAATGGTTCGAGATGACAAATGTTACCGGACTCAAGTCGAGCCACAGTTGCAAGAACTCTCGCACGCACGCTTTAGTCATGGTATTTGTCCCGATTACATGAACAAACTACACCCTAGCCAGCAATTAAAGTTACCGAGGGTAATGTGAGTCCTGATATTTCCTATAGAATATGTTAAAATATTCTATTGCAAATTGTGAATAATTTTCCTAAATTGCTATCAGTTAATTCAGGCTTCGATCACTTTTTTGGTAGCCAAGTTGATAAAAATTTAAGAAATTACTTTAAATTAGATGAATTTGGTAAAGCGCCCGTAGCTCAACTGGATAGAGCATCAGCCTACGGAGCTGAGGGTTAGGGGTTCGACTCCCTTCGGGCGCACAAATAAGTAAATTAAGCAAATATTTCAACACGAAATTAAGTTCCGGAAAAAACATGGATAATTTTTCAGGGAAATCAGAGAAGGCAAAAGATAAAATTCTGGTTGTCGATGATGAGGAAACCCTTCGTCTGCTTCTCGAGAACCTTCTTCATGAGGCTGGTTATCAAACAATAAGTGCGGAAAACGGAGAAGTCGCCGTTTCGTTAGCCCAAACTTTTTTACCGGATTTAATAATATTGGATGTGCACATGCCTGTCATGACGGGATTTAAAGCGGCATCAGAGATCAGAAAAATCAGTGCGCTGACGAAAATTCCTATCATGTTTTTAACAGGCGCAACCACTCCCGAATCTTTGCGAATTGGTTTTGAATCAGGTGGGGATGAGTACCTGTATAAACCCATTAATGCTGAAGAATTGTTAATCAGAGTTAGCGCATTACTAAGGATGTATCATGCTGAAACAGAAGCTGAGAATCTCGCGCGAAATTATCAGTATTTACTGATACAGGATTTTTTAAATTATTCAACCGCAGTAAAGGTTCCCTTATTAATGTTATCAGAAGAAGATGCCGGACCGCTGAATGAAAATCAAAAAGAAATTATCAGTATAGCAACACAAGCACTCGATGAACATATTCAATTACTTCAAGAGAGCGCTCTCATATCAAAATTTAATCCAAAGCACATTTTAGTTAAAAAATCTCCCTTTAATCTAGTTGAAATTATTGATCGGAGTATCTCACATTTCGATAATTTAATAACACAAAAAAAAATCGTCATAGATCGGAATTTTAAGGATGAATTAACGGTTAATCTGGACCAGGAAAATATTGCTCAAGCCTTTCAATTATTATTGAGCCATGCTCTCACTGCTACTCCGGAGAATGGAAGTATACAAATTTCTGCTAATATTGAAAATAATGATTCCCAACAAAATTTATCAATTATTGTAAAGGATAGCGGTACTCCCATTGATAAAAAAGATTTAGCTCTCATCATAGACAGATATGAGCAGGCGAGACAGAATATAACATTAATGGATAAAAATTTATCTTTAACTTTTTGTAAAATGATAATCGATGCGCATGGTGGAATATTTCGAGTTGAGAATGCTGAAGATTACGGCAATAATTTTAATTGTCTGATACCTCTTTAATTAAAATGAATACTATTTTTAGGAGTTTTTATCGATGATACCCGATCATATTACTGCTTCGAAAATTTTGATTGTCGATGATTCTGAATATATCAGAACTATTATGACTACACATTTCCGGCGTGAAGGATTTACTAATTTATTTTTAGCAAGTGACGGAGCGGTTGCGATTGAGAAATTTACTGAAATCAAGCCGGATCTTGTTGTTCTGGATATGATGCTTCCTAAAAAACATGGCATGGAAGTATTACAAGAAATCATTCAAATCCAACCTGACGCAAAAGTTGTCGTGGTCTCTTCGCTTGCCACTACCGAAGATGTTGAAAAAGCCAAAAATACCGGCGCTAGTTACTATTTCGTAAAACCATACGACACAATCCGTTTTATGCAGGTTATTAAAGAATTGTTAACCGATAAAAAGGAAGAAAAATCATGATCTGCCTTTCATGTAAATCGGAAAATAACTTAAATAGAATGTTTTGTTCACATTGCGGAAAAATTCTTCCTGTGATACGACATTCTTGCGGCTTCATTAATGATTCGCGTGATATTTTTTGCGGAGGGTGCGGTGTTGAGTTGAAAATAAAAACTACAGAAGAAAAAGGGGAAGTAAAATATATCAAGCGCCCTCTGATTGCGGATGCCATAACCAGAGAGGATATTGAAGAAATGTTGGGCGAAGATGATTTCAAGCTAAAATCAAAAAGTTATACTTTGATGCAGAATGAAATCGATTCGATATTTAAAAAATAATAATTCGAAAAACGACTATGTTTTCAGATGAAGATAATACCTTAGCCCGAAATTTACTTGCACTTGAAGTTATCGATAAACCAAGGCATGATAAATATTTAAAATTACTTAAAGAAAATCGTCACAAAACATCCACTGAAATCCTTGTGGAAGACCTGGAAATTGACGAAAACATTGTCCGGCAAACCATTGCAACTACTTTTGATATTCCCGAAGTTGACATCAATGATGGTAATATTAATATACGTGAAGAAATAATACCAAACTCGATTTGTCTGAAATACAAAGTTATCCCTATAAATCTTACGGGAATGGAACTAACCGTTGCATTCACCAATCCACCTTATAAATCTTTAATCGATAATTTAAAACAGGAATCCAAAAAAATTATTGTTCCAATAATTATTTCACTTTCTAATTATCGCTTGCTATTCAGAATGCCTAAAGTCCGAACGGATGACATAATATCCGTTTCCAGTAAATTTAATATTGATCTATTTGATATCCGAAAAGTCGGTAAAGAAAGGGTGTTAGAAGCACAAAGAAGCGGTAAGGGACCATCAGTTGAAATCATTCTGGAAGAAATAATAGGACGATCATTGAAATTTGGAGCGCACGACATACACATCGAACCTCTTCATAATGAATTACGGGTTCGGGTCGACAAAAATGGTAAATTAAATCATCTTATATCACTTCCAAAAGAATTTTCAGACAATTTAATAAATGTACTCAAAACAAAATCAGGGCTGAATACTTTTGAAAAAAAGAAACCCCAGCTTGGAAATTACACGGTCAATTTTGGACAGAATGCTGTCGATGTACATGTCAATATTTTACCCGTTGTGCAAGGGGAACGAGTTGCTTTAAAGTTGTATTTTAAGCACGATTCAATGAGAAATCTTGATGAGGTAGGATTTTTATTCAGAGACCTGAGGAAGCTCAATTATTTGTTGAATAAAGCGTCTGGTTTGATATTAATTACTGGACCATCAGGAAGTGGTAAAACAACTACTTTGTACGCTTCAATTAAGGAATTGAATATACCCGAAAAAAACATACTGACACTTGAAGATTTTTTGGAATTTAAATTAGATTTTGCGGGACAAGTAATTCTGGGAACTGAAAAATCTTTTACCTATAACGAGGCATTAAGAGCAATATTACGTCAAAAGCCGAATGTTCTGTTGATAAGTGAGATCAGGGAAGCCGAAACAGGTATTACAGCTGCAGAGGCAGCAATAGCCGGAAACCTTGTATTGAGTACAATGTTATCAAGTAATGCAATCGAAACAATTCCAAGATTATTGAGTATGGGAATCCCCCCTTATTGGCTTGCACCTGCAATATCGGGTGTTGTTTACCAGCAATTATTTAGAAAAATTTGTGATAAATGTAAAAAAGAATACAAGCCCAACGAATCAGAATTAGTTAAACTTGGTATAACGTCCGAAATGAAAGGTGTATATTTCTACCATGGTGTAGGTTGTGAAGCTTGTAATGGTGAAGGATATTCGGGTAAAACTGCCATTCATGAAATATTGTTAATTAATGAAGCTTTGAAAGATCTCATTTATCAAAATGCACCCATAGTGAAGATGAAAGAAGTAGCCGGACAACACGGCTTTAAGTCTATTCGATATTCTGCTGTTCAGAAAATCCTTCTCGGCATAACAACATCTCACGAAGTTTCAAGAGTACTCGGTTGAGATATATTTCTAAAGTCATCCGTTCATACTAGTTTTTTTGAAAGTTTATGTATTCATTTTTTTTTAAATCGAAGAATATTTTCGTATCTATTAGTGTTTTCTCTCTCTTGCTAATCGGAACATTCGATTACCTTACGGGCATAGAATTTTCTTTTTCTCTATTTTATTTGTTGCCAATTACAATTATGGCTTGGTACGTAGGATTTGTTCCTGCTTTAATGATTGTTGTTTTAAGTATGAGTTCGTGGCTTGTGACTGATTTTCTAAATGGAACAAGTTATTCAAGCTTATTCATTCCATTTTGGAATACAGGAATAAGGATAGGTGTTTTTATAATTTTTGCATTATTAGTTACGCGAATCAGAAATTTTAATATTAAACTCGAAAAAGAAGTCGAGGATAGAACTGCGAAGTTGTTGACTGAAATAACAGAGAGAAAAAAAATTGAAATTAGCTTAATAGAATCTGAAAAAAAATATAGAGACGTTGTTGAAAACGCAATAGATATAATCTATACTGTTGATAAGTATGGTTATTTTAATTTCGCGAATAAAGCCGGATTAGACTCAGTTGGATTTAGTCTTGAAGAACTCAAACAAAAAAGATTTACAGATATTGCCGCTCCTGAATACAAATCCATGATTTCAAGATTTTATTTAAGGCAATTTTTAGAAAAAATAAATACTACATATTTCGAATTTCCTTTTTTAACAAAAAAAGGCGAAAGAATATGGTTTGGTCAACATTCTTCATTAATATACGATAAGGATGAATATAAGGGTTTTCATGTTATAGGAAGAGATATAACCGACCGTTTAAAAGCTGAAGAATTAATAAAAGAAAGTGAGAAAAAATACAAGACATTTTTTGATAACGATATCACCGGCGATTTTGTATTAAGTATTGAAGGCAAAATAATTGATTGTAATCCGGCATTTATTAAAATGTTCAATTATAAATCGCGTGAAGACGCCATTAATAGTGACTTGAAAATTCTATTCCCCGATATTGAGGATTTGAAAATTCTCATCGAAAAAATTAAAGCTGAAAAAACTTTGGAAAATATTGAACTCGAAATGAAAAGTAATGATGGTAAACTGTTAAATGTTATTCAAAATGTTTTCGGAGAATTTGATGAAAATGGAAATCTGGAGTTAATCCGGGGTTATTTGTTTGATGATACGCATAGGAAACAGCTTGAGAAGAATGTGTTACAAGCCCAAAAAATGGAAGGATTGGGAAAGATAGCAGGGGGTATTGCTCACGATTTCAATAACATCCTTTGCATTGTCTTGGGTTATTTACAAAATTTGCAGGCAAATGTAAAAGATTCGGAAAAATTTCAAAGTGGGATAAACGTTATCGAAAGCACTATAAACCGAGGAATCGATTTAGTAAAACAACTTCTTACTTTTTCTCGAAAATCAAACATCTCTTTTAGCCAATTGAATGCGAATGAACTAATAAGAAAATTAACAAAATTATTGACTGAAACTTTTCCCAGAACAATACATATTGAACTACAACTTCAAAAAGATTTACCATACATTGTTGCTGATTCGAATCAACTTCATCAGGCGTTATTAAATCTATCCTTAAATTCCCGTGACGCAATGCCAAACGGAGGATTGTTGGTATTCTCAACTTTTGTTGTCGAGGAAAATAAAATTATTGAGCGGTTCCCGGATTTAAAATTCTCGAATTACATTTGCATTAGCGTAAGTGACACAGGGACAGGTATGGATGAGAAAATTCTTCAAAGAGCTTTTGAACCGTTCTTTACTACCAAAGAAATAAATAAAGGGACAGGTCTGGGGCTTTCTGTTTTGTACGGAATTGTCCAGGAGCATAAAGGGAAAATTGATATTGAATCTACTTTAAATTACGGAACCACCGTTAATATCTATCTCCCTGTCAGCACGAATGTAGATATTGCATCGGCTTTGGTGGAAACTGATAATCTTGAAATTGAAAATGGGAGTGGTAACATTTTAGTTGTTGAAGATGAACCAATGTTACGGCAACTTGTTGAAGATTTACTGATGAGTAAAGGTTATAATGTTATTAAAGCTGTTGATGGAGATGAAGGATTAGAATTATTCATTGAGAAAAAAAATGAAATTTCATTGGTTTTTTCTGATTATGGATTACCTCAAATGAATGGTATCGATATGATGAAAAAAATTAAAGAGATTAAAAGCGGACAAAAATTTTTATTGGCAAGCGGTTTTTTGGATCCTGATGCGAATATTGAGCTGGTTAAAGAGGGATTTAATGTCGAGTTTATGCAAAAACCTTACGATCTAAAAAAATTACTAAAAACTATTCATAGGATTATTACTACTAATCCTTAATCAAATATCCTATTCGGTAAAAATATTCAATTGGATTAATTTTGAAAAAGACGTATATTTGACTTGGATTTTTGTTAAAATGAGATGCACCCGTAGCTCAACTGGACAGAGCATTAGACTTCGGATCTAAGGGTTGGGGGTTCGAATCCCTCCGGGTGTGCTAATACGATAAAACTATTTAATATTTATGAAGGCGGTTCACAACTCGCCTTTTTTAATATTCAGTAAAATTTATTTAAAATCTGGTAATGGTTGATATAAAAAAATATGAGCATTGGATGGAAATGGCATTACGCGAAAGCGTTAAAGCCTACGATCATGATGAAGTTCCTGTGGGTGCAATAATTGTTTATAAAAATCATATCATTGGCAGAGGTTACAACCAAAATGAAGCACTAAAAGATCCTACTGCTCATGCCGAAATGATAGCGATAACTGCAGCAACATCGCATCTGAATACAAAATGGCTTGAAAACTGCGAAATGTATGTTACTCTTGAACCTTGCGCTATGTGTGCAGGAGCTATCGTGTTGGCGCGGATACCACTATTGGTTTTCGGTGCGTATGATCCGAAAGCGGGAGCTTGTACATCCTTATATACAATTACAAACGATACCCGTCTGAATCACCGGGTTAATACTAAAGGGGGAGTACTTGAACATAAATGTAAAAGTATTCTGGAAGATTTCTTCTTCCAAAAAAGATTAAGGAAAAAAGATGTTTAGGGTGTTTTTACAAAATTTATTATAAATCCATTGATTTTTGGCTGAAATATTTTATCTTTTAAGCACGAATCAATCTTCAACAATATTTTATTAGGATTAAATTAAAAATTGTACTCAAAGGACCTTTCATGAAAAAATATTTATTTACAATGCTGGTACTGCTTTTCGTTGATTTCTCAATCTCAAATGAAATTTATAAATTAGTTAATGTTTATATCCCTGACGCAAAAACTTTAGAGAAACTGATTTCGACAGGAATTGATATGGAGGGATCATCAGCGAAAGTCGGAAATTGGTTTGAGGTCACAATATCTGAAAGTGAATTGAAGGCCTTGCAAGTAAAAGGTTTCGAGACCCATATCTTGATTGATGATCTCACGAAATTTTATTCTGAAAGGCTTGTTAAAGGTCCGTATGATGCGCTTGGTTTCGGTTTAGGAAGTATGGGGGGATACTATACGCTTAATGAAGTTATTAAACAGTTGGATACAATGAGGTTATTGTATCCTAACCTTATCACAGAGAGGTTTGTAGTTGGTTATTCATTACAGGACAGGCCTATTTGGGGGGTGAAAATTTCAAAGAATGCCGATCTGCAATTAAACAAACCGGAAGCATTTTACAATTCTCTGACTCACGCACGTGAACCTGCCGGATTAATGTCGGTGATGTATTTTATGTGGTATTTGTTGCAAAATTATGGAACAAATCCCGAGGTAACATATATTGTCGATAACCGGAATTTATATTTTGTACCCGTTGTAAATCCTGACGGATATGAAGCTAACAGAAGATTCGCTCCGAATGGCGGAGGAATGCGCAGAAAAAATATGCGCTCAGTGGTTAACGACAACGACAGTTATGGTGTAGACCTCAACAGGAATTTTGGTTATATGTGGGGCTACGACAATTCAGGCTCAAGTCCGTCGCCAACGGCTGAAACCTATCGAGGAACTTCGGCTTTTAGTGAACCGGAAACTCAGTCATTAAAAGTGTTTTGTGAAGGGAGAAATTTTAAATTTGCTTTGAATTATCATACATACAGTAATCTTCTTATCTATCCTTGGGGTTATATCGGAAATTTTGAAACTCCTGATTCTGCAATTTTCCGTGAATATGCAAAAGATATGACGAAGTATAATAACTATCTTTTTGGAACAGGCAATCAAACAGTAGGTTATACAGTTAACGGTAGTGCCGATGACTGGATGTATGGTGAAAGAATTACAAAAAATAAAATATTTTCAATGACTCCTGAAGTAGGCAGATCGTCCGATGGTTTTTGGCCCGCGTCAAACAGAATTCTCCCGCTAGCACAGGAAAATTTATTCCCGAATTTATACGTTGCTAACATTGCGGGAAGTTACACAGCAATTCAGCAAATAAGTATTCAGGATAGCAGCGGTGATGGATTCTTGTCACGCGGTGAAAAGTTTAATTTACTTTTAAATCTCCGGAATAAGGGTCAGGATTCAGCGTATAACGTATCTGTTCAACTGAAATCTTCAAGTTCAGCATTGAGTGTGCCTATCCATCCGGTTTCTTGCGGAGCAATCGGGCCCCTCTCAAGTAAAATCATTTCTTTAGCATGTTCTGTTTCATCAAGAGCACCGTCGGGTGTGATTATCAACTTGTTTGCTAAAATAACTGAAAATTCCGGAAGAATTTTATTAGATACCATTCCATTATATATCGGAAATATGAATATCGTTTTTTCCGACAGCGCCAATGCTGGAACAAGCAATTGGTCTACCGGTGTAAGTTGGGGAGTTTCACAGACGAATCATACACCGCCGGCTTCATTTACGGATAGTCCCGTGGGAAATTATTTGGATAGTACTGATAATTCTCTCACATTATTGAATTCGGCAAATATATCAGGTGCAACCAGAGCTATATTAAAATTCTGGGCAAAATGGGATATCGAAACAAAATGGGATTTTGTTACACTTGAAGTTTCGAGTAATGGCGGTAATACATGGAATCCGCTGCAGGGAAAATACACAAAAACGGCGAGTGGTTCAGGTGTTCAACTTCCATTAGGCATACACGGTTACGATGGCTTACAAAATAATTGGGTTGAAGAAGAATTTAATGTTACTCCTTATTCGTCGACAAATTTTAAATTCAGATTCCGCTTGCGGAGCGACGGTTCAATCCCAAAAGACGGATTTTATGTAGATGGCATCGTACTGAGTTACATAACTAAAGATACAATGAGGTTCGTTGATATTGAATGTTCACCGGCGGAAGTTATTTTCGGGGATACACATGTCAACGCTAATAAGGAAGTTACACTTCTTCTGAAAAATTTAAGTATATCAACAGATACACTAAAAGGTGCAATTCAATTAGGCACTTCTTCTGCTTTCAATTTTATCGGGAACAATAATTTTTCTATACCGGTAAACGGAGTACGACAGATTGTTTTGAGATTTAGTCCATCCACAATCGGTTTGTTTAGGGATACATTATTGATCTCACATAATGCAACAATTTTGGAAAGTCCGTTAAAAGTTCCTGTTTCGGGAAATGGTATTTTTATTTTTACACCGAAATTTTTATCAGAATTAATAATAAAAAACGGATTTGAAACTGATACGCTAAAGTTCGGATCTGTTAGTGGAGCGACAGACGGTATTGATATTTTGTACGGTGAATCGGAACTTCCATCTTTGACTTCGAACGATATTTTTGATGTCAGATGGAATATTCAAGGCACGAACGGGACGAAACTTGATTTAAAAGATACACTCAGCATGAGCAGACCCTTGAATTATTATACGAACATATTTCAGCCAGGTATTTTGGGTTATCCGATAAAATTTTATTGGAATAAATCAATTTTACCCGGAGGAATTTTTGCAATAAAGGATGTTCAAACGGGTGGAAATTTAATTAATGTTAATATGCGAACAATTGATTCATTAATTGTTACTAACCCGGCAGTAAAAGGATTATTCATAGCACACCAATCTGCCGAAGTTTCAGTAGATAACTCGGCGGAGGTATTACCGCAAGAATATGAACTTTATGCAAATTATCCGAATCCGTTTAATCCGGTTACCAATATTAAATTCCAAATTCCCGAACTGAGTACTGTGAACCTTAGGATCATAAATGTACTTGGGCAGGAAGTTAAGATGTTATTATCGGATATCAAACAGCCCGGTAGATATGAAGTCACTTGGGATGGGACGAACAATCAAGGAATGAACATTTCAAGCGGAATATATTTTTATAAAATTGAGGCTGCATCGACTCGATCGTCTAAAAACCCATTTATATCGCTTAAAAAACTTATTTTGATGAAATGATTTTCGGTATTTCGATCTAAAATGTACATTTGGGACTCGGTTGAAAAATTCTTATATTTTCAAGCATTATCGATTGTTAATTTCTAATGGATGATTAATAATCGACTAAATGCTATTGAAAATTAATCATTGACCATTGGCATTTATTTTGCCCCCGTAGCTCAGGCGGATAGAGCAGCGGTTTCCTAAACCGCGTGCCGGAGGTTCGAATCCTCTCGGGGGTACTGAAAAAAGATAAAAAAATTAAGAAAAAGAATTATCGAAAAGTGCCGCAGGGGAGTTTATCCGCCGAAGTGAAACGCAGGCGGAAATCCTCTCGGGGGTACTGAAAGAAGATAAAAACTTAAAAATAAAAAATTAAAAAAAATTATAAGTTTAAATGAGATTAAGTAAAAGTTTTGTTCCTACACTAAAAGAAGTTCCATCGGATGCAGTAATTCCCAGTCACCGTCTTATGCTTCGAGCCGGATTAATGCGCCAGCTTGGTTCCGGAATTTTCTCGTTCCTCCCGCTTGGGTATAAAATCATGAAAAAAACCATGAATTTAATTCGTGAAGAAATGGATGCAATAGGAGGGCAGGAATTCCATTTGCCTGCACTTAATCCGATTGAAATTTGGGAAAAAACCGGAAGAGTTGAAGCTTTCGGCGATATTTTATTTCACATAAAAAACAGGCCTCTTGTTTTGGCTCCTACTCATGAGGAAATTATGGGTTGGATAGCAGCCAACCATATTGAATCCTACAAAGACCTTCCTCAAATATGGTATCAGATTCAGACGAAATTCCGGAATGAACCACGTCCGAGGTCGGGTGTTCTCAGGGGCAGACAATTTGTAATGAAAGATTCATACAGTTTAGATACAACATGGGATGGCTTGGATAAGAGTTATGATGCTCATGCTGAAGCATATAAAAATATATTCAAACGCGCCGGACTGAAGTTCTTTATCGTTGGCGCATCAAGCGGTGCAATGGGGGGAACTGGTTCTCAAGAATTCATGGTTGAATCTCCCTCCGGTGAAGACACCTGCGCAATTTGTGAAAAGTGCGGTTATGCTGCGAACATCGAAGTTGCAACTTCGAATGTGAAAAATACTCCAAGGTTAAATGAAAATTTATCTCTTAAGGAAATTCCCACTCCGGGGGTCAAAACAATCGATGAATTAATTGACTTTTTAAAAGTCAATGAAAGCATTCTGGCAAAGTCGTTGGTATATATGGTCGACAAAACACCTTATTTGATTTTAATGATGGGTAACGATCAACTTAATGAAACTAAAATTCAGTCGATACTAGGACCTAATGCGCGTCCGGTTCCGCAGGACGAATTGGCTGAATTAACCGGCGCAGATGCGGGATCTATCGGACCTATCGGATTAAAAGGGTTTAAAATACTCGCCGATAAACGACTTGAAAATGCAAACGGATTGATTAGCGGATCAAATAAAAACGATTTCCATATTGGTAATATTGATTTAAATCGTGATGTCAAAATAGACGGATTTTATGATATGAGAACAGTCGGAGCAGGCGAACCATGTCCGTCTTGTAACGAACAATTGCGGGTTGTAAACGCTATTGAATTGGGACACATATTCAAATTAGGAACAAAATATGCCGATTCCTTAGATGCAACTTACCTGGATGAGAACGGTGTGGCGAAGTCAATTGTAATGGGCAGCTACGGCATTGGAGTCGAGAGAATTATTGCTTGCAGTATCGAGCAAAACCATGATAATTTCGGAATTATCTGGAATAAAGAACTAGCTCCGTATGAGGTTCATCTTGTTTTGGTGAATTCTAATGTGGATAACGTTATTGAAACAGCTGAGAAAATTTATACTGATTTGGAAAAATCCGGTATCGATGTTTTATTTGATGACAGAAAAAATGTCAGTCCCGGATTTAAATTCAAAGATGCTGATTTAATCGGTATTCCGATTCAGGTCATCGTTGGGGAGAAGAATGTAGTCAATAATAAAGTTGAAATAAAAGAACGAACAAACGGAAACCGCCAGGTTATTGATATCTCCCTGATTACAGATTTTGTAAAAGAATTTTATTCTTAAGGATAAATATCAAAAATGGATTTCCCATT
Organism: uncultured Ignavibacteriaceae bacterium; assembly: GCA_964437735.1. Lineage (GTDB taxonomy): Bacteria > Bacteroidota > Ignavibacteria > UBA10030 > BY39 > CAYTID01. Next base: position 13,209 of record CAYTID010000021.1, on the reverse strand, counting down.
TATTATAGGTTCAAAAAAAAGAACTTCAATAAACAAATCGACAGTCATTAATCCCTATAATGACGAACCGGTTGCAGAAATTTTTCTAGCAACGGAATCCGATATTGAAGAAGCCATAAAAACTTCTCACGAAGCCTTCTCCGTTACCAAAAATCTACCTTCATATAAACGGGCAGAAATATTAGAAAGAATTTCGGAAAATCTTTCTAATCGAAAAACAGAATTAGCAAAATTAATGACTGCAGAAAGCGGAAAACCGATTACTTTTTCGTTATCTGAAATTGATAGAGCGATTTTTACATTTAAATATGCATCGGAAGAAGCCAAAAGGATTTTCGGAGAAACAATCCCATTGGATCTTGCCAGCCATTCGGAAGGAAGGTTTGGAATTACAAAACGGTTCCCTATTGGACCAGTTTTGGCGATAACTCCTTTTAATTTTCCTTTAAATCTTGTCGCACATAAAATCGCACCGGCAATTGCCGCGGGAAATTCCATAGTTGTGAAACCTGCACCACAAGCTCCCTTACTTGCAATAATACTGGGAGAAATTGTCCTTGCATCAGGTGCCCTGCCCGGTATGGTTAACGTAATAACTTGTAGTAATGATTTAGCCGAGAAAATGGTTCGTGATGATAGATTTAAAATGCTTTCATTTACCGGAAGTGCAAACGTAGGATGGTACTTAAAATCCATTGCCGGAAACAAAAAAGTTACCCTCGAGTTGGGTGGAAACGCAGGCGTAATTGTTGACAGTTTGGCTGATTTTGAGTTCGCAATTAAACGAATCGTACTGGGTTCATTTGGCCAGGCGGGACAAAGTTGTATTAAAGTCCAACGGATTTATATTGATGAAAATAATTTCGATGATTTTAGAATAAAATTCGTTAATGCCACAAAAAAAGTTGTTTATGGTGATCCAATGAATCCGGATACTCTCGTCGGACCAGTTATTGATGAAACAGCAGCACTGCGAATAGACAACTGGATAACAGAAGGAGTGAATCAAGGGGCTAAATTGCTGTCGGGTGGTAAACGAAACGGATTGGTATTTGAGCCCACAATTTTATCTGATGTGAAATCCGACATGAAAATATTTTGTGAGGAGATATTCGGACCTGTTGTTACTTTACATAGTTTCAGTGATATAAAAATTGCAGTACGGGAAGTAAATAATACTAGATATGGATTACAAACCGGTATTTTTTCGAACAATTTCAGCAATATATTTTATGCTTTTAAAAATCTGGATGTAGGTGGTTTAATTGTGAATGATGTTCCCACATATCGTATTGATAATATGCCTTACGGAGGGATAAAGGATTCCGGACTGGGAAGAGAAGGTCTTAAATATGCAATCAATGATATGACCGAAGAAAAATTGATGGTCCTGAATATTTTTTAAATTATATATTGTTTTTAATCTCTAAATTCTTATTTTATAATTACTGCAATTCTTCTTCAGAATTTTTTAATTACGGATATTCAATCGCATGGCAAAATTTATACATCTTCATAACCATTCTCATTATAGCCTGCTTGACGGCGCGGCTACTATTGATTCCCTTATCGGTGCAGCTGTCGAAAATAAAATGCCATCTGTCGCTCTGACGGATCATGGGGTAATGTCCGGATCGGTTGAGTTTTTTCTAAAAGCCAAAAAAGCCGGAATCAAACCAATAATAGGATGTGAGTTTTACATTGTTACACACGGGAGCCGGCGCAGTAAAGATATTGACGTCAAACGGAAAAAAGAGGGAAAAGGCAGGGGAATTTATGAGCACATCGTTTTACTTGCAAAGAATTTAACAGGATATCATAACCTGATTAAACTTTCCACGTATGGTCATCTTGAGGGATTTTATTATAAACCTCGCATCGATTTGGAACTTCTCCGAAAATATTCTGAAGGGATAATTGCCCTTTCTGCTTGCGGAAACGGGGTAGTTGCCAGTGAACTGATCGAAAATAATTACAATACGGCAGTAAAAACGGCTCTTCTTTATAAAGAAATTTTCGGCTCAAATTCTATCTCGAAATTCAAGATCACGGACTAGAAAAGGAAAAGATCGTTCTGGAAAAAATGCCGCAGGTGGCTCGAGAAACCGGTATTAAACTCATCGCCACAAACGATATTCACTATATCGATAAAAAACACGCAATTGCGCACAATGTACTACTTTTAATTTCAGATTCCTCTGCAAATAATTCTTTGAATTATAGAGAACTTAAATATCAAACCGATCAGCTTTATTTTAAATCGGGTTCGGAAATGAGTGAGTTATTTAAATATTATCCGGAAGCGATCGAATCAACTCTGGAAGTTGATTCGAAGATAGAAAATTATGATATCAGACCTTCCGAGCCTTATATTCCCGAATTTCCGATACCAAGTGAAAGCGGAATAGATAACTACGATGATTATCTGGAAAATTTAACATTCGAAAAAATTAAAACTCGTTACGAAATTATCACGCCGGAAATTGAAGCACGATTAAGCCACGAACTGTCCGTGATAAAGAAGATGAGATATTCAAATTATTTTCTGGTTGTTCAGGATTTTATCAATGCAGCAAAAAAAATGGAAATATTAGTCGGACCGGGAAGAGGCAGCGCCGCAGGAAGTCTTGTTTCTTACGCTCTGGGAATTATCAATGTCGACCCATTCAAATACGATCTGTTATTTGAGCGATTCTTAAATCCAGAACGTGTAAGCATGCCCGATATCGATGTTGATTTTGCTGATGATAAGAGGGATCAGGTAATAAAATATGTCAAAGAAAAGTACGGTGAGAATGCTGTCGCTCAGATAATTACTTTCGGAACTTTATCCACCAGAGCAGTGATCAAGGATGTGGGACGTGTTCTAGGAATAGAACTAAGTGTAGTCGATTCGATAACAAAATTGATCCCCCAAATTCAGGGAAAAGTAGCCGGATTAGAAGAAGCGCTTAAAACAACCCCTGAACTCAAATGGGTAAAAGAGAGTAAAGACCCCCGGATTAAGGAACTGATTGAAATATCTTTGGTACTTGAAGGGATGAACAGAAATGCTTCGATGCATGCTTCGGGTGTTGTTATAGCTCCGGGAGATATCAGTAATTTTGTTCCGCTGTATGCGACTCCGCAAACTGAACCGATGACACAGTATTATATGAACGACCTCGAAACGGTTGGTTTGCTGAAAATGGATTTTCTCGGTTTGAGAACTTTGACGATTATAGCAAATGCTTTAAAAATTATTGAGCAGAACTATTCCGTAAAAATTGACATCGATAATATTCCTGAAGATGACCCAGAAGTTCTCGAACTTTTTCAAAAAGGAAATACAATAGGAGTATTTCAGTTTGAGTCGGCCGGAATGCGTGAGTCGTTAAGGAAGCTGAAACCGACTTCAATCAAAGAGTTGGTTGCGATGAATGCTCTTTACCGACCAGGTCCGATGGAGATGATTGATGATTTCATCAAGCGAAAACACGGGGTACAGAAAATTCAATATCTACATCCGATCCTTGAACCAATCTTAAGAGAAACATATGGCATTATTGTTTACCAGGAGCAGGTAATGAAAATAGCCAGTGAAATTGCAGGTTTCTCATTAGCAAAAGCTGATATAATGAGGCGCGCTATGGGTAAAAAGGATAAAGGATTGATGGCGCGTCAAAAAGATGAATTTATTCAAGGGGCAATTTCAAAGGGAATTGCAAAGAAACTTGCCGGTGAAATTTTCGATATGATTGAAAAATTTGCCTCTTATGGTTTTAACAAATCCCACAGTGTCGTTTATGCCGTTGTCGCTTATCAAACTGCCTATTTAAAAGCTTATTATCCTGCAATATATCTCGCTGCAATGATGTCGGCGGAGATAGGAGATAGGGAATATATTGTCAAGTTAATTGAAGAAGCTAACCGAATGGGAATTAATATACTTCCCCCTGATGTGAATGAGAGTGATGTTAATTTCACTAGTACTCCGGAAGGTATCAGGTTCGGTTTGAGCGCAATAAAGAATGTCGGGGTCGGTGCAGTTGAAAATATAATAAAAGCCAGAAAGGATAAAAAATTTGATAATTTGTTTGACTTTTGCGGCAGAGTTGATTCCAGGACTGTTAATAAAAAAACTCTCGAAGGTTTAACAATGTCCGGAGCGTTGGATTCATTTGGGTCACACCGTGCCCAGATATTCGAAAATCTGGAACGTGCTTCCCAATTCGGTCAAAAAAAACAGAGCTCAGAATTAATCGGACAATCAACTTTATTCGAAACAGGTAAGATTCAGGAAACAGCTGTTCAATATCCTGTTCTAAATCATGTTGCACCATGGAGTGATTCGGAAGTATTGGGTTATGAGAAACAAGTTTTGGGTTTTTATGTATCAGGACACCCATTAATAAAGCATGAAATAATAATTAATTCTTTTTCGACAGCCCGCTTTAACGGACAGGATGGAGTAAAAAGCGGAGCAATGGTTAAAGTTTGCGGGATAATTTCCGGTGTCAAGAGAAAAGTTGACCGGAACGGAAATACAATGGCATTTTTAAATATGGAAGATTTTAGCGGATACGGCGAAGTAATTGTGTTTGCAAAAATTTTTGAAAAATATTCCTCGTTAATCCAAGATGATGCTATGCTTTTGGTAAGCGGAAAAGCTGATGTAACAGGCGATAAAATTAAGATACTCGCCGATGAATTGATTCCACTGGAAAAGGTAGTTGAAAAATTTGCAAAGAGAATTATCATCTCCTTCGATGTAAATGAATTTGAGTTAAAAAATATTGATAAATTAAAGAATGTATTTGAAAAACATAGAGGGAAAATGCCGCTGGTTTTTGAAGTCAAAGGGATTAATGACGATAAGGCTCAGGTTTTCAGCATCAATAAATTTTTGATATCTCCGACTGAAGGATTTATCAGAGAAGTAGAAAAATTGTTCGGTAAAGGCTTAATAAAATTCGGATAATTGTAAAAGTCTACAATTTTTTTTATTTTTATAACAGAACAAATATTGATATAGAATAAAGGAGAAATATGAAACCATTGGAAATCACTGATGTTACCTTTGAAAATGAAGTCTTAAAATCGGAAGTACCTGTATTAATTGATTTTTGGGCGGTGTGGTGCGGACCTTGTAAAATGATAGCTCCGGTCGTTGAAGAAATTGCAAAAGAATACAACGGGAAATTAAAAGTAGCTAAATTAGATGTCGACTCAAACCCGAAAACGGCAATGAGTTATGGTATTAGAAGCATACCAACATTGTTAATAATTAAAGGTGGACAAGTAGTTGACCAGATGGTCGGCGCTGTTCCGAAAAATAAAATTGTTGAAAAAATAACTCCGCATTTGTCGTAAGGTTATTTTTTTATTGGGGTTAATAATTTAAAAAGAGACGCCATTTAGTCGTCTCTTTTTTATTTTCAAACTGTTAACCGATATTATTAGAAGTATCGTTGAATTGTGTTAATTATTCAGCGATGGTAGGGTCTGAAATTTTCTTGGACATTCTGGAGCGTTCATTGTGATCAAGATACTTTTTTCGCAATCGCAATGATTTAGGAGTTACTTCAACATATTCATCTCCGGTTATCCATTCAATAGCTTGTTCAAGTGAATGGATTTGCGGTGGTTCCAAACGAATTGCTTCGTCCGCACCAGAAGCCCGCATGTTAGTTAATTGTTTTGTCCGGCAAATATTGACGATAGAATCTTCATCTCTTGAATTCTCGCCAACAATCATTCCTTTATAGACACGTGTGCCGGGCTCGATATAGAAACGCATTCGTTCCTGAAGTTTATACATTGCATATGCAGTTGCTACTCCGTCTTCAAGCGATATCACAGCTCCTTTATGACGTGTTGTTACCTCTCCCTTATAGGGTTCATAACCATGGAAATTGTGATGTAGAATTCCCGTTCCCTTCGTTTCAGTCATGAATTCCGAGCGAAAGCCCAGGAGTCCACGTGCAGGGACGATAAATTCCAATCGTGTATTACCTTGAATTTGTATCAGGTTTTTCATGATCCCTTTACGGCTGCCTATATTCTGAATAACAACTCCTGCGAATTCATCCGGAACGTCAACAATAACATGTTCCATCGGTTCACATAATACGTCGTCGATCATTTTGAATATTACCTGAGGAGCTGTCACTTGAAATTCGTATCCTTCCCTCCGCATCGTTTCGATTAAAATACCCAGGTGCAATTCACCTCTGCCGCTGACTTTAAAAACATCCGGGCTGTCAGTTAGTTCAACTTTCAGACTGACATTGGAGCGCAATTCGCGTGTGAGGCGCTCACCCAGATGACGTGTAGTAACATATTTACCCTCCTGACCGGCGAAAGGAGAATTGTTTACTACAAAATTCATAGAGAGTGTGGGTTCTTCAATCGTTACAAATGGTAGTGGAGTAGCGTCGGATGCGTCGGCGATTGTTTCACCGATGTCAACATCTTCCATTCCGGCAATCGCTATTATATCTCCTGCAAAAGCTTCATCAACCTCGATTCTTTTTAATCCCGAGAAAGTATATATTTTTGTTACACGTGCATCGTCAATCGTTCCTTCTCTGTGAATAATCTTCATAGGAGAACCCAAGCGGATTGCACCTCGCTGTATACGACCTATTCCTAAGCGCCCGAGATAGTCGTTGTAATCTATGGTTGTCACGAGCATTTGAAACGGGGATTCGATATCAGATGGGGGCGGTGGAATCTTTTCCACAATTGATTTGAAAAGAGGTTCAAGATTTATACCTTCATCCTCGACTTCAAATTTTGCTATTCCTTGTTTAGCTACACAATAGATCGTCGGGAAATCAAGTTGTTGTGAATTTGCCCCAAGTGAAATGAATAATTCAAAAACTTCATCCAATACTGCGTGAGCTCTGGCATCTTTGCGGTCGATTTTGTTTATCACAACAATCGGCTGTAAATTTAAATCGAGCGATTTTTTTAATACAAATTTTGTTCCCGGTAAAGGTCCTTCAGCAGCATCCACCAGAAGAAGAACACCGTCAACCATTTTCAGCGTTCTCTCAACCTCCCCCGCAAAGTCGGAATGTCCGGGTGTATCGACGATGTTTATTTTTATCGTTTCCCTACCGTTTTCCGGTTTATAGAAAATTGCAGTGTTTTTCGCAAGAATGGTTATACCGCGTTCCTTTTCCAACTCATTTGAATCCATGACCCGTTTAACGACTTCCTGATTTTCACGAAAAGTTCCGGTTTGACGCAGCATGTGGTCAACGAGAGTTGTTTTTCCATGGTCAACATGCGCGATAATGGCTATATTTCTAATATTTATACTATTTTTCATAAATTATTGTTAGTTATGAAGATAAAAAAAGCCTCAAGCTGAACAACTTGCCTGAGGCATCCAAAGCCTTTCATCAAGGTTTATTTGTATAAATAATACGAAAAAAATGGTAGAATTCCAAAAAGAAAGTAGGATGAATATTATAATTTAGAGATTCTTTATAATGTAAGAAATATAAAATTTGACTTACATTGATGAAATATTTATATTATTATTGAAAATAAGAAAAGGATAAAAAGATGGAAACTATTGCAACAACAAAAGGACAAATAGTGATCCCCTCAAAGTTGCGCACTAAGTTGGGTATAAATGAAGGTACACGAATAAAAATAGTCTACGACGAAAACAATAAGCAAATAATATTGAAACCAATAACGAAAGAGTCAATTAAAAAATTTCGTGGTATTCTAAAACTAAAACCAGGACAAAAATCCGCAACCGAGCAATTGTACACTGATAGGAAAGCTGATAAAAAAAGAGAGGAGCAGAAGCTTGGTAAATACGGTTCTTGATAGTTCTGCAGTTTTAGCACTATTATTCGACGAACCCAGTGCCGGGATTGTTGAAGAAATTATTGCTAAAGCTGCAGACGAAAATAAAGATGTTTTAATTAGTGTTGTTAATTGGGCAGAGATATTATATAAAGTAAATCAGATTCAAGGTAAATCAGGGATTGCGGCGACAAAACAATTTGAAAGCGAAAGCTCATTAAAAGTAGTTGATGTTGATTGTGATTTATCTGAAGATGCAGCGTTATTGAAAGCTGAATTTAGCATTCCTTTAGCTGATAGTTTTTGTGCTGCTCTTGCACTAAAATATAAAGCTGTTCTTGTAACCGGCGATATGGATTTTAAACCACTTGAACGAGTACTTAAGAAAATTATTTGGTTAAAAAAAGATTAGAACTATTATTTTACATGTTTATCGGAAGAACAATTGTATTAAATATCTTGATATATCAGTGTTATTAAAAAAAAATATTTCGCATACATTCAATTTTCCGCTTAGGACAATTAGATGGTATGACATTAAGCGATTTGTATGCATTGGGTGGTTTTGGATCCCCTCTAATGAATCAATTACTGAAAATACTAGGATCTATCAAAAATGACGAATTGGTAACAATATATGGTCCCGAGTATGATAAAGTACTAGCGAGTAAATATTCCCACGATATATTACTATTTCCAATTGAAAAACTAAATCTGCCGTTGACATCCCAAGATAAACTAATAAAAGATTTTCATGTTTCACAAGTTGGAGAATATTTAGATATTTTATCCCGGGGATTATTATCAACATAAAAAATAAATATAGATGTTGCCGATCAGAAATGTATTCCAAAATATTGACATGTCTTTTCTAGGCAAACGAGAAATTATAAATAAAAAGAAAATTGTTTTTGAAAATTTTGTAAAAACCTCAAGAAAATCTGAGTAGTTTTTATTTATATACCTCCCGCCGATGATCGACAGTCAAGATCAAAATTATGTTACCAACAATTTTGTAAATTATCGGTAGTCTCCAACTTTGAGAGAATATTTTCCCTTTAACGGACCGACAAGGCACTTACCGGATTGAGGATCATCTTCATGCGATTGAATTTTCGTTAAGATGCGATTGAAATATTTTGGTTGTGAATATTCGAGTGAATCGAGGTAGTCAACTGCTTTTTTAGTGAACTCGATGTTCAATGTTTGCTTTTCCTTTTAGCATTATTATTTTTACTTGCTAAATATTTACTTAGTGATATGTTTTCCCCGTGCCTCGCCTGTGATTCAGGCTCAGCGATTGCGCGTACTTCTTTTTTATTTGCTAAGATGTCAAGCGATTCCAGTAAACTCTCATATTCCTCAGCGCTGAGAAGGACAGCAGCATCTTTTCCGTTTTTTGTAACCAGGTAACGGTCTTACAATTCTTCTACACTTTTAACAAGTTCTGTATTTGTTACATTTAAATATAGATGTAATTCTGGACAGAATCATGCTCTTTAAAACACTTCCATCTCAACTTATACTCTCCAAATTCTTTTCCAACTTTTCGAGTGTGAGTTTAAAGCTTTCCATTTTTTTTCTCTCGTTTTCAACAACTTCATTTGGAGCTTTGCTTATAAAACTTTCATTTGCGAGTTTGTTTTTTACACCAACAAGCATTGATTTGACCCGTGTTATTTCTTTTTCAATTCGTCCCCGCTCCACATCAAAGTCGATTATTCCTTCAAGTGGAATAAAAATTTCAACACCTTCAAATACTGAACATGCCGCGTGGCGTGGTTTTTCATTTTCTTTCATTAAAATAACGTCGGTCGCTTTAGTCAACCGCTTCAGATAGCTTTCATATTTTAAAAAATGCTTTTCTTTTTCCGGGTCATGAAAATTTAGTAAAATATTAATATTTTTTGAAGGCGGTACATCCAATTCACCTCTGATAGTTCTGACAGCGTTTACTATATCCTGCATGAATTTAGAATCAAGTTCAGTTTCTTTATCTATCCAATTCTCCCGCGCATCAGGAAATTTTGAAATCATAATACTCTCACCCGATTCGCGTTTTGCTATAGTTTGCCAAATTTCCTCAGTAACAAACGGCATAAACGGATGGAGTAATTTCAGTGCCTGTTCATATATGAATAACGCTCTGTCAAGAACGACTTTTTTAACATCGATTGTCTCGCTTCCGTATAAACGAGTCTTTATTAATTCTACATACCAATCACAGTAGTCATGCCATATAAACTCATAAAGAATTTTTGTAGCATCGTTGATATAAAAATTATCCAGAGCTTTATTGAGATCGGAAATTGTTGAATTTAATCGTGATAAAATCCATCTATCGGCGAGGTCTAAATAATTTTCACAAACTTTATCAGCACTTATGTATTCGAATTCAGGAATCTGTTCGGCGTTCATCAATAAAAAACGTCCGGCATTCCAGATCTTATTGGCGAAGTTCCTGCCAAGTTCGCACTTATCGTTTGAATACAAAACGTCTTGTCCGAGCGGAGCAAGATAAAGCACGGTAAAACGGAGAGCATCGGCACCGTATTCTGAAATTACATCAAGCGGATCGGGAGAATTACCGAGAGATTTGCTCATTTTTCTTCCTTGGTCATCCCGTATAATACTTGTAAAATATACATCCTTGAACGGAACAATTTGTTCATCAGTCGATCTGGCTGAACCATCAGGTAAAGGAATATCTTTTGTAAATTCTATTCCTGCAATAATCATACGGGCAACCCAGAAGAAAATTATATCCGGACCAGTAACTAATGTATCGGAAGGATAGAAATAACGTAAATCCTGATTATCTTTAGGCCAGCCGAGTGTTGAGAAGGGCCAAAGCCAAGATGAAGCCCAGGTATCGAGAACATCTTCATCCTGCCTGTATTGAATGCAACCACATTTCGGGCATTTTTCTTTCGGCTCGGTTTTGCTTGCAGTCATATGATCACAGCCATCGCACGTACAGTACCAAACAGGAATTCGATGTCCCCACCAAAGCTGACGCGATATGCACCAATCACGAATATTTGTCATCCAATGTTCATAAACTTTTACCCACCTGTCGGGATGGAATTTGATTGTTCCGTTCTGTACAACTTTTAATGCCGGCTCGGCGAGCGGTTTCATTTTTACAAACCATTGGTCTGAAAGATACGGCTCTATGATTGTGTCGCACCTGTAACATCTTCCTACTGAATTGACATGGTTATCAATTTTTGATATAAGGTTAAGAGATGTAAGATCTTTAACAACCTCTATTCGGACTTCAAATCTATCTTTTCCCAAATATTTTATTGGAGCGTTTTCGTTGATATTTGCCGACGAGTCAAAAATATTGATCTGAGGTAGATTATGTCGTTGTCCGATCCAGTAATCATTAGGATCATGTGCCGGAGTAACCTTCACCATACCTGTCCCGAAAGCCGGATCGACAAAATCATCTGCGATGATGGGAATTATCCTATCGGTCAAAGGCAAAGCTACTTTTTTCCCGATTAAATGTTTATACCGGTCGTCATTAGGATTAACTGCTACGGCGGTATCGCCAAGCATCGTTTCGGGCCTCGTCGTTGCAACAATGATAAATTCTTCGGAATTAATTATCGGATATTTTATAAACCATAAATGTCCGTTTTGCTCTATATGGTTTACTTCGTCATCGCTTATTGCTGTATGATCTTTGGGACACCAATTAATTATATACTTACCTCGATATATCAGACCTTTATTGAAGAGCCGTATGAATACTTCCTGGACTGCTTCCGATAGTCCATCGTCCATTGTAAAGCGTTCTCTTTCCCAATCACAGGAAGTACCGAGTTTTTTCAATTGTTTTATAATCGTTCCACCATATTCTTCTTTCCACTTCCAAACTACTTCAAGAAATTTTTCTCTTCCTAAATCATGGCGCGTTTTGCCCTCTTTCAAAAGTGATTTTTCTACAACATTTTGAGTAGCTATTCCGGCATGGTCTGTGCCGGGCATCCATAAGGTTTCAAAACCATGCATGCGTTTCCAGCGTACAAAAACATCCTGAATCGTATTGTTTAAAACGTGACCCATTGTTAAAATTCCGGTAACATTCGGAGGAGGAATAAAAATTGTATATGGTTGTTTCTTAGAATTTGCTTCAGCATGGAAAAAATTATTTTCTTCCCAAAATTTATACCATTTTTCTTCGGCTTCTTTTGGTGTGTAAGTTTTTGGTAATTGCGACATTTATTGAACTCTGAAATTTGTTATTAACTGATTTCTATTTCCGGCTTTGTCCGATATATCTATTTTTAATGTATGATTTCCTTTTTTGAATTTTTCTTCTGATTCAAACGAAACTCTTTTATTTTCAACATTAACTTCAGGAATTATCAGCTTATCGTTAATGTGAACCTGAAAAATTTCATAATCAATGCCTGATACTGAATCGCCGTATCTGAAAGAAAAAAAAGGTTTTTGATTTCTGGCTTTAACGACAAGTTTGCTTATAAATGGTTTTTGGTTGTCTGTCATCAAACTAATGTCGGTTAAAGTCCGTGTTAATGAGGCTGTGAGATTTCCGGTTTTAATATCAATGTTATTTGTTTGAAATCTCCATTTGCCTGAATGTGCAAAAAACAATCCATCGTTATGGTTTTCCGGTTTAACTGAAACGGATAATCCTTTATTCAGCAAAAGATCCTGTGGATAGATTGAGTATATTTTTTTTTCACCAACCAAAGTTGAATCAACTCTCAGAAAAACTGGTTTGAATACCGCTCCCGCTTTATATGAAAAAAATAATTTCCCTGCAGTAAATGAGCCCGAACTATCGTGTAATACCGGAAATAATTCGAAATTATCAGATTCTACAATTTTTCTGCCATTCACTTCCGCATTAATTTTTAAAAATCTTTTTCCGGAGTGATTAAAAGAAGGTATAAATTGAATTTGGTATTTTTTAATATCAACTGCTTTGGTTTTCAAAGTTCTGATCGACGATCCTTCGGTTATCTGAATCACGGGCGCTTCAGTAAATTCTCCCGCCGTCTCAACGGTAATAATAACATAATCGTGAAAAAAATCTTTCTTAATTTTTAATGAATTGTAATTACTCCCGTCGGATTTATTTAGATGATAAAATACAGGGGTCGATTCGGCGCCGGATTTGTTTTCTGCTATAATTTTTAATACTGAATTATTTCCTTTTTCGAAAGGAAAACCAACTTTTGTTCCCTTAAATAAAAATGTTCCATTCGGAATAATCTGTTTTTTCCACTCTGTAGTCCCGTATCTTTTCCCATAAACAATAAAATTATTGATGCTGTTTAAATTATCACAGTCGACAATAATTTCATTATCGGTTATTTTTTCTATTGATATGACAGGAGGTTTTGTAATTAATATTTCTCC
>CAYTID010000020.1:0-27891 GCA_964437735.1 uncultured Ignavibacteriaceae bacterium | reverse complement strand
TTGATAGAGCCATATTAAAAGGTGTGCACAGAGTTGATATTATTCATGGTAAAGGAACCGGAGCATTGCAAAAGAAAATTACAGAGTATTTAAAGAGAAACTCTACTGTTAAATCATTTCGTTTTGGTGAATGGAATGAAGGTGGCAGAGGAGTTACGATAGCGGAGTTAAAATGATTAAACGGATAAATAAACTTCTTATAGCCAATCGCGGTGAGATTACAGTAAGAATTATCAGGGCTTGCAAAGAAATGAAAATCAAGACCGTTGCCATCTATTCGGAGGTAGATCGTTTAATGCCGCATGTACGATTGGCTGATGAAGCATTTTGTATTGGGAAGGCTACTCCGGCTGAAACATATTTACAAAAACAAAAAATTATTGATATAGCCTTAAGGTCATCTGTTGATGCCATTCATCCCGGATATGGTTTTTTGTCTGAGAATGCTGAATTTTCAAAAATGGTTACAGATAACGGGATTATTTTTGTTGGTCCGCCGGCATCAGCAATTAAAGCAATGGGTGATAAAACTTCAGCCAGAAAGCTCGTAAAATCTGCGGGTGTTCCGGTCGTTCCGGGTACTGAAGACCCAATTGAAAATGTTTTCGAGGCTATTAATTTTGCAAAAATATACGATTATCCGATCCTACTCAAAGCTGCCGGAGGTGGTGGGGGAAAGGGGATGAGGATTGTTGAAAAAGAAACAGATATACAATCTGCTTTCAGAGGAGCAAAGTCAGAAACAAAATCGGCATTCAGCGATGATAGGGTATATATCGAAAAATATCTTGAAAATCCCCGACACATTGAGTTTCAGATTCTTGCAGATAAGTTCGGAAATGTTATTCATCTTGGTGAAAGAGAATGTTCGATTCAACGCCGACATCAGAAAATCATTGAAGAATCTCCATCTTCCATAGTAACTCCTGAAATGCGTAATAAAATGGGTGAAGCAGCAGTAAAAGCGGCTAAAAGCACTGGTTACGTAAACGCAGGGACTATCGAGTTCTTAATCGATAAATCGTTGAATTATTATTTTCTGGAAATGAACACACGTTTACAAGTCGAACACCCTGTAACAGAATTAATTACCGGTGTTGACCTTGTAAAAGAGCAATTACATATTGCAATGGGAGAACCACTCAGGTTAAAACAAGAGGATATCAAATTTCGCGGACATGCTATTGAGTGTAGAATTTATGCCGAGGACTCTGAAAACGATTTTTTACCCTCCATCGGTAAAATAACAAAAATCAGGGCACCACAGGGACTAGGTATTCGGGAAGACAGAGGTGTTGAGGAAGGAAATGAAATTTCTGTTTATTATGATCCGATGATTTCAAAATTACTTGTTTGGGCTGATAGCCGGGATGAAGCTATCGAACGAATGACAAGAGCTTTAGAAGAATATGATTTAAATGGAGTTAAAACAAATATTCAAGCCTGTAATCGGATAATTAACCATGACCTATTTATTAAAGGAACATTCGACACTCATTTTATAAAAGATAATTTTGATAAATACCAATTTGAAATAGAAGACGAAGAATTATTAAAGGCACTCGCAGTCGCCGCTTGCCATTATAAAAAATTTAGTTCAATCAATCCAGTTCTCATAAATGAAGGTAATAACGAAAACAAATGGAAAATGAAAAGAATAGCTAATCTTAGAGGCGGAAATGGCTGAATTTAAAGTGAAAATTAATGACCGAATCTTTGAAATAGATTTTATTTCCGAAGAAAAGATATCAATTAATGGTAAAATAAATAATGTTAATATTGAAATATTTAAAGAAAACATCTTTTCAATCCTATTAAATAATAAAGTTTTTGAAATAAGTATAAAAAAAGACAAAAATTCTTTTTATGTCGGAGAAGTAAAGAACAAAAATTTTGAAGTCGAAATTGAGGATGAAAGTGAACAATTAATTCATAAATTTGAGGAGTCGATTGATAAAGGTCCTAAACGAACATTTGTAAAAGCTCCGATGCCGGGATTAATATTAAAGCTCGAAGTAAAACTTGGCGACAAAATTCAACAAGGGCAGGGATTATTAATTTTGGAAGCTATGAAGATGGAAAACGAGATAAAATCGCCTGTTTCAGGAGAAATTAAAGAGATGCACGTAAGTGAAAAAGCCACTGTTGAGAAGGGGCAAAATTTGATAATGATCGAATAAACTTGACTTTTAAAAGTTTTTTATTTAAACTATCCAGTCAAATATGCGTTCTTAAATAACAATATCACTAACAATTTTTGGAGATGTGTATGAAAAAAATTATTAACATTGCATTCGGTTTGCTTTTAATTTGTACTCTGCTGGTTCAGCAAAGTTTTGCGGGCGGATTCCTGACGGGGACTCAAAATGCCAGAGCCATGGGTATGGGACATGCATTTGTCGGACAAGCTTCCGATGCCTCAGCAATTTATTTTAATGCGGCAGGTTTAGCAAATCTGAAAGGTATTAACTTTTTAGCCGGAACTACATTTATTATGCCCAAAGTTGATTTTACCGGTCCGAAACCTCTTACGACCAAAACATCGGCTGTTGAGAAGACATTTACACCAATCAATATTTATGGTGTATACGGAATGGATAATGGATTATCATTCGGTCTTGGCGTTTATAATCCTTATGGGCTTGGGTCAGAATGGCCCTCAACATGGATCGGAAAGTCTTTGGCAGTGAAAACTGAATTACGAACTTTCTACATCAATCCGACTGTTGCCTATCAAGTAATGGATAATTTATCCATTGGTGCAGGGATTACATATATATTATCCAGTGTATTATTTCAACAAACAATTGATATTCCTGCAATCCCATTAGCTCCTGGTGTTAGCTTACCAGCAGCACCTAACGTTGGTATCAAATTGGAGGGAGACGGAAAAGCTGCGTACACATTTAATATCGGTTTATTATACAAACCAATGAACGAACTATCATTAGGCTTGGCTTATCGTCACAATGCAGAAATTGAATTTGATGGTGATTTATCATTTACGGGATTACCCGCCAAACCAACCGGATTCCCGATTGGACACTCTGATTTATTTCCTGAAGGAAAAGGAGTATCCAAGATTACTATGCCTTACGACCTACGTGCAGGTATCTCATACAATGCGATGGATAATTTAACTTTGAATGCTGATTTCCAATATGTCGGATGGGAAAGCTATGATACTTTAGCCGTTGATTTTGTAAAAAATACTACTGCCTGGAGAGATTTAGCGACTGCGAAAAATTGGGAAAATTCATTTACATTCAGATTTGGCGGAGAATACCGGATGGATGCCTTTGCATTCCGTGCGGGTTATGTATTCGACGGTTCGCCTATTAACACTAAGTATATGGACCCATCACTTCCGGGAGCCGACAGACATGAATTCACACTGGGTCTTGGTTATCAATTCACGTCAAATATTCGTGTTGATGCAGCCTATCAATACATTTCATTTGAGAATGACGTAACAGATTCAGCGATTCCTTTCAATGGAAAATACAAAAATTCAACAAATCTGTTTGGTATTAATTTAGGATTCGGTTTCTAATATCCTTTTTGATTTTTATTTAAATCCCGTTTTCTTATTCAAGAAACGGGATTTTTTTTAAAAAAATTTAGATAGGGGTCCACTTGCTTGCCCATTAATGAAATTGCCAGATTTATTGCTATCGGAAATGGTTTGGCGAATGGTATTGGGAGCACATTCAGAGAATTTTGAATTGAAACAACCGTAAGGGCGGGTGGCGAAGTATTCTGATACAGAAAAATATTTTCCTCTGTTAGAATCCAAACTTCGCGACCAAAACTCTCAAATGTAATATTTTAGGAAATCTGTGAATTAGAATAAATATAGAATTTAACAAGCACTCGTATCTTACAAAGTTTAGCGGAGAGCATTAGACAATTTAAATGATTGAAATGTTTTTTTAAATTGTCATAGTAAAAACCTTTGGAAGGGGATAATGAATCTTGAGACTTTGATTAATAACAATATGAATTACTTTACATAATATATATTATTGGCAAATATAAAATACTGCTTATCCGTGTACAACTTTGATCCCTGCCTGTAACATCTTAATTTTTGCTCTGTTTACATTGTTGCCAACAATTTCCCCATCTGCATGTACATAAAACATTTCTTTTGAATCTATCATTAAATTAGTTGTCTTTAAAAAATTTACTTCACTGAATTTTCCATGCGATCCTTTTAACACGCTCGGAAATATTTTTAATATTTTAAAAATATTTAAATCATTTACATAACAGATATCAAAAATTCCATCATCGAGGATTGCATCCGGTGTTAAATAAAAACCACCACCAGAACATGTTCCGTTACCTATTGTAATCAGAAAGAATTTTTCCTCATAGAGCTTTCCGTCAATATTTACTGAAAAATTTGGTGTTTTATATTTTAATAAGGCTCTAATTAGAGCTGTAATATATAACGGTAATCCCCTCACATATTTGATCTTAGCGCTTTCATTTGCAACGACAGCATCAAAGCCAATACCGACAGTATTTATAAAATAGCGATCATCATAAATATTTGATTTACATGAATGATTTATACTCGTAATAATTTTGCCAACATCAATGGTTTTAATCTGATTTTTTAACAAAATATTAATCGATTCTCTTAAATTTAAGGGCATATTAACAACTTTTGCAAAATCATTGCCTGAGCCGAGCGGTATAACACCAAGTGCCGAATCGGAACTTACTAAACCATTTGCAACTTCGTTTACAGTCCCGTCACCGCCAACCGCAACGATGATATTACTCTCACTTATGGCTTGTTTGGCGATTTTTGTGGCATGTCCTTTTGATTTTGTAATCGAAATTTTGTGATCAATATTCAGATTACTTAATATTTTCCTGACATCTTTAATCGCTTTATATGTTTTTCCTCGTCCTGCGGTTGGATTTATTATAAAATGATAATGATTATTCATCTAAAAATTTTCTTTCGACATTAAATTTTAAAAATTCCTGAATATACTATCTGACTTGCACCTTCAAGTGATACATTAGATAATTTATTATTGTGCAATTTGAAATCAATTATTAATTTGAATTTATTTAGTGTATTTACTACTATCGGAGGTTTCCAATTATATCGTAGTGCACTTAAAATCCCACAAGCAATCGAACCAGTCCCACATGAGAGTGTCTCATCTTCAACTCCACGTTCATACGTACGAATATCTATATTTCCTACTCCTCTAATCTTTATAAAGTTAACATTTGTACCTTCCGGAGAAAAATACTTATGGTATCTGAGAAATTTTCCGATATCGATTATATCCATGTCAGCAAAATTCTTATTGTTTAAAATAGGATTTTTGCTTGTAAATATGCAAACGTGTGGTGCTCCCGTATTTAGAAAATCAAATTTGATATTTGTATTTTTATGTTTGATTTCAAGATCAGTTCTGAAATCAGTGGGATTGTTCATTATTAAACGTATATTTTTACCAACTAATTCGGCAAGATATATTTTATTCAATGCTTCAAATGATAACTTTTTCTTATTTTTCAGCAGATTATTAAATGCATAAAACGATATGCATCTACCACCGTTTCCGCACATCCCGACTTCAGTACCGTCAGCGTTTAAGTATCTCATTTTAAAATCAGCTTTTTTACTCTTTTCGATAACCAATAAACCATCAGCTCCGATCCCGATTCTTCTTGGACATACCTTACGAGCTAATTTAGGTAAGTCAAACTTATATTTATTTTCAAAGTTATCAATTAAAATAAAATCATTACCGGCTCCATGAATTTTTATAAAATAAATCTCCCGCGTTTTATTTTTCGATAATCGATCCATTATTCACTGGCATATTTAATTAATGAAGAGACGTTAAATTTTTTTAAAAGCTCTCTCCCCTTTAAAAAAGTTAACTCTATTAAAAATGAAATTCCAACAATATTACCACCTAAAGTCTCGACCAATTGAGCGGCAGCATTTATCGTTCCTCCTGTCGCCAGCAAATCATCATGAAGCAATATTCTCTCACCTGCTGATATGGCATCTTTATGTATCTCAATTGCGTCTGTCCCATATTCCAGTTTATATTCTGCTCTTAGCGTGTCAGCCGGAAGTTTACCGGGTTTTCTGATAATAACTAAACCTGCCCCGAGTTTGTGAGCAAGAATTGCTCCCATAATAAACCCTCGTGATTCAATTCCAACAACCTTTTGAATACCTTTATTTTTATATTCTTCGTAAAGTAATTCGACTGTCTTGTTTAGAGCATCAGAATTTTTCAAAAGAGTTGTTATATCGCGAAAAACAATCCCCGGTTTTGGAAAATTTGGTATATCACGAATATATTTTTTTAGATCAATATCCATTTGAAATTAATCTATCCTTTCTGACCATTTTATTTTTTCTTTTTTTAAAAATGCCTCAATCCCTTTTTTACAATCATCCGTCATTCGTGTTACTGCATTCATATTTGCTGCATATTCCAGTGATTTGGTAAAATCCATATCACCAAAATCTGCCAACATCTCCTTACATAAGCCCATTGCCATTAAACTATTGTTCTCGATTAAATTCGTTGTAAATTTTGTAGTGAATTCAGATAGTTTGGAGTGTTCGACAGTATGCGTGATCAAGCCGATATTTAAAGCTTCATCGCCTGATATTATTTTCCCGCTTAAAACCAGGTCTCTTGCTTTTCCTTCTCCGATTCGTTTGATTAAAAAAAGCATAACTATTGCCGGAATGAATCCGATTTTAACTTCAGGATAACCGAATTTCGAATTTTCCTTTGATGCAATAACAAAATCGCAAACGGTCGCTAAGCCGCATCCGCCTGCTAAAGCCGGTCCGTTCACCATAGCTACTACAGGCTTTTTAAGTCCGTAAATCAGTGAATAAAGCTTTAATAATTTACGTGAATCTTCCTGATTTTCTTCAAGGGAATATTTAGAAATTTTTTTTAAGAATTCCAGATCGGCTCCAGAACAAAATGCTTCACCGTTTCCTGTAAGTATACAAGCTTTAATATTCGGGTTTTTTGAAATATGACTGAGGCATTCAGTCAATTCTCTTATAAGATCATCATTCAGAGCATTTCTCTTATCCGGACGATTTAAAAATACTTTTCCGATATTCTCTTCTTTTAAGAAATCAATTGTTTGATAATCCATAAATATTTATTTAGAAATGGCAGATTTTCGTAAACTTCTAACAGCTTCCGATATATTATTTTTACTGAAAATCGAATAACCGGCAACCAAAATATCTGCTCCGGCTTCAATTATATCACGGGCATTTTTTTCGTCAACTCCTCCGTCAACCTCAATTAAAATATCAGAATTAATATTATCTCTCAGACGTGAGATAGTTTGGATTTTTTCAATCATCTGTTTTATGAACCTCTGTCCTCCAAATCCGGGATTAACCGTCATTACTAATATCATGTCTACAAATGGAAATATTTCCATTAAGCTTGTTACTGAAGTTGATGGATTAAGCGTGACACCGGCTTTGATCCCGTGTCCTTTTATTTGTTGAATTGTCCGGTGAAGATGTGGACAGGTTTCTACATGGACAGTAATAAATTCCGAACCGGCTCTTGCAAAATCTTCAATATATCTCTCAGGTTTCTCAATCATAAGATGCGTGTCGAGTTTTAACTTAGTAATAGATTTTATTGTTCGAGCGATTTGCGGTCCGAAAGTTATATTGGGAACAAAATGTCCATCCATTACATCAAGATGGATCAGATCGGCGCCTCCCTTTTCAACTAAACGTATTTGTTCCTTTAAATTCGAAAAATCAGCAGATAATATTGATGCGGAAATCGATATTTTTTTCATAATATTTTTTTCTGTTACTTTTGCTCTTCAATTTTTGTTACGAAAAGGTCGATAGGGTATCCTTGAGTTGTAAGTTCACCTTCACGTGGGGATTGCTCGACAACTGTATTAGGTAAAAGAATCTTTGATTGTTGATATATAATATGTCCGACAGTAAATCCGGATTGGATTATTAATTGTTCGGCTGCGGCTAAGGATTTACCAACCAGGTCGGGTACGACAATTTGGTTAGTATTTTTACCTTGACTAATAATCACTGAGATGTGCGATTTTTTTTTAATTTCTGTTCCGGCAGAAATCGATTGGTCTTTGATTGTGTTTTCAGGAAAATCTCCCGAAAAATCATATTCCATTTCACCTAATATCAATCCAAGTCTTTCAAGCGAGAATTTAGCGTCTCTTATCGATTTGC
Organism: uncultured Ignavibacteriaceae bacterium; assembly: GCA_964437735.1. Taxonomy (GTDB): domain Bacteria; phylum Bacteroidota; class Ignavibacteria; order UBA10030; family BY39; genus CAYTID01. The sequence goes on along the minus strand of CAYTID010000020.1, from coordinate 19,631 downwards.
CTTTCAAATTGGGTACAATTACTAACTGATCTCCCCCACTAACGGTAAGATATACTCTTCTCCCCTTTTTAACAATTGCTCCCTCAGAGGGATTTTGAGTAATTACAACACCGGCAGGATATTTATCATCGTATCGCATTCCTGCTTGTCGGGGATCAAGCCCTAATTCCTCTAATGAAGAAACTGCCTCTTCATACTTTACACCTGCTAAATTCGGCACATTTACAACACCATCCCTGTTAACATACCATGGCAGGAGAATTGAATCCACAATAATGAACAAAACAGCAATAATAAAAAATATTATGAGATATTTTTTTAAAGTATTTAATTTTTTCCTTGCCAATATGGTATTTTAATTTTCTTGAAAAATATAGAAAATACTTTACTTAATATCAACTGTTTTTGCCCAGTAGATTGCTTTTTTGTTAAAGGCGTATCACAAATATGTTTTATGTTTCACGAATGGAATTATATAATCCTTTCAACTTTACTATTAGCTCATCTAAACAAAGCGTTCACCATAAAGTTAGAAAAATTTAAATCGCACGAAAAATATAAAAAATTTAACCACTATAGGTGAATGTTACTTAAGGGAACCTCTGAAAACTCACCACTAAGACACTCAGGGCACATAGTATCACTAAAAAAACAAAAAATCCTTAGTGTTCCAAAGTGATCTTAGTGCCTAAGTGTTTAAATTTTTTATTTACCTTTAGTTTTTTAAGGTGCCCTTAAACATAGTTCGGTAGCTGCCGGAGGATTGTTTTGTTCGGAAATACATATGGTGCGGTTAATCACTCGGCTCAAGGGATCACGAAAATAACTCTTAAGAGGAAGTAAATTCCTCATTTATTGTAGATTCTCTCTTGTTATTCATAAAAATTTTGTATATATTTTTCATAAATTTTTAAAAAATTTAAGATATGGATTACAAAGAACTTATTACAGCATCCAGAAAAGCAAAACGATTTTCCTTTTCTCCATATTCAAAATTCCGTGTTGGCGCTGCCCTATTAACTAAAAGCGGAAAAATTTTCACCGGATGTAACATCGAAAACAGCTCATATTCGCTTACAATATGTGCAGAGCGGACAGCTATTTTTAAAGCTATTTCCGAAGGTGAAAAAAAATTTATAGCTCTTGCAATTGCCACTGATGAAAATGGTTTTACAACTCCGTGCGGAGCATGTAGGCAGGTAATATCTGATCTCGCCGGTGACATCGAAATTATTTTGATTAATGGCAAAGGAAAACAACTGGTATTAAATATGGATAAACTGTTACCTCACCCTTTCACTTCAAAAAATTTGGAGTAATATTTATGGAATTAACCCCTCACAATGCTCCGAAAGAAGTAGGTTGGATTGAAGTTGTGTGCGGTTGTATGTTCAGTGGTAAAACCGAAGAATTAATCCGACGACTCAGAAGAGCACAAATTGCAAAACAAATTGTGTTAATTTTCAAACCAAAAGTAGATACAAGATACAGTTCTGATCATATCGTTTCTCATAATACGCAATCATTACGTTCAACAGTGGTTGAGAATCCACGCGATATACTCGAATTATCAAAAGATGCACACGTTGTAGGAATCGATGAAGCACAATTTTTCTCTTCAGAGATAATAGAAATAAGTGAAATCCTCGCTAATGAAGGGAAACGTGTAATTATTGCGGGCTTAGATCAGGATTATAGGGGCAAGCCTTTCGGACCTATTCCACAGCTATTAGCAGTCGCAGAGTATATTACCAAAACATTAGCAATATGCGTGGTTTGTGGAAATCCGGCTGATCGGACACAACGGATAACACGACAACAAGAATTAGTTGTTATAGGCGCTAAGGATGTGTATGAAGCAAGATGTCGTAAATGTCATAATGTAACAGAAAATATTTAGAAATCTAATGGATATAATATCATTACTTAGGGGAATCATAGGTATTTTTGTCATTATTGGAATTGCATTTCTTTTCTCGAATAACAAAAAGCGAATTAATTGGCGATTAGTTGGTGTAGGATTATTAATTCAGCTCACATTTGCAATCTTTATAATTAAAAGTAGTGTAATAGCTGATTTTTTTGCTCCTTTGGGCTGGCCAAAGTTGATTCTTGAATGGCTTGGTAGCGCCGTAGTCAGCTTACTTGGATTTACAACAGAAGGTGCAAAATTTGTTTTTGGAAAATTAGCTATTAATTCGGGGCCTGAAAGTTTAGGTTTTTATTTTGCTTTTCAAGTTCTTCCAACAATCATCTTTGTATCCTCAATAACCTCAATACTTTATTATCTTGGCATATTGCAAAAAATAGTACAAGGAATGGCTTGGATAATGATTCGTCTGATGGGAACAAGCGGCGCTGAATCGTTATCAAATTCAGCTAACATTTTTGTAGGGCAAACAGAAGCTCCCCTTCTCATCCGTCCTTATGTCGGTACGATGACTCAGTCTGAACTACTTACCATAATGGTTGGCGGTATGGCAACAATAGCCGGTGGAGTAATGGCTGCGTACATCCAGATGCTTGGAGTTTCATTCGCAGATGCACAAAATATTGAACTAACTCAAGCACAAATTAATTTCGCCATTCAATTATTGGCAGCTAGTGTTATGGCTGCACCGGCAGGACTAGCGATTTCAAAAATTATTTATCCGGAAGTTGAAGAACCCCTGACCAAGGGTTCTGTTAAAATAAATGTTGAAAAGCAAGCAAACAATGTTATAGAGGCTGCCGCCGGTGGGGCTTCTGACGGTTTGCAATTATCATTAAATGTCGGTGCCATGCTGATAGCATTCATTGCTCTGATTGCTATGGTTAATTTTATATTAAATGCAATTGGAAATATTGGTGGAATCAACGAATATATGATGGCACAATTTAATCAACCGCTTAGCATGCAATTAATATTTGGTTTGATTTTACAATTTCTTGCATTTGGAATCGGTGTTCCCTGGTCGGATTCACTCAATTTTGGTAGCTTGATCGGAACAAAAATAGTTTTAAACGAATTTGTTGCTTACCTTGATTTGGCAAATATGATTAAAAACCAGGCTTTAAGTCAAAAATCAATCTATATGGCAACTTTTGCTTTATGCGGATTTGCTAATTTTTCTTCTATCGCGATACAGATTGGCGGTATCAGCCCGATGGCTCCACACAGGAGAAAAGATTTAGCAGTTCTCGGCTTGAGAGCTGTGTTAGGTGGTTCACTTGCAACGTTACTAACTGCAACAATAGCGGGCATATTACTTGGATAAAGAATTAAAAATAAAATTAAGAGAATCAATAAAATTCATCAGATCATTCTCAAAAATGAAACCGGAAAACGGAATTGTATTGGGTTCCGGACTCGGAGGATTTGCGGAGCATCTGAATATAGATACTATTATCGATACTTCAGAGATTCCTCATTATCCAAAATCTACTGTTGAAGGACATCGGGGCAAATTGATATTTGGAAAACTCGGCAGTAAACCGATACTGGCGCTTCAGGGACGTGTTCACTATTATGAAACGGGTGATTTGGGAACAATCCTCTACCCTATCTTTCTGGTGAATACAATAGGCGTAAAGAAAATAATAATGACAAATGCAGCAGGTGGTGTGAATCGTTTTTTTCATCCCGGCGATTTAATGCTGATAAAAGACCATATTAATCTAACTTTTGAAAATCCCTTAAAATATTCTTACAACAAAAATAAACAGAAAATTAATTCAATATATGATACGAATCTGATACATAAAATTTTAGATATTTCAAAAAAAATAAATGTCACATTGCGTGAAGGAGTTTATGTATCCGTTAAAGGACCATCCTACGAAACTGCTTCAGAAGTAGAAATGGTCAGGAGAATCGGCGGTGATGCAGTCGGAATGTCAACGGTTAACGAAGCTACTTTAGCAAGAAACTTAGGGATGAAAGTAGCTGGATTTTCGTGCATTACTAATTATGCAACAGGCGTAACCGGAGCAAAACTATCTCATGCAGAGGTAACTGAGGTAGCAAATATGGTAAAGGAAAAATTTACTAAATTAATTTCAGGAATACTCAAAAGCATATAAAATAATATGAAATGGATCGATTATCGGGATTTTCCCAATATCGGAGGATTTTCAAAATTATTTATTGATTATATCACCGACTATCAAAAAGTCCATAAGTATTTTGAATATGATTTTAATTCGATTGATAGTTTTAGAGACCGCTGTAAGAAAATCGACTCCAACTATACCCAAAGAGAAAATATTGTTAGAATTTTACTAAGGCAAAATACCCAATTTGGCTGCTCCCACAATACAATTTTAAATATTGAAAAACTTGCACATGAAAAAACATATGCAATAGTTACCGGACAACAAGTCGGCGTAATCGGCGGACCTTTATACACAATCATTAAAATCATATCTCTCTTAAAACTCGTCGAACATTTAAATACAGTTTTGCCAAACAATAATTTTGTCCCTGTTTTTTGGCTCGAAGGTGAGGACCACGACTTCGAAGAAGTCAGTCAGATAAAAGTCGTAAATGCACAAAATAAAATAGAAAAATTACAACTCGAGCTTGATGAGAAATTTTATAAACATCGACCCGCAGGACAAGTCATTCCCGGAGAAGCCGTTGAGATTTTTAAAGATAAACTTTTTAACTCCCTCTTAAATACTGAATTTAAAAATAATATATTCGAACTGATTAATGCAACTTACGATAATGAAAATAATTTAGAGAAATCATTTATAAAATTTATTGAACGACTTTTTCCGCAATCAGGTATAATATTTATTTCAAGTAATGATAAAGAAATAAAAGACATCCTCTCACCGATTTTTGTTCAGGAATTTGAAACCTTTCCAAAAACTTCGCAGACAGTAATTCAACAAAGCGCTGAATTGGAAAATAATTACCATGCCCAAATTAAGCCAAGGGCTTTTAATTTATTTTATTTTTATAAAGGTGGCAGATACCTTATTGAACCACGTGAAAATGATTTCAGTTTAAAAGGAACACGAAAATTTTTATCACGTGAAGAAATGCTTAAAACAGCAGCAGAAACACCCGAATTACTCTCCCCTAATGTTATCCTCCGCCCTATTTGCCAGGATTTTCTATTACCGACAGCTGCATATATCTCCGGACCATCCGAGATTGCCTACTTTGCTCAGCTAAAATCGATTTATAACGAATTTAATGTCAGTATACCGATAATTTATCCTCGTCCGACAATTACAATATTGGAAAACAAAGTAAATTCGATATTAGAAAAATACGAATTAAAGTTTCAGGATGTTCTGGCGGGTGAAGATTTTATAAAAAAACATATTATTAATTTTGTTTCAGAGGTCAACATCGAAGAATTGTTTGAAGAAATATATTCTAAAATTGAAAAAGATTTAAAGGAATTAAACTTTGGTTTAAGTTATATTGATCAGACTTTGCTGGGAGCATTGGATACAACTAAAAATAGAATTAAACTTGCACTCGATTCTCTGAAAGATAAAACACTCAATTCTCAAAATCGGAAACACGAAATTGCTTTGAGGCAAATTGAAAAGGTTTTAAATTATCTCTTGCCGGATGGAAATTTACAAGAGAGAGAGCTTAACTATTTGACCTTCTTGAATAAATATGGTCCCGAATTTCAGGATATGTTATTCAGGGAGATAAAAACTGATAAGTTTATGCACCACATTATCGAATTGGATTAGTAGGTATTAGCTATTAAAACGGTAAAATATTTTAAATTTTAATAAATAATGATAAAAAAAAATTTATATGTTTATGCTTAATGGTTTTAGGGCTAAACTTGAGGATTTAGTTAATAATACTAAGGATGTTTTAGGTAGTCCTTTGAGGTTTTTGGGTATTGGTTTATTTTCTTTGTTATTGCCTTTTTATGCTCGGTCTCAGCATAATGTTTCTGGTGTTTTGACTAAGATTCCTTCTATGCAGCCTGGTCTTGGGAGAGTTACTTTGGAGAATACTTTGACTCAGCAGAGGTTTTCTGTACTGTCTGATAGCACGACAGGCAATTATTCATTGAGTGTTCCTTCAGGTACATATAAGTTTGGTGTGGAGTTTCAGCCTGGTCCTGATACTAGTCATTTTATTGAGAAAGTATTTACTGTGAATAATGATACAATGATGAATTTTAAATCATACCCGTATATTAGATCGCAGTCCACGCGTCCTGCTTGGAGTACGTTTCCTATTCTACTTATTAACAAGATATTAACTAATACTTATTCTTCTACAGAGCTTGAAAAACTTAAAGAAACAATGGGGCATTCGGCTATTGATGATGCGTCATTGGATGTTATTAACAAGTTATCAACAAATAATAAGTATGATATTCCGCTCCGTAGGGCTCCTAATGTTCAGAGGTATTTTCCTCGTAGGCCTAATGTTAATGATCCTCATTCTATGCCTGCACATTTTGGGTTTAGCATTGATAGGGCAAGGGATTCTGTCTTAGCTGCAGGTAAAGGAAAAATATCTTATAGAGAAGCGAGTACAGATAGTACTGAAGGATTATCTTATGTGTATAAGAATAATAATGAGATGTCAGTTCCAGGAGCATTAGGAGTAACTACTTGGTATCGTGCAAATAATGTTTTGTATAAAGTGTTGGTTGAGATAAACAAGACATTAAACGACAGTGTAAGCACTTACACTGTTGATTTAAGGGAAATAATACGATCTTTAGGATTCTGGTCTTTTTCTCCTGATGATCAGTATGTTACATATTCGTACGGAAATCAAACAAATAAGTTTCATCCTGATGAGAAGCATGTGATTGAATTAACATACTCCTTAGATATAGGAACAGATATGTCGATGTATAGAACGGATAGCTTAGTAACGAGAGATATAAGCACCAGTGTCTCTCTTGATGATATTGCTTCTTCTGTTCCTTTAGGTTTTTCTCTTGGCCAGAATTATCCTAATCCTTATAATTCTTCTACTACTTTTCCTTTGAATATTTCTAGGACTAGTGATGTTGATTTGGGTGTCTATGATGCATTAGGACGTTTGGTGCAGACATTGGTCCATCAACGATTGCCTCCTGGAGAATATAATATACATTATCTAGATAATGATAATCCTTCTGGAGTATATTTCTTTAAGGTTGAGGCAGTAAAGCAGAATAAAAAATATACAGACACAAAGAAGGGTGTAATGGTAAAATAGTTGTTTGAGACTTCTGAATAATTATAATTTTGTTATGATGAGCGGAACGAAGTCCTGAGCTTGTCGAAGGACGGAGTGGAGTCGAAACATGTTTTTTAAACCCAAAAACACCCTTCGACTTTGCTCAGGGTGACTATCTTTTCGATTATTCAGATGCCTCTGTTTGTAATTTTTCTTTTGTAGTTTTATATGGAACGGATTATCGCTATATCAACGAGCTTCCATCCATCTCGTTTGGTTGTGGCAATCCCATTAATTTTAAAATAGTAGGCGCTACATCGGCGAGTATGCCTTTCTCTTTCAATAATTGTAGAGGCGAATTTTGTACAAAAATTAGCGGAACTAAATTGGTTGTGTGCGCCGTAAACGGTTCACCTGTATTTTCAGCCATTTTATCCGCATTCCCATGATCTGAAGTTACCAGAGGATAGCAACCGCTTTCCTGCGCAACGGGAATTAGTTTAGCAAGACAAGTATCCACTGCCTGAACAGCTTTAATTGCAGCTTCCATTATCCCTGAATGACCGACCATATCACAGTTTGCATAATTCACTATAACGAAATGATATTTTTGAGATTTTATTGCTTCGATTAATTTGTCGGTCACTTCATAAGCGCTCATTTCAGGTTTTTGATCATATGTCGCTACATCTCTCGGAGAAGGAACTAATATTCTGTCTTCCCCGGTGAATACATCCTCCCTGCCACCGTTTAAAAAAAATGTCACGTGTGCGTATTTTTCAGTTTCAGCAATTCGTAGTTGCTTTAAACTTGCTTCTGAAATAACCTCGCCGAGTGTTTTATTTAAATATACAGGCGGAAATGCTTCTGGACATTCAAAATCATCGTGGTAATGAGTCATTGTCACGAAATGCGTTTCTATTTGTTCTCTTTTAAACTTATCAAAACCCCTATCTAAAAATACCCTTGTTAGCTGTCTTGTCCTGTCTGTCCGGAAATTAAAAAATATTACAGAATCATTTTTTTGAATCTTCCCTATCGGTACATCATTTTTCATGCAGACTATCGGTTTTACAAATTCATCCATGATCCCTTCATTGTATGAAGATTGAAGCGATAATAGCGGATTTCCACTTTGAATTCCTTCTCCATTTATTAATGCTCTATACGCAATCTCGGTCCTATCCCATCTGTTGTCACGGTCCATACCATAATATCGTCCCATTACTGTGGCAATTTCTCCGATTCCGATTTCGTTTATTTTTGTATTCAATTCTTTTAAGTAACCTTTCCCGGAATCAGGAGCTGTGTCTCTACCATCAAGTAAGGCATGAATAAAAACTTTTTCGACATCGTTTTGTTTTGCTAATTCTAATAATGCATACAAATGGGTATTCATGCTATGCACTCCCCCATCCGACACCAATCCAATTAAATGAAGACCGGAATTATTATTTTTTGCGTTGGACATTGCGCTTAACAGCGCTTCATTTCGAAAAAATTCTCCATACCTGATTGCACGGTTTATTCTGGTAATATCTTGATATACTATTCTTCCTGCTCCGATGTTCATATGACCGACTTCAGAATTCCCCATCTGCCCGTCGGGAAGCCCGACATCCTCACCTGATGTTGTAAGTTTTGTCCATTTATTTTCCCTGAATAATTTATCAATGAAAGGTTTTTTTGCCTGAACTATTGCATCTGTTGACGGATTTGTTCCTAACCCAAATCCGTCAAGGACGATGAGTAAAACTTTTTGTATATTCACATTTGGGCTTTATGTTTTTATTATCTTCTTGGACCTCGACCTCCACCGCCGAAACGTTTATTATCGCGCGGAGGTCTTTCCTTTTCTACATCTTTAGTCGGATCATAACCGGGTAGTAATGCTTTACGGCTTAAATCCAATCTCCCTTCGTTATCTATTCTGAATAATTTAACTTCAACTTCATCACCGACATTTAATAAATCAGTTACTTTTTCAACGCGGTTGAGATCAAGACGTGAGATGTGGACTAAACCTTCTTTCCCCGGAAGAATTTCAACAAAAGCGCCGAAATCCATTATTCGTGTGACTTTTCCCTTGTATGTTTTTCCAACTTCAGGCAATTCTGTGAGGCTGTTTATCATTTTAATTGCTTTATCGCTTCCCTCACTTGATACCGAGGCAATGACGATTGTTCCGTCATCCTCAATATTTATTTCTGCTCCGGATTCTTTTACTATTTGGCGGATCATTTTTCCACCGGGTCCGATAACTGTACCGATCAAATCGGTAGGAATTTTCATTGAAATTAACCGTGGTGCGTATACAGAAATTTCGTCGCGGGCATTTGAAATGGTTTCATTCATTTTATTCAGGATATGAAGCCTCCCTTCACGAGCTTGTTCTAATGCTGTTGCCATAATATCAAATGATATTCCCTTCACTTTGATATCCATCTGAACGGCAGTGATTCCGTCGGCGGTACCAGCGACTTTAAAATCCATATCGCCAAGATGATCTTCATTGCCAAGAATATCGCTTAATATTGCAACTCCGTAATCTTCTTTGATCAAACCCATTGCGATACCTGCAACCGGCTTTGTAATTTTCACTCCTGCATCCATTAAAGCCAATGATCCTGCGCATACCGTAGCCATCGATGATGAGCCGTTAGATTCCAGAATATCAGATACAATACGGACAGTGTACGGGAATTCTTTTTCTTGCGGTAATAAATTTTTAAGGGCGCGTTCTGCGAGGTTTCCATGACCGATTTCTCTTCTGCCAACGCTGCCTAACCTTCCGACTTCACCAACGCTGAATGGTGGAAAATTATAATGAAGCATAAATCTTTTTGTAGTTTCAGGTAATAATCCTTCAAGAATTTGTTCATCGGTTTTCGTTCCTAATGTTACAGTTGTGAGACTTTGTGTTTCACCTCTTGTGAACAGGGACGAACCATGAGTTCTGGGTAAGATACTAATCTGACTCGAAATTGGTCTGATATCTTTTACGCCTCTTCCATCCAGTCTTTTTCCTTCTTCGATTATCATCCTGCGCATGTCATCTTTTTCAATGTCATGCATCAAAGAAGAAATAGCTTTCGATTTTTCGGGATACGCTTCAGCTAAAATTAACTGAATTTCCTCTTCTCCGGAATGTCTGGCTTTACTCCGGTCTTCCTTACTCAGTACAGTCCTATTTAGCTGTTTGATGCGAGGTAGAAATTGTTCCACAACCGTTGCGGCTAATTCACTATCAATTTCAGGTTTTACGATTTCTCTCTTTTGTTTTCCACCCGCCTGAGCGAATTCAATTTGTAATTCACACAGCTTCTTAATGTACTCCTGTGCGAATTTTAGTACTCCGAGAAATTCTGCTTCTGAAATTTCCTTTGTCTCACCTTCAACCATAACAATCGAATCAGACGTACCGGCTACAGTAATGTCCAGATCGCTAATCTCAAGCTGCTTGAAGGTAGGATGAATAATCAAATTACCATCAATCCTTCCGACACGAACTTCCGCGATCGGTCCGTCAAAAGGAATATCGGAAACCATTAAAGCGGCAGAGGCCGCTACTGCTCCGATAGTATCTCCGTCATGTTCCTGATCCGATGAGTAAACGGTTACTAATATTTGAGTTTCATTCGTGTAATTTCTGTCAAACATCGGGCGTATCGGGCGGTCAATTAACCTCGATGAGAGAATTTCTTTTTCGGTTGGTCTGCCTTCACGTTTAAAAAACCCGCCCGGTATTTTTCCTGCGGCGGAAGGTTTTTCCCTGTACTCTACCTGCAATGGAAAATAATCCCGTTCTTCTTCGGCTTCTTTTGATGAAACTACAGTCGCAAGAACCATGGTATCGCAATATTTTGCCATAACCGCACCATCCGCTTGTTTCGCAAACAGTCCGGTTTCAAGAGAAAATATACGACCACCTATTTCTACTTCTTTTCTTATAATCATTTCTTTTCTGTTATTTTCTTATGTTTAATTTTTGAATAATTGAGCGATATCTGTTAATATCTTTCTTTGTAAGATAATCTAATAATCGTCGACGTTTACCGACAAGCATGAGCAAACCTCTTCGGGAGTGATGATCGAACTTATTGGTATCCAGATGTCCTGTAAGTTCGTTAATGCGTTCTGTAAGTATGGATATCTGAACTTCAGGTTTCCCCGAATCACTTTCCGAATCGCCGTACGTTTTGATTAATTCTTGTTTCCTCTCTTTTGTTAAGGGCATTTTATCTCCTTTAATATTTTGTTAATTGATTTATTATTTTTTCACATTCTATTTTGTCGATATTGAGTCGTTTTATCAACTCTTCCTTTGATTCAAATTTCATCTCACTTCTAAGTCTTTGAATAAAATCTATTTTTACGGTTTGGTCATAAATATCTTTACTAAAACCAAATAAATGAAACTCTATTACTTTGTTGGATTGTGAATAGAAAGTAGGACGAACACCGATATTTAACATTCCGAAATATTTTTCTTCGTTAATAGAGACTCTTACTAAATACACCCCCTCGGCGGGAATTAATTTTCTGTCCGAATCAGGAGCAACGTTCGCTGTAGGAAATCCCAAAATCGTCCCCCGTTTGTCACCGGTAATAATTTTCCCATGTAACGAATAATACCGTCCTAATAATTTTTCTGCATGACAAACATCTCCCCTCATAAGTATATCTCTTATGAGCGAACTATTAACGATTTCTCCGTCAACAGAAACCGGAGGAATCGAATCGATAGTAAAATTATATATTTTTCCTAATTCTTTTATTTGTTCAATATTTGCTTCTCTGTCTCTACCGAACATATGGTCGTAACCGATTATTACTTCTTTAACGCCTATTCCATTATAAACATAATTTTTATAAAATTCATCATATGGCAGCCTGGAAAATTCGAATGTAAAATTCACCACAAATGTAATATCAATATCAAATTCAGATAAAATATTGATTCTCTCTTTTAGCGTTGTCAGAAGCTGTGTAGGACCTCTGCCGACAATCTCACGAGGATGAGGTTCGAATGTGATCAATACTTTTCTGGCTTTTGTTTTTTCTGCCCTTGTTATCAATTCATTAATTATTTTTCTATGACCCTTATGTATTCCGTCAAAAGTTCCGATTGTTATTACCGTATTGGGATTATTTTCTATTTCATCAAGAGTTTTAACAACAATCATTGTCAGGCAGAAATCTTTTTTAAATCTTCAATTTCGATCGCATCGGATAAAGAAAATGAACCGATTTTTGTTCTTGTGAGGCTTTTTAAATAAGCCCCGCATCCGAGGCGGTTTCCGATATCATTCACAAGGGATCTCATATATGTTCCTTTAGAACAGACAATGGAAAACTTGACTACAGGAATATTTATTTCCATAAGTTCTAAATGTGTTATCTGAATTTCGCGTTCCAATAGTGATACATCATTACCTTCTCGGGCATATTTGTACAATGGCTTTCCCCGGACCTTTACTGCGGAATAAATCGGGGGTTTTTGTAAACTTACTCCTACAAATTCAGAAAATACTTTTCTGATGTCGTCATCTGTAAGGTGAGAATAATCTTTTTCTTCAACTATTTCAGTTTCACAATCATAACTTGGTCTTTGGGCACCGAGAACCAATTCACCTTTATATTCCTTGTGCAGATTTGTAAATTGTTCAATTTGTTTAGTCATATTCCCGGTTGCAACTATCAGCAATCCTGTGGCTAAAGGATCCAGAGTCCCGGCATGACCAACTTTACTGACTTTAAAATGCACACGGATTTTTTTTACAACGTCAAAAGAACTCCAACCGATGGGTTTATTCATCAATAAAAACGATCCCTCGTTTCTGATCAAATTAGCTACTTCAGGTTTATTTTCTTGGAAGATATTATTCCGGTTTATCATTCTGATGAATTTGTTTTAAAATTTTGTTAATCGTATCGACTTTATCCAGAGTATCGTCCAAATAAAACTGTAAATCCGGCGTATATTTTAAACTGAGAATCGAACCCAGTTTACCGCGGATATGTTTCTTTTCGTTCGCTAACATCTTAAGCGATTTTTCTCGGTTATCTGCCTGAGCAAAAATACTTACATATACTTTAGCGATTTTTAAATCCGGCGACATTATCACTTCGGTGACGGTAATAAAACCAAATTCCTTTGTGTTGTATTCGCGAGATAAAATTGCACCAATTTCCTGTTTCAATAAAGATGAAACTTTTTCAGTTCTGATTGACATCCGGTTATCCGAGTTTTCTCTTTAATTCCACAATTTTAAAAGCTTCAATGGTATCTCCGACTTTTAAATCATTGAATCCGTCAAGCCCTATACCACATTCATATCCTGTGTCGACTTCCCGAACATCATCTTTAAATCTCTTTAGCGAAGATATTCCGCCGGTAAATATTTCGATACCATCTCGCAGTAAACGCACTTTATTGTTTCGAACGATTTTCCCATTCAATACATAACATCCTGCTATAGTTCCTATTTTCGGGATTTTGAAAATATCACGAACTTCGACAGTTCCGAGAGTCTCTTCTTTCTTTTCGGGTTCGAGTAATCCTTCCAATCCTTTTTTTACATCATTTATAACATCATATATAATACTATAAAACCTGATTTCCACTTTTTCCTGCTCGGCTAATATTCTTGCGTTTAAATTCGGACGAACATGGAAACCGATAATAATTGCAGTCGAAGCAGCGGCAAGAAGAATATCACTTTCTGAAATAGCGCCAACTCCTTTGTGTATAACATTAACCCGTACTTCAGGATTTGAAATTTTCATTAATGAATCAGAAATTGCGCCGACTGAACCGTCGACATCACCTTTAACAATTACTTTTAGTTCCTTAATTGCGCCTTCTTGAACTTTTTGTGAAAAATTATCTAACGTAATGGTTCTGATTTCTCTAAAATCCTGTTCGCGTTTTAATTGCTGACGTCGTATACTAATTTCACGGGCTTCCTTCTCATTATCCATAACCATCAATAAATCGCCTGCTTGAGGTATCGAATCAAAACCAAGTATTTGAACAGGCGTTGATGGTCTGGCGTATTCAACTCGCTTATTTCTTTCGTCCATCATAGCGCGCACTCTGCCTGATGCGAATCCGGCAATAAATGTATCACCGATTTTAAGAGTCCCCTTCTTCACCAAAACACTCGCGACAATACCTTTTCCTTTGTCTAATTTTGTTTCAATTATTGCTCCTCTTGCCTTAGTCTTAGGATTTGCTTTGAGATTTAGAATTTCAGCTTCGAGTAGAATTTTTTCTAATAATAAATCAACATTCTTACCTGTCTTAGCCGATATTTCAACTGATTGATATTTTCCACCCCAGTCTTCAACCAGAATATTTTTTTCAGATAATTGTTGTTTTATTTTTTCGATATTGGCATTCGGTTTATCAATTTTATTTATTGCGATTATGATTGGAACATTTGCCGCTTGAGCGTGACTTATTGCTTCGGCTGTTTGAGGCATGACTGCATCATCTGCTGCGACAACTAATACTACAATGTCAGTAAATTGAGCCCCGCGCGCTCTCATAGCTGTGAATGCTTCGTGACCGGGTGTATCCAAAAATGTAACACTTCGTGACTCATCAACTGCAACCGAATATGCACCAATATGCTGTGTTATTCCTCCGGATTCACCTGCGACTACGTTCTCACGCCGAATCCAATCGAGAAGAGATGTCTTACCATGGTCGACATGTCCCATTACCGTAACAATTGGCGGGCGGGGTTCAAGTAATTCTTCAGGCTCTTCTTCCTCAATCTGTATGCCTTCCTCGAAATCGGTCTGAAATTCTACTTCAAAACCAAATTCCGCAGCTACGAGGGTTATAGTATCCTCTTCTAGTCTTTGATTGATCGATACCATTAATCCCAGTTCAATACATTTTTTTATAACGCTCGCGACATCAACATTCATTAGTTTGGAAAGCTCGTTTACCGAAACAAATTCAGTTACTTTGAGTTTTGATTTACCTTTTTCGATTTCTTCCTGATGCTTCATTTCAGCTTCAGCGCGTTCTTTCTTTTTCTTTTTCCGAGCTAAAGCGCGTGTACTTAGAGCAGATTCATCCATTTCTGCCATTGTACGTTTGATAGCAGTTTGTACTTCTTCCTGATTTACCTCGACTGTACGGAGTTTCTTTTTCTTCCGCTTCTTTTTTTCAAGATCATCTACCTCTTCTCTGCCTGTATCTTTTTTAATATCCCGAATTTTCTTTTTCTTTTTCTTTTTCTTGGTTAAATCAATTTCTTCTGCCGGAGTCGGAACACTCTTCTTTTCCTTTTTTAATTCTTCTGCTTTTTTTTCTTTTTCTGCCTTTTTTTCTTTTTCTGCTTTTTTTGCGAGTTCAATCTTACCCTTTATCGTCAATCCCATTTTGGGAGTTAATTTTATTTTTTTACGGGATTTGGTCTCTTCGGTAACAACCGGTTCAACATCGTCAACAATTGTATCTAATGCGTCTGCTTTATTGTCGATTTCTTCAGCAGATACTTCCTCAACTTTTTCCTCTTCAGAGGGTTCTATCAACTCCTCAATAGATTCATCTTTGATATCAGCATCTACTTCAACAGCAGGGATTTCTTCAATCACTTCTCCCGGTACTTCTACGGTTGATTGTATTTGGATTTCTTTTTCAGAAATTGCCGGTATTACTTCCTCAGTCAGCGGGGCGGGTTTTTTATCTGTTGTTAGTTCCAACTTGGCATGCTCGTGAATCTCTTCCTTTTCCGGTTTTGCTTTCTTAATTTCTTTTGCTTCATCCTTTTTCTCAGTTTTCGCTTTAGCGCCTCTAATTGTTTGAATTTTCCGATTATGTTTTTCGGCACTTTCCTTCTCTTTTTTGAACTGAGCAAGTATCAGACCGTTCATTTCTTCTGTAATAATCGAATTTACGGTTTTAGCCTTGAATCCTTTTTTTGCTAAAAATTCGACTAGTATTTCACTGGCTAAATTGATCTCTTTAGCCAGTTGATATAATTTTTTCTTTTTTTCAGTTTTATCTGTCATACAGATTTTTAAAAATACTTTCTTTTTTTATTTTGCGTCGTCTTCTTTTGATTCAATGTTTTCAGTGGATTCTTCGCCATCTTTAGTAACGATATAAGTTTTTATCTCCTCTTCGTTTTCAATTTCGGCTTCTTCCAGTTCGTTCTTCAGGTATTCTTTAATTTCTTTAATTTTCTGTGGTGTAAGACCTTCAATTTTTAGTAGTTCTTTCCGATCGGCATCTATAACATCACGTACAGTTTCGAATCCTTCCTCCATTAATCTCTCGATGAGCGGTTCACCCAATTCTGCGCGGAATTCTGTTATCTCAATATCATATTCTTCTTCATCATATTCACGTTCAAGTTGGATATCATAGCCACACATTTTCGATGCAAGACGAATATTTTGTCCGTTTCTACCAATTACCAGTGACATCTGGTCTTTTTCGACAAATATTTTACATGCTTTATTAGCTTCGTCGACTTCGATGCTTTTTAATTTTGCCGGCGCTAAAGACCGTGAAATTAACGTAACCGGATCATCTGAGTAATTAATCACATCAATGTTTTCATTATTTAGTTCGCGTACGATTGAATGTATCCGGACTCCTTTCATACCGACACAGGCACCAACAGCATCAATGCGGTCATCATGCGATTCAACGGCAATTTTTGCTCTTTCACCCGGCTCGCGTGAAATAGCTTTAATCTCAATGATTCCGT
Source organism: uncultured Ignavibacteriaceae bacterium (assembly GCA_964437735.1). Classification (GTDB taxonomy): domain Bacteria; phylum Bacteroidota; class Ignavibacteria; order UBA10030; family BY39; genus CAYTID01. Next base: position 2,747 of record CAYTID010000020.1, on the reverse strand, counting down.
CATAAATTTCGGGAATTTCGTGCTCGAAAAGTTTAGCCAAAAATTTCGAATCTGATCTTGATACAATCACGAAAGCACCATTCGCTGTTTTTCTGACTTCCTTGACAAGTACCCTCAGAGATTCTCCCTTTTTGTATTTCTCTCTTGGTATCTGTTCACTTTTAGGAAGAATCAATTCATTTTTGTTATGAATAAGTAAAATTTCACTTTTACGTGTCTGATAAATTTCACCAACCGCAATTTCATTTATCAAACTTGTGTATTCGTTATAGACAAGATCTTTAACAATTTCTTTTATCTTTTGATTTAATGTTTGTTTGGCAGTGCCGATCAATCTTCTTCCGAATTCTTTAATGTTAACAATTTCCACGAAATCGTCACCAACATCGAGGGGTTCGTCGCTTTTTTCTCTTACGGTGGCAATATCGATTTGTGTAACAGGATCGGTTACTTCTTCTACTATTTCTTTTTCTAAAAATATTTCGATGTCGCCTTTATCCATATTAACAACAACGTCAAATTTTGCATCCTGCCCGTATTTTTTTCTTGTGATCGTTGCAAATACTTCCTCAATTACATTGAGTAATACATCTTTTTCAACGCCTTTCTCACGGACCATCTGTGCAAACGATTCAACAATATCGTAGTTCATTTATTTTTCTCCAATATTCTATTAATAATTCTTACCAGGGTGTTTTTACTATTGCTTTGTTAATTTTTTTAAATTCAATCACAAAATCTGTTTTATCATCATTTTTCAAACTTATAAGATTTTCTTTTATTTCTGTCAACAAACCTTCCGTATTTGTTAAAATACCGATTTCATCGTGATAGCGGATTTCTAAAGGATGACCGATATGCTTGTAATATTGCTCGATATATTTTAATGGCCGGTCTAAACCGGGTGAAGAAACATTTAAGTTATAATTTCCTTTTAGTGTGTTTTCTTCATCAAGAATTTTCGATAATTCGTTGCTAATGTCCGCACATATCTCTGTCGTAATTCCATTCTTATTGTCAATAAATATTTCAAGAACTTTTCTTCCCCCTTCTCCCCGATAACTGATATCTATCAAAAAAACATCATGTTTCCGGGTGACAGGGATGATCAGATTTTCTAATTTTTCTATTAATTCCATCTTTTTAAGCTAATTTATATAATAATTTTGAACTGTATTAAATTCTTCAAAAAAAAAGTCCCATCTCCGGGACTTTTTCTGCTGGTATATAATACGCAATAAATACCTGAAAAGCAAGTTATTTTTGAAAATCTAAATACCAAATTATCACATGGATTTATAAAAGATTTAGCAATTTATCACCAATTTTATACAATTTTTTAGATGAAATTTGGGTAGATTGGTAATACCTTTTTGTTTATAATTTTGACAAAATTGACAGACTCCCACCCCAAGAATCAACCAATGAAATCCTTTGATACTATTTCTTTTTAATATTTAGAATAATCACTGAAATAATCTGTTAAAAGTTTTTATGGTAAAATCTATATCAGCATCATTAACATCTAAATGTGTAACTGCTCGTATGCTGTTTGTCCTTTCAGGGGTGAGTAATATTCCATTTTTTTTTAATTTTTGTAATATATCTTCCTGTAAAAAGCCGTTTCCAATATCTGCAATCACCATATTGGTTTGCACTGTCTCGAGATCCAGATTAAATATTTTTAATTTTTGTAATCCTTTTGCAAGTGTTTTTGCTTTTTTATGATCATCCTGCAATCGTGCGATGTTGTTTTCAATGGCATATTGAGCAGCGGCTGCAATTATTCCGACCTGTCTCATTCCTCCGCCGAACATTTTTCTGTAAACTAATGCTTCAGAAATAAATTCGTGATCCCCCAAAATCATTGATCCGATCGGTGCTCCCAGACCTTTTGAGAAACAAACGGATATTGAATCAAATAGTTTCCCGTATTCTTGAAAACTGATTCCGGAGGCAACCGAAGCATTCCAAATTCTAGCGCCATCAAGATGTAGTTTTAATTTATTTTCTCTTGCAACTTCGTGGATCTTTTTAATTTCTTCTATGGGAAAACTTGTTCCACCCGATCTGCCATGGGTATTTTCCAAACAGATTAACTTTGTTTTAGGAAGATAATATGCCTTACTCCGAATAGCTCTATCAACGTGTTCTGAAGTTATTAAACCATTATGTCCCTGTAAAGGGAACAAGCTAACACCCGATAAAGCTGCAGGCGCGGCATTTTCATAAACAAAAATATGAGAATCGATATCAACAATAACCTCGTCCCCATGGTTAGTATGAGTACGAATACATATTTGGTTTCCCATTACGCCGCTCGGAACAAAAAGGGCTGCTTCTTTTCCAAACATAGTTGCAACCATTTCCTGAAGTCTGTTTACCGTAGGATCTTCACAGTATACATCATCTCCAACCTCAGCTTTAAGCATAATGTCACGCATTTGTTGAGTCGGCTTGGTTACTGTATCGCTTCGTAAATCAATGTATTTCATCAATTCCTCCTGATATACCTATAAAATTTTTGGCTGACGGAAGCAGTGAGAATAACTGAAATAAAAAATAAACATATTTGAGAAAAAAAATCACCATTCCTTGTGTAATATGTTAGTTCGTCAGACAATCCAATTTCATTAAAAATAATATCCTGAGAGTACATTCCGGTTTTATTAAAAATTCTTCCGTAAGGATCAATAAAAGCTGAAATCCCGCCGTTCGCACAGCGTGCAATCCAACGACGATTTTCA